>NZ_CP082273.1:641296-961945 GCF_019880385.1 Nocardioides coralli
ACTCGCACGGCCTGACGTGGACCAGGTCGGCCGCCGCTGCGCCGCGGTCGTCGTCGCGGCGGCAGGGGCCGGCGAGCCGACCGAGCCGGAACGAGGTGTCGTCGAGCGTCCACACGAAGCTGCCGTCCGGGACGGCGCAGAACCGCTCCAGCCGGGCGGCGGCCCGCTCCTCGAGCGGCTCCCCGATCCCGCACAGGCCGAGCTCGAGCGCCCGGCGTACGGCGAGGCGGTGGTCGACGTCGTCGCGGCGCGACTGCATCGGGGCGCGGTAGGCGTCAGGAGGCACGGCGCGGCTCACTCCGTGGTCAGCCGCTGCAGCCGCGTCTGCAGCTGCGAGACCCGGTGGGCGTTGCCGGTGAGCCCGACGTACTGCTCGCCGAAGATCGCGAGCAGCGCGTCGTCGAGCCGGCGGACCGCGCCGGCGGGGTAGCGGTAGCCCATCCGGCGGATGACCGCGTCGGGGTCGACCGAGGTCAGCAGGTCGGCGAGCTCGCCGAGCGAGGTGATGCCGAGCTCGAGCAGCAGGCCGGCGATCCAGCCGTAGTGGTCGGTGTGCGACCAGCCGGCGTCGGCGTACTGCCCGGCCAGGAACGCCGCCAGCTCCTGTCCGCTGATCCGCGGGTCGGCCGGGTCGGCCTGCGGCGTCTCGGGTGGCGCGCCCTCCTGCAGTCGCGCCCGGATCGCCGAGAACTCCTGGTCGGCCAGCTCGAGCAGACCCGCCGCCAGCGTGAAGCGCCGGTCGAGGTCGGGCACGTGCTCCTCCGGCACCGTGCCCTTGTAGCGGATGTCGTGCTCGAACTCCGCCCACGCGTGCTGCAGCACCGTCCGCACCTGGATGCTCGCCCGGTGGCCGAGGAGGTCGTCGTACGTCGCCGGTGCCGGCTCGCGCGCCTCCACGAGCAGGTGGCGGCTGGCGTAGCCGAAGCCGCCCTGCCGGGCCGTCTGCTCACCCATGTCGCGGTCGTCGAGCACGTGCAGCTGGTCCTCGAAGACGTCGACGACCGCAGCGACGTCGGCGTGCACGTAGGTGATGACGCGCACTCCCAGCTGGTCGGTGATCTGCTCGAGCGGGTCGGGGTAGAGCGGTCGTCCGTCGACGGTGCGAGCGGCCTTGGCGGCGAAGGACGCCACGCTCTTGGTGCGGCCCTCGACGGTCAGGTAGTTGATGCCGGCCTCGTCGAGGAGCGCGGTGACGAGCTCCACGAACCGCTGCGTCGGCCGCCGCAGGCTCGGCTGCCGGGCCGCGTAGGTGCGCACGGCCTCGCGCACGGGGGTGTCGGGGGAGTCGGTCACAGGTCCACCCTGCACCACGGGACGCCTCAGGCGGCCTCGTAGGCGAGGGAGAAGTCGCTGGGGTAGAGGTCGACGCCGTCGGGTGCGGTCAGGATGAGCTCCGCGTCGTCAGGGGCGAGGCGGTGGGAACCGGTGTGGTCGACGAGGGTGCAGACCCCCCACGGGGACTGCCAGAGGTAGCGGCCGGGGCCGGACTGTCGGCAGCGGTAGCCGCCGTGGGTCTTCCAGCGATGATGTCGGCGGCGGAGTGGGCCGGAGTTGTGGCTCCCGGTCTGGCCGGGCGGCCCGCCGGCCACGTGGGCCGTCGAGTGGTCGAAGTCGACTGCGGCGCGGGTGGCGGAGCGCGGCGAGTGGGGGAAGACGTCACCCCCGGCCAGCAGCCACACCCGGTCCTTGAGGGGGTCGGGGTGCTCGTAGGCGTCGGTGCGGACGCGGCCGTTGAGGTCGATCACGGGGGTGACCCGGACGTCGGCGTGCCCGATCAGCTCCGCCAGCCCCTGGACGAGCATCGGGCCGATGCCCTCCACCCGGGCGACGCCGGCCTGGGACCGGACGGCCGCCTCGGTGAGGTGGACGAAGACCTGGGCGTTGCCGCGCAGGGACGCGAGCTGGCGGCACGACATCGAGGCGAGGCGGTCGACGGTGTCGCGCAGGTGGTCGGGCGCCCATGCGGGCTGCTCCGACGCCTCGCTGTCGGTCGGGGTGTGGTCGAGCAGGAGCGTGAGCAGGTCGGCGGGCCGCGCCAGCCAGCCGAGCGCGAGCGACCGGAGCTCGTCGCGGTTGTGGTCGTGGCCGTGCTCGGCGGCGAGGATGTCGGCGACCCGGTCGACCATCGCGTCGATCCAGGCGGCGTCGCCGGCCGTGACGCGGGCGATGAGGCACCGGTAGCCGAACTCGTCGGACCGGGACAGCGTGACGTAGCGCCGGTGGCGGTCAAGCTCCCGGCGCATCGCGTAGGTCTCCGGGTCGGCCTCGATCACCTTCGCCTGGGCGATCTCCAGCACCGTGGACGGGGCGTGGCCGGCGATGGCGGCGGCGACCGCGCGGTCGACGACCGCTACCGCCTCCCGAGGAACGGCGCGACAGATCACAGCCACCTTGCGCGCCACCCAGGGCTCGCACGCGAGAGCCGTGACATGGGCCCACGTCCGCGGCAGCCGGTGGGCGAGGTCGAGCGCGTCGGCCACCAGGGCCCGCGTGGTCGCGGTGTGGGTGTCACGGGCCATCGCCAGCTCGGGCAGGCAGTACTCGCGGACGTCGAGGGTGCCGTCGCCACCGACGGCCGACATCGGGTCGCGGTCGTCCCGCGGCTCGCCGTTGAGCGCCGCCCAGTGGGCCGCGATCCGCAGCTCCTCGACCTCGGTCGCCCGCCGCGCACGGACGGCCGCCGTGGCCGCCTCGAGGGTCGCCCGCGCGTCCCGCTCGTCGAGCAGCGCACCCTCCCCGGGCACGGTCGCCGGGGCGGCGGTGCCCGGGGTGAGGAGGGGGGTCGTCATGCGACCAGTCTAGTCGAACACGTGTTCGAACACCAGTACTCTGCGGGTTTCCCACAGACCCGCTGGGAGTGTCAGCCAGCCGTCACCAGCTGCGGAGCCAGCGCCTCCGCCAGCACGTCGGGCCGGTTGGTGATCACGCCGTCGACGTCCAGGTCGAGGACCCGCCGCATGTCCCCGGGGGCGTCGACGGTCCACACGTTGCACGCCAACCCGGCGGCGTGGACGGCGGCGACGTACTCCTCCGTGGCGACCCGGTGACGTGGGTTGACCTGGTGGGCCCACGTCGCCAGCCGTGGCAGCCGGCGCACCGGCGGCCGGCCGAGCAGACCGACGGGGATGTCGGGCTCGAGGGTCGCGAAGCGGCGCATCACGGCATGGTCGAAGGACTGGACCACCAGCCGCTCGTGGGTCGTGCCCTCGCGGACGAAGCCCGGGAAGCGGCGGAGCGTGGTGCTGATGTCGACCGCGATGCCCGGGTGGAGCGCCGGCTTCTTCACCTCCAGGAGCAGCCCGGTGCCGGTGTGGTGGAGCAGGTCGATGGTCTGCTCCAGCGTCGGGATCCGCTGCTCGGCGTACGCCGGGCTGAACCACCGGCCCGCCTCGAGGCGCAGCAGCTCGCGGTAGGTCAGGTCCTGGACCCGCCATGGTGCGCGCCGCGGGTAGACCCGGCACACGTCGGTGGTGCGCGTCAGGTCGAGGTCGTGGAGGAGAACGAGGACGCCGTCACGGGTCCGCTGGACGTCCACCTCCACCATGTCGCAGCCCATGACGATGGCCCGTTCGAGCGCAGCGATCGTGTTCTCGGGAGCGTGGGCACTCGCGCCGCGGTGGGCGATCCGCGTGACCGGTCCGGTGGTGCGCATCCATGTCTCCTCGCGTGAGGGAGCTCCGTCGACCGCGAGGTTGCTCGGACGAGGTGACGGTCGCATGACCGCGACATGGATGGCGCCGGACCATCGAGCGACAGGTGCACAGGTGGGTAAAAGTTCGGCAAAGCGCCCGCCGGGGGTCTGGGGGGTCTTCCACCCTGTATCAACCTTTGACGGAGGGGGACCCCCAACATGAGCATTGCACCGACCGCACGGGAGGCCGCTCGGCGTCAGCACGACAAGGCGATGCGGATCACGCGCTACGCCGAGCTGGACGGTCTCGGAGCCGAGGGTCAGCAGACAGCAGCGGCGCTGCACCAGCTGCCGGAGGAGAAGTGGATCGTCTTCCACGACCTCCGGCTCGGGCGCGCCGTCCTGGACCACGTGGTCGTCGGCCCCCCCGGCGTCTTCGTGGTCGACCGCCGTAGCTGGACCGGCACGATCACGGTGAAGGGCGATGTGCTGCGTCGCAACGGCATCTGGCACAACCTGGCGCTGCGCCGCTCGACCCGGTACGCCGAGGCGCTGCTCGCCCTGGTGCCGACGATGCGCCGCGAGCTGGTCTGGCCGGTACTGAGCGTGGCCACCGAGGAGCAGGTGCTCGGCTGCGCCAAGGAGGTGCTGATCGCCTCGACGCCGACCCTCGCCTGGACGATGAAGGGGTGCCCGCAGGTGCTGTCGGTGACCGAGATCGACCGCCTCGCCTGGGAGATGGAGGCGAGCCTCGACGGTCACGTGATCGTGCCGCCGGCTGGTTGGGGCCGCGAGTCGACCCCGGTCCAGGTGCCCGTGGCTCCGCGGCACCGCGCCGCCGGCTGAGCTCGTCCGTTGTCGGGGTCCGGCCCGGTGACTCAGGGTCGGCGCGCGAGGTTGACCTTGCCCGACCACGGGCCGGGACCGACCCGGGAGAGCGCGCGGACGCGGCAGGTGTAGCGGGTGCCGCGGCTGAGCCCTCTCACCGTCACCGGCGCCTTGTTCTTCTTCCGCTTGGCGGTCTCGACGGCGCCGCGTGGTGAGACGCACCTGGCCTTGTAGCCGGTCACCTTGGCCCCGCGCGGCTTCGCCTTGTCGTAGCCCACCTTCCCCGTGCGCGCCGCGGTGCGGCTGGCGCGCAGATTGGTGGGCCGGGTCGGAACGACCTTGCCGGTCCTCACCTTGAGGCGCCGGACGCTGAAGGTCATGTCGGTCACCTCGATCTCGGCCGGCGACGCGGGGGTGGACTTGACCACCGACGAGCTCGAGATCGGCCCGGCGCCGGCGACCACCAGGCTGGCGGGCGTCACGGTGCCCGGGTCCGGAATGAAGAAGTTCTCGCGCAGGAAGTCGTTGGGCAGCACCGCCTCGAAGTGGCCGCGGTAGACGGTCGTCCCGTCGGACTCGAAGTGCGGTGCGCCAAAGTCGAGCCGCATGGTCGCGATCCCCGTCGCGTCGTCGTAGGTGACGCCGGGCGGGAAGCTGGTGACCTCGACGTTGGTCCAGAAGTCGACGCCGAAGAAGGCCCGGCGCTGCGTGGCGTCGCTCCAGAAGTGCCAGTCGAGCAGCTGGCTGGCCAACCGCAGGTCCTCGTCGGTGGCGTTGGTGGGGCAGGGCCAGGGGAACGGCGACGCGGCGCAGCCCTCCGCGACCAGGGTCGGCTCCGCGGTCATCGACACGGTCCACGTGCCGTCGCCGTCGTCGGTCCGGACGACCTCGCCGTTGCGCCCGGCGCCGAAGTTGACCCGCGGCACCATCGTCCCCACGTCGAGGACCACCTCCCAGCGACCGGCGGCCGCGCCGGTGAGCTCGTAGGCGCCGTTCTGGGCCAAGTTCCACTGGACGTCGTGGCCGGCGTCGAAGACCGACAGGTCGACCTGCCACACGGGGTCGGTCGGCGTGATGCCCACGCCGTCGCGCTTGACGGACACGATGCACGGCGCCGTGGCTCCGGGGGCGCTGCACCAGTCAGCCGGATCAGCGACCGAGGGTGTGGCGGGGAGGACGACCAGGCCGGCGGCCAGCAGGCCGCCCAGACCGGTGAGCAACGGGAATCGGGACACGGGGCACCCCTTCGACCGGGCGGCACGTCGCTGCCGCTGGGCCTCATGGTGGTGCCTGTTGCACGCCGGCGCCACCCCTCGGATGGGCTATGTCTCAGCCCCGGTCGTGCTCTTGCAGGAACCGCCGGAGACCCGGGAGGTCGTCGGTGTTGAGGTGGTCGACGTCGGCGGCGAGCAGCTCGCGCCACACCGCCTCCCGCGCCGGGACGTCGAGGTCGGGCGTGGCCCGGAAGCGGACCCGGTAGCCGGCGGCGTGAGCCTCGTCGACGATGCGGTGCAGCTTGTCGCGCTCGGCCCGGGGCATCGGGCCGACGCCCTGCCAGGTGAAGTGGCGGGTCCAGCTGTCGCTCAGCAGCGGCATGTCGGAGGCCGGCAGCCCGGAGCCGAGGTCGGGCATCCGGCCGTCGTAGCCGGCGTAGCGCGTCTCCTGGGCCTGCATGAACGGCAGGTCGCGGCTGCCGCTGAAGACGGCGGTGACCGCACGGTCGTCGACGCGACCGCCGCGGAAGGACGTCATGATCCGGCGGTGCTCCCGCAGCTCGGCGTCGATCGCCCGGTAGGTCGGCCTCGCCTCGCTCTTGACGTCGATCAGCAGCTGGAAGACGCCGTCCCAGTCCTCGTAGACCGCGCCGTCCTGCTGCTCCGCGCGCTCCACCAGCGGGTCGAGGTAGAGCGACTCCAGGGTGCGACCGGGCCGCACCTCGTGCCGGTCGTGGGCCACCAACAGCTCACCGTCGACCAGCCACACGTCGGCCTCCACGCTGCTGAAGCCGTGGTCGAGGGCGTCGCGCAGCGGACGGGCGTGCTCGTAGTCGTTGTGGGCGTGCGCGCGCGCCAGCGGCGCGGCCGCCATCTCGTTGTCGTCCTCCGGCTCGTCCCGGGAGTACGCCGGCGGCAGCTCGAGGCCGCGTTCGGCCATCAGCTCGCGGAGCCGGTCGGGGTAGTCGGTGATCAGCCCGTCCACGCCGGCGTCCATCAGCGAGGCCATCGTCGGCTTGTCGTTGACCGTCCACGGGATCACGGTGATGTCGGCGCGGTCGGCACGACGGACCATCGCCCGCGTGACGTAGGGCCGGTAGTCGGGGTCGGTGACCTTCCCGCGCTGCGGGAACCCGTGGACCGGTGAGAACGCGTCGGCGCCGAAGGAGTCGATCGCGGCGATCGGGTCGTCGTCGAAGTCGTCGATGTCGATGCCGCCCAGCCACGGCGAGGCGCCCGGCCGGTCGACCTGCAGGAAGTCGTGGTTGGTCAGCGCCACCAGCGGCAGTCGCGGCTCCACCTCGGACATCCGCATCAGCGCGCCCCAGTCGAAGCTCTGGATGGTGACCTGGTCGAGCATCCCGGCCCGCCGGGTGTCGCGGGCCACCACCTGGACGAACTGCTCACGCGGCGCGGTCTCCTGCGGCGCGCCCGCCTCGACCTTCGTCTCGACGTTGAGGACCACGTCGTCGGCGTCGTAGGCCGTCACGAGGTCGTAGACCTCGGTGAGGGTCGGCATCCGCTCGCCGGGGTGGAGCTCCTGGTCCGGGTGGTCCGGCTGACGGAGGCTGCCGCAGTCGAGGGTCTTCACCTGCGCGAAGGTCAGGGTGTTGACGTACCTGCCGACGTAGGGCCACTCCCGGTCACCGGGGGTGGCCGGTGCGGTGTCGAGGCACTTCTTGTCGCTGACCTTGCGGTCGTGGGTGACGACCGCGACGCCGTCCTCGGTGATCTGGGTGTCGAGCTCCAGCGTCGTGACGCCGAGCTCGAGGGCCTTGGCGAACGCCGGCAGCGTGCCCTCGACCGTCAGGCCGAGCCCGCCGCGGTGGGCCTGGAGGTCGAAGCCCTCCTCCAGGTCGTCGTCGGCCTGCGCCGCAGGGGCGACCAGGACCAGGAGGGGGGTCGACAGGGCAGACGCGACCGCGGCGCAGACGAGCCGCGGTACCCGAGATGTGTTCCGCATGCCCCACACGGGAACCGCTCCAGGCGGACGGCAGGTGACCGGCGCCCGACCTCGGGATGACCTGACGGACAACCCTCGGCCGGGCGCCGCTCCCGCCTCAGTTGGCCGGGACGGTCACCTCGACGTGTCTGCCGCCGAGCTCGCCGGTGACCCGGAAGTCCCGGTAGGGACCGGAGAACCCGAACTTGCCGCGCGCCCGCAGCCACCCGTCCTCGCCTCGGGGTCCGTCGACGTCGACGATGAAGCGCAGACCGTTGGCCCCGAAGAGGTGCCAGGTGGTGCGACCGGAGACCGCCACGTTGCGTGCGAGCTGCGCCTGGTCCAGCCAGATCAGCGCCGGCCTGCCCGAGAAGTCGCGGTAGTCGAAGGAGCCGCCGCCACCCCGGAGGGCGGTCAGCCCGCCCCTCGCCCCCGGGACCCGGAAGCTGCGCAGCCAGGCGTCGCGGACCGTCTGCACGACCACCGTGGCGATCTTGCGGTGCACCGGGCGGGAGCGGTCGCCGGGCGCCGGGGTCGCCGGCGCCGCGCCGCGAGCGTGCTCGGGGAACTTCGACGTCGTCGGGACGACGTTCGCCGGCTCGTCGCAGTCGTCCGCCGCCGGCGGCGTCAAGGTCCGCACGAAGGCGTGGAAGAGCTCCCGCGCGCACTCGCTCCAGCCGGCCGCCGGGTGGGCGGCACCCGCTGCCTCGACGTGGTGTGCCGCCGGGAAGACCTCGAGCAGCTCCCGGGACATGTCCGTCGGGACCTGGGTGTCGCGGTCCCCGGTGAGCATCAGGGCCGGGACCCCCGCCGGGACGGTCGCGCCGTCGGGGATGGCCGGGACGAACCGGTCGGGAGCCGGCCAGCGCAGGCACCACCGCGGCCAGAAGTACTCGGTCCACGCCTCGGCCGTGAACGGCGCGAAGGCGTCGGCGGCAGCCAGGGCGGCGTAGGCGGCGGCGTACTTCGCCTCGCGGGTCGACCGCGGGTCGCCGCGGTCCCACACCGGGTCGGCGTCGTTGCAGAAGACGGCCGCGTTGTTGCCGAGCGAGTCGAACTCGGGTGGCGCCGAACCGCCTACTCCGCCGAGGTGCAGGGTCTCGGCGGCGAGCCGGAGCAGGGGTCGCCGGTCGCCCCGGCCGAGCGCCTTGGCGGCGGCAGCGAGCTCACCGTTGTTGATCCAGTTGCCCCGGGACAGCCACGCCAGCGCTTCCATGTCGGCCGTGACGCGACGCCGCCCGACGTCGGACACCCTCACCCACCCGGACACCGGGCGGTCGCGCAGGATGTCGGCGATCCGGGCGAGGGCCGTGTCGGCATTGGGCTGGGCCGCGTGGCAAGCCGGAGCGCGCCGGCAGTCCAGCCCGACACCCTCGGCGATCGCGGGCGGGATCTCCGTGCCCCAGGTCCACTCGTGCCGGTCGTCGGTCACCGGGGTCGGGGCGTCGAGGATCGCGGCCCGGAGCCGGCCCGGGTAGCGGACGGCGTAGGCCGACACGAAGACGCCGCCGTAGGAGAGGCCGTAGAAGCTGATCTGGTCGTAGCTCAGGGCTGCCCGCACGGCCTCGAGGTCCATCGCGACGTCACCGCTGCCGTAGCGGTCGGCGTCGTCGCCGAGCTGGCGACCACACGCGCCGATGGCCCGGACGGCGTCCTCCTGGGTCACGACGCCCTCGAACAGGTTCTGCAGCTTCGGGCAGTCGATGGCCCCCGACTGGCCGGTGCCGCGGTGGTCGACGACCACGAGGTCACGGTCGTCGTTGAGCCCGCCGCCCAGGAAGCCGAGGAACCAGCGGTTCGCCACGTTGGAGACCCCGGGGCCGCCGTCGGTCAGGAAGACGGCGTCGGTGGCGGTCGACGTGGGGTTGCTGCGGGGGAGCACCGCGAAGGCGATCGGCAGCTCGCGACCCCCCGACTCGGCCCGGTCGAACGGCACGTCCACGGTCCCGCAGAGCCAGCCGTCGTCCTCCGGGCAGGGTGCGAGGGCCACGCCAGGGTCGGCTGCCAGCGTGCCGGGTCGGGCCCGGCCGCGGACCGACCTGTCCCGGAGCAGCTCGGGCTGCGCCAGCTGGATCGCCTTGTCCGCGGAGCGGTCTGGCCCCGGATGGCCCCGCCCGGGTGCGGCGCCGGCCGCAGGTACGGCCAGCAGGCTCAGGGCGGCGGTGACCGCGATGATCCGCAGTGTTCTCGACGTTTCCATCCTGCTCCCCCTCAGGGTTGGGCTGACGCCAGCGTTCGACTTTCCCACCGAGGACAGGCATGGGGAAGACCGGACGTTGACGCGCGGTTGGGTGGTTCAGACCAGTCGGTGCTCGTAGGCGTACGCCGTCGCGGCCGTCCGCGAGCCGACGCCGAGCTTGGTGAAGATGTTGGACAGGTGACGGGCGACCGTCTTCTCGCTCAGCACCAGCTCGGCGGCGATGTCGGCGTTGCTGCGCCCGCCGGCCACCAGCCGCAGCACCTCGGCCTCGCGGGCGGTCAGGCCGCCGGGCAGCGCGGCCGGGGCGAGCAGCTCCTCCGCCTGGTCGGCGGCCGGCCGGGCGCCGAGCCGCCGCAGGGTGGTGCGGGCCGTCTCGAGCTCGCGCCGGGCCGAGGCCTCGTCGCCCGCGGCCAGGAGGGCGCGGCCGGTGACGAGCTGGGTCCGGGCCCGCTGGAAGGCGTCGTCACAGCGCGCCCAGAGCTGCTGGGCCTTGCGCAGGTAGGGGAGGCCGCCCGCCGGGTCACCGGCGGCGAGCTCGACGGCTCCGGCGGCGTGCGCCGCGGCGGCGAGCAGCCAGTCACAGCCGAAGCCGGCGGCCACCTCGTCGAGCTCGGCCGTGACCGTCCGGGCCCGGTCGACCTCGCCGGTGCTCAGCAGCACCTCGACGGCGGCGGGCAGCAGCCGTCCCCGGTGCACGGGGCCGCCGGTCTCCGCGAGCAGCCGCTCCACCGCGGCCCGGGCGACGTCGGTCTGCCCGCGGGCCAGCCACAGCAGCGCGAGGCCCGGCTGCGGGTCGAAGCCGTGGTCGGCCGCCCGCTGGTAGGCCTCGTCGGCGCCGGTGTGGTCGCCCTGCAGGCGCAGCACCTCGCCCGTCTCGTACGCCGAGAGCCCGACCGCGTCCGGTGCCCCCACCCGCTGGTAGCGGTCGGCCGCCAGCTCGAACTCGGCGAGCGCGCCGCCGAAGTCACCCCGCAGGCGCAGCAGCTGGCCGCGGTGCACCGCGCACTGGCCGGTGAAGGCGAGCAGCCCGGGCTGCTTCGCGCACCACCGGTCGAGCGCGGCCGTCCACTCCGCGACCCGGGCGAAGTCGCTGATCTCCTGGCAGCCCTCGATGGCGGTGCAGTAGACGTGGCCGGCGAGGATCGGCGAGGTCGTCTCACCGGCGATCACCCGGACCATCGCCTCGTCGAGCCGGGCCAGCCCCTCGGTGAAGCGGCCGGCGTAGAGCGAGAGCCGGCCCTGGGAGCACAGCCCCAGGGCCATCAGGTCAGGGTCGCCGTGCCGGCGGCCCGCCGCGGTCACCTCGGCGGCGCAGCTGGCGGCGGTCACGAGGTCGCCGGCGCCCAGGGCCCGGAACATGCGAGGGAAGGCGATCCACGCGTGCTCGACGGCGTCGGGCGGGAGGCCCTCGAGGAGGCTGTCGGCCCGGGCGGTCCACCCCGCGGCGAGGGCCGGCTCGCCGTGGGTCAGCAGCGTCATCGACAGCCGGAAGACGCAGCGGACCGCGGCGGTGACGTCACCCGCGGCCTGGGCTCCGGCGAAGGCGCGCTGCAGCACCGCCACCGCCCCGTCGTGGTCGCCGAGCAGCTCGGCGGTGGTGGCGAGACGGTCGAGGTCGGCGTGCTCGAGCGCATCGTCCGGGACCTCGCCGAAGGCGCTGTGGGCCGCGACCCAGTCGCCGCGGTCGAACGCGGCCCGGGCCTGCTCCAGCCCCGTAGCACTCACGGCGAGCACCTCCGCCCCGAGCCTAAGCCCGTTCATGCCGCGGCGGCCCGCGCTGCGGACCGGGAGGTGCGCCGGACCAGCTGGTCGACGACGTACGCCGCGTCGCGGCCGACGCCGGGAAGCAGCATCGAGCTGAAGGAGTACTGGAAGCTCAGGCCGCAGAAGTACAGCCCCGGGGCGTCCTCGACGACCCCGCGCCGCTCGGCCGGCCAGCCGTCGTCGCGGAGGACCGGCAGCCGGATCCAGTCGAAGGTCTGGCGGAAGCCGGTCGCCCAGATCACGGTCCCGACCTCGCGCGGCGTGCCGTCGACGACGGGCAGCCCGTCGGTGACCTCCTCGATCCGGGAGGTGACCCGCTCGACGCCACGGTCGGCCAGGTCGGAGCGCTTGACCCGCAGCATGGGCCCGCCGTGGTGGCGCACCTGCGGCATCGCCTTGCGGCCCACGGGCGTCCGGCGGGTCATCACGTGGCGCCACACGAAGAGCAGCACCGGGAACATCACGTTCATGACCGGGGCGTCCAGGCGCGGCGGGATCTGGCCGCAGTCGCGTCCCGCGAGGATCGTCGGGTGGTGCTCGGCCACCTCGTAGGCGATGTCGCTGCCGGAGTGGCTGGCGCCGACGACGAGCACGGGGCCGTCGCGGAGCTGGCCGGGGCGGCGGTACTCGCTGGAGTGGAGCTGCAGGATCCCCGGGTCGAGCTGGTCGGCGATCGCGGGGACGCTGGGGGCGCGGCCGAAGGTGCCGGTGGCCACGACCACGTTGTCGCAGGTCCAGGCGCCGTGGTCGGTCGTCACGCGGTAGCCCTCGCCGTCGCGCTCGAGGGCGCTGACCCGGGTGCCGAGCCGGACCGGCAGCTCGAAGTGCCGCACGTAGGACTCGAGGTAGTCGCCGACGGCGTCCTTGCCGGGGAAGCTGCCGCGGGGTGCGGGGAAGTCGAGGCCGGGCAGGCCGTCGTACTGCGCCGGGGTGTAGAGCTTCAGGGAGTCCCACTGCCGGCGCCAGTTGTCGCCGACCCGGGCGCTGCCGTCGAGGATCACGAACTCGCGGCCGTGCTGCTGCAGGTGGTGACCGGTCGCCAGGCCGGCCTGGCCGGCGCCGATCACGACGGTGTCGATGTGTGTGGTGTCCATGCCGCCGACGCTAGGGACGGGGAGGCCCGCTCCGCGTCGGGCGGAGCACCCAAAGGACAGGCAAGCGGGCATGGGCCGAACTGCCCATGCCCGCCTGTTCCGGGGCTCAGCGACGGTGCTGGAAGGCGCGGTCCTCGCGGTTGGTCCCGGCGTAGCCGTTGGGGTCGAAGCCGGGGTACCGGTCGAGGTCGAACTCCGACTCCGCCGGTGCCGGCGTGATCGGGAGCACCTCGTCGTCGAGCACCACGCTGGCGATCCCGAAGCCGGCCCCGACGGCCAGCAGGGCTCCGGCGAACGCGAGTGCCGTGGCCTTGACGGAGATGTGGTGATGGCCCGGGTGGGCGGTGGTGATGGTCATGACGGCTCCCCCTCGATGTGTTGTCCTTCGGTCGTCGTGGTCACCGTTGTGCAGGACACCGGTATCCAGACGGTCTCGGGCCGGTAACGACCCGGTAATGGGAGCGACAGGGGGCCATTGACCGCTCCTCGCCGGAGGGCCACTCTCGACAGATGGGCATCGCGGTCTTGGGCCCGTTGCTGATAGATGGGGGGAAATCCACGCTCGCTCGGCGCGAACGCGTGGTCCTCGCAGCGTTGGCACTGCGGGTCGGGGAGGCGGTCAGCAGCGAGCAGCTGGCCGAGGCGCTGTGGCGCGACCGGCTCCCCGCGACCTGGCCCAAGGCGCTGCAGACCGCGATCGTCCAGATCCGCAAGACCCTGGGCCCCGGCGCCGTCGAGACCGTCGGCCACGCCTACCGGCTCGCGCTGCCGAGGGGCGAGGTCGACGCCCGCGAGTTCGAGCGGCTGGTGGCGCGGGCGCGGGAGCTGCTGACGCAGGGGGAGCCGGACCGCGCCACCTACCTGCTCGACCAGGCGCTGGCGATGTGGCGCGGTGAGGCGCTCGTCGAGCTCAGCGACTGGGAGCCGGGGCGGCAGGAGGCCGACCGGCTGGGGGAGCTGCGCCGCGACGCCGAGGAGCTGAGGGTCGACGCAGCGCTGCGCGACGGCCGGCACGGCGACGTCCTCGTCGACGCCCGTCGGCTCGTCGAGCAGGCGCCGCTGCGGGAACGTCGCTGGGAGCTGCTCGCGCTCGCCCAGTACCGCTCCGGGCAGCAGGCCGACGCGCTCCGCACCCTCCACCAGCTGCGTCGGACGTTGGTGGAGGAGCTCGGCATCGACCCGGGGCCGGACGCGATCGAGCTCGAGACCCGGATCCTGCGGCAGGACCCCGACCTCCAGCCGGAGGAGGCGACGCCGACCGCCGCCCGGGCCTGCCCCTACCTCGGTCTGGTGCCCTACGACATCGCCGACAGCGACGCCTTCTTCGGCCGGGAGAAGGACGTCGCCGCGTGCCGGCGGCGACTGGCCGACACGGGGGTCGTCGCGGTCGTCGGGCCCTCGGGGTCGGGCAAGTCCTCGCTGGTCCGGGCCGGCGTGGCGGCAGCCCTGCGCGCCGACGGGGAGCGGGTCGTGGTCATCACCCCCGGCCGCCGGCCCCTCGACGCGCTCTCGGCCGTGCCGCGGGACCCCCGGGTGGTCCTCATCGTCGACCAGGCGGAGGAGGCGGTGATGGCGCCCGACGACCCCGCCCAGGTCGAGCAGTTCTTCGCGGCCCTCACCCTCCACGCCGCCGGCGGCCGGCTGGTCGTGGCGCTGCGGGCGGACCGCTTCGGCGACCTGGCGGCGTACGCCGTCTTCGCGCGGCTGGTCGAGCAGGGCCTGTTCGTCCTCACCCCGATGAGCGGTGACGCACTGCGCGACGCCATCGAGGGCCCCGCCCAGCTGGCCGGGCTGCGTCTCGACGCCGGCCTGGTCGAGCTGCTCGTCGCCGAGGTCGAGGGCCAGCCGGGCGCGCTGCCCCACCTGTCCCACGCCCTGCGCCAGACGTGGGAGCGGCGCGAGGGCGGGGTGCTGACGATCGACGGCTACCGGTCCACCGGTGGGATCCGCGACGCCGTCGCCCGGTCGGCCGAGCGGGTCTACGAGGAGCTGTCGAGCGACCAGCGGGTGATGCTGCGCGACGTGATGCTGCGGCTGGTGTCCCCCGGTCCGGACGGTGAACCGGTCCGCAGCCGGGTGCCCCGGCGGCTGCTGACCGCCGACCCGGAGCACGACCGGATGATGGAGCGGCTGGTCGCGGCGCGGCTGGTCAGCAGCGACGACGAGGCCGTCGAGCTGGCTCACGAGGCGCTCGCGCGGTCGTGGCCGCGGCTGCAGGGCTGGCTCGACGAGGACACCGAGGGCCAGCGGATCCTGCGCCACCTGGCGATCGCCGCCGACACCTGGGACTCCATGGGCCGGCCCGACGACGAGCTCTACCGCGGCAACCGGCTGGCCGCCGCGCTGGAGTGGCGCGACCGCACCGAGCCGGACCTCACGCCGGTGGAGGCCGACTTCCTGGACGCGGGCAGCAGGCGGCACCGGGCCGAGAAGCGCTCCCTGCTCGAGCAGACCGCCCGGCAGGCCCGCACCAACCGCCGGCTCCGCGCGCTGCTCGGCGTGGCCGCCCTGCTGCTCCTCGTGTCGGCGGTGACCGGCACGCTGGCCATCGGGCAGGCCAACCGTGCCGCCGACGTGACCCGCACCGCCGACGCCCGCCGGGTCGCTGCGCAGGCCCAGCTCGCCGCCGGCGTCGACCGGTCGCTGGCGCTCGCTGCGGCGGCGTTCGGTGCGGAGCCGTCCACGGAGTCCCAGGCGGGCCTGCTCGCGGCGCTGACCCGGTTCCCCGAGCTCGTCGCCGTCAGGCCGGTGCCGGGTGCGTGGTCGGGCTCCAGTCCCGACGGGAGCGTGGCCGCCCTCATGGACTACAACCACCAGGTCAGGTTCCTCGACACCGAGACCCTGCGGCAGCTGGGGCAATACGACCCCTACCCGGGCCTCGCGGTCCAGGCGGTCGCCGGCAACGTCTCGCCGCTCGCCTTCAGCGGGAACGGGTCGACCATGGCCGTGGGTGTCCTCACCATCGAGGACGAGGTCGTCCGGTTGCTCGACAGCGCGACGTACGCCGAGGCGCGCCGCCAGCCCGGCGGACAGCCGCCCTGGGCCTACCCCACGGACGTCCAGCTCAGCTCCGACGGTCGCCAGCTGGCCGTCAGCGTGGGTGTGGTGCAGGGACCACAGCAGGGGGAGAACCTGATCTACCTGTGGGACCTGGCGCGACCCGCCCGTCCGAGCCAGGTGATATCGCTGCCCGGCGACACGTTCTTCGTGGCGTTCTCCCCGGACGGCCGCCGGCTCCACGCATCGCCCGGCTGGAACTCCGACGCGCCCCCCGGCCGGTGGACCTGGTCGACGCGGACGGGCGAGCTCCTCGGGACCTCCCCGGACGGCGGGCAGGGGTTGTCGATCAATCAGGCCGGCACGCTGCTCGGCTACGCCCAGGGCTCGACGGTGGTGCTGGTCGACGAGGACACCGGCGAGATCGAGGAGCGGCTGCGGGGCCCGCAGGGACAGGTGCGACAGGTCGCGTTCTCGCCCGACGGGCGCACGGTCGCGGCGATCGCCGACGACCCGGCGGTCTTCGTGTGGGAGGTGCTCACCGGGGACCTGCTCGAGGAGATCGTGCTGGAGGACCAGGGGCACGACGTCGGGTTCGACCTCGCCAGCGACCGGCTGCTGGTGCCGAACGGCTCGCGCCTCGACGTGTTCGGCCTCACCGGCCTCGAGCGCTACGTCGCCCGGGTGCGTCGGGGCACGCCGGGGACGGCGGGGGACTTCCGGGTCACGCGCTACGGCTCGCCGTACGAGCCGGTCGTCGCGACCAGCTCCTACGAGCCGGCGCGCGGGGCCTCGGTGCTCGACATCCGGTCGCGCGTCACGGAGCAGCCGGTGGCCGAGCTGGGCCTGAGCTGGGCGGGCAACACCTTCGAACCGGCGTGGTCCCCGGACAACGAGCACCTCGCGTTCGTCGACTCGCGCGACCGGTTGCGCGTCTGGAACTGGCGCGAGGAGGAGCTGGTCACCACGCGCACCTTCCGCGCCAGCCAGCTCGCCTACGACGAGGACGGGAGGCGGATCTTCGCCGTCACCCCCCGCGGGCTCGTCCTGCTCGACGCGCAGGACCTGCTGCCAGTGGGCAGCCCGATCCAGCTGACGAACCGGGTCACCGACGCAGCGCTCGGTGCGGGGGACGAGACGGCCGTCCTCATCACCGCGGAGCCCAACAACAGCGCCTTCGGCTACACCGTGACCGACCGGTGGCGGGTCGTCGACCTCGAGACCGGTCAGACGGTGAGGTCGGGATCGCTCCGGCAGCCCGGCACGGCCCTGGTGCTGTCGCCGGACCGCAGCCGGATGGCCGTCTCCGGTCCGGCGGGGGTCGAGATCGTCGACCTCGCCACCGCTGCGTCCACGGTGTCCCAGGACCGCACCGGCGCCGCGGAGGCCGAGGGCCAGCTGCCGACGTTCTCTCCCGACGGTCGGCTCATCGCGACCGCCGACGGGATGGGCAGCGTCAGCCTCTGGGACGGTCGCACCGCCGAGCTGCTCGGGACCGTGCAGCCGGGAGACTCGCAGGTGCAGCCGTTGTTCCTCGACGCCGACACGCTGTTCCTGCAGTACAGCGACGGCGCGGCCTACATCTGGCGGACCAGCCCCGAGCACGCGCTTCGCACGGCCTGCCGCATCCTCGACGGCGGGCTCGACCCCACCGAGTGGCAGGAGTGGTTCGGCGAGCGGCCCTACGTCGACGTGTGTGCGTGAGGCGCGTCAGCCCCGGTCGGTGGTCCCCGGTCGCATCCACGAGTCGCGGACGCCGTTCTCGGTGCCCGGGACGGAGTTGCGGTTGCCGCGACGGTCCCAGGAGTCCCAGGCGCCGCCGGTGTTCACGACCTTCGCGGGCTGCCGGCCCGGGGAGGTGACGTCGTCGCCGGTCAGCGCGGCGATCCCGAAGCCGGCCCCGACGGTCAGCAGGGCCCCTCCCATGGCGAGCGCGGCGCTCTTGACGGAGATGTGATGGTGTCCCGGGTGGGCGGTGGTGATGGTCATGACGGCTCCCCCTCGTGTCGTGTCTGCAGTCGTCAGTGGCCACCGTTGTGCCGCACGTCGGTATCCACCCGGTCTCGGAGCGGTAACGGGGCGGTAATGGGGCGGTCAGCGGGCGTCGGCCGGGCAACCGGGGAAGCGGCTCAGGGGCCGTGGGTGCGGGCGCGCTCGGCGATGCGCTCGAGGAACGCGCGGGGGCCACCACGTTCCGGATCGCCCAGGTAGTAGGACCCCTTGTGCCACAGCACGCTCTCGAGCGCCTCGTCAGAGGGCGCCCCGGCAAGGACGTGATCGACCTCCTTCCGCAGCTGCTCCGCCAGCTCGGGGTCGGCCTGCAGGAAGGCGTCTATCTGCTGCTGCTCCGTGCCTTCGTGTCGCCAGTCGGGGTGGAAGTAGGCGCCGAGCAGGTTCTCCAGGAGTGGGGTGTCCACGTCATCTCCCTACCGGGTGGGGGAATCCGGTCACAACCCGGAATCCGTCGGGCATTCCGGCATCCTTGCGCAGAATCACGCGGAGTCCGGTGGGGAACTCGGGTCCAGCGGGTCCCACGCTGATCCCGACAGGGCGACCGAGGTCATGGCTGACGAGAAGGTTGCGCCCTCCGCCGCCGGACATCCAGTCGTCGACCTTCTGCGCGTTGCCGCGAAGGGCGGCGGCGACGAAGGTCTCTGCCTCGTCCTGATTGCGGAAGGACGACGCGTAGGGCAACCCCTCGGCGGCGCGACGTTGCGCGAGCTGAGCCTCGCTCTGGCCCACGTGCTTGCTGATCGTGTGACCCCCACCGCGCTCGTGGGCCCGGAGCCAGCCGCGGCGCCAGCGGGCAGGGCCGAGGACGAGGTGGCCCGCCTCGGTGCGGGTGGGCAGGCCGAGGAAGCGGTCGAGCCGCGCCCGCTGGGTGGCGACCGAGGCACGGGTGGCACGGACCGAGGCCGCGATCGCCGACGTGGTCGACCGCAGCGACGCCAGCACGGCGAGGAAGCGGGGCGACTGCTTCGCGACGCGCGCGGCGATGGCGCCCAGACCCACCGCCGCTCCGGCGCCGGCGGTGACGGCCGCGAGGGCGGCGCCGATCACGACCCCCTCGACGACGAGCCGGAGCACCTCGTGCACCAGCGCCAGGACCTCGGCGCGACGAACCTCGACCGCGTCGGCGTACGCCTCGCACTTCACGCCGAGCCCGAAGCAGGAGTCCGCCAGCTCGTCGACGGTCGCGCGCAGGTCGCTCGCCGCGTCGACGGCCAGCGGGATCTCGGGGGAGCGCTGGGACTCGAGCGTGGTGGCAGCCACCCCGGCGAACCCGGCGGCGTCGCGGAGCGACCCGCCGATGCGGCGCCACACGGCCGACGCCGCGCGGAGTGCGGCGACGTCGGCGTCGGGCCACACGAAGCCCTCGAGGTGGTCGAGGACCCAGGCCTGCTGTGGCGTCAGCGCTGGCAGGTCACCGCCCAGCGAGGTCGGCAGCGTCGTCGGGAGCACCGCTCGGTCGGCGTCGTCGGCCACCGGCGCACACGGCTCGACGACTACCGAGCCGCCGACCAGCGAGCGTGCCTCGGCCCGTCGGTGGTTGTCGGCCGACTCCCGGGTCAGCCGCCCGAGGGTCGCGAAGGCGGTCACGGCGTCCCGGACGCCGGCGAGCAGCTCGTCCGCTGCTCCGTCGTACGCCGCCGCGAACTCGGTGCCGGAGGCGTCGTCACCCGCCATCCCGGCCAGCGGGGCGAGTCCGGTCACGAGGAGATCGTGGGCCTCGGCGACCGCGTGGTTGCCGGTGCGGAACGCGTCCGCCGCGGCGACGTAGCTGCCGGCCTCGACGTCGAGGATCATCCGACCTGCCGCCACATCGCGAGGTTCGTCTCCCCGGCCGTCGCGTAGTTGCGGCGGGCGGTCCCGGCGGCGCCGGCCATCGCCGCGAGCGCCGTGCGCATCTGCGCGAAGCCGTGGTCCCACCTCGCCTGCGCGACGAGGTGCGCCGCGGCCGCGGCGCCCTCCCAGTCGTCGTGCAGCCGCGCGACCCGGGCGCCGAGGCGGTCGGCCAGCGCGACCAGCCGGGCATGGTCACGTTCCAGCTGCGCGACCACGTCGGCGAGGTGGTCGAGGTCGACGCGGAACCGCTCGGGGGTCATCCGCCCAACCGCCCGTGGAGCCGGTCGAGCCCGGCGGCCGTCGCCGTGTCGGTCGCCGTCAGGTCGCGCCGGGTGGCCGCGAGGGCGTCCCGGAGCGCACCCAGCGCCTCCCGGACCTCTTCCTCGCCGGCCAGCCAGTCCTGCCACGCCTCGTCGAAGGACGCCGCGGCCGCTCCCGCCCAGCTCCCGTCGAGGAGCAGCCCGACCTGGCGCGCGGCCGACGTGCGCGTCTCCGCCAGCTCGGCGACCGCCCCGCCGACCGCCGCGAGCGCGTCGTCGACGGTGGTGTGCCCGAGAACGATCTGCATGCCCCGAGCATCACCGAGATCCGCGGTCAGCGGCGAGCGCTGTCCACAGGGTCTGCCGGTGCCCGGCTGCGCGCCCGCACCCACGGCCACGTCGCCAGCGCCCACGCCGCCAGCAGGATGGCGATCTCCGCCGCGACGTACCAGGGCCACGGGCCGAGCAGGTCGAGGATGGTGGCGCTGCCGGGCTTGCGGTTGAGGAACCCGTAGTTGGTGCCGGCCAGCAGGTTGAAGCCGAACACGGCGAGCGCCCACACCGCGGTCACAGCCACGGCGAGCCGGTAGCCGCGCCAGTCCGGCGTCACCCGGCGCCCCCACGTCAGGTAGGCCGCGGCCCAGATCGTGCCGATGTGCATCCCCCAGAACAGCCAGAACACCGGGTGGCCGACGGGCTGCTCCAGCGTCGGGGTCGCGATGGCCTGGGGGGTGAGGGTGAGACCCCAGAAGTAGGTCAGGGCCACGGCCCACCACCGTCGCGTCCAGAGCGCGTACGCCGCCACGACCGAGGCCACGTCGCACAGCTGGATCGGGATCGTGGTCTGCAGGTCCCAGTAGGCGGGCGTGAAGTACAGGACCTGGAGCGGGATGGTGGTCACGAGGATCGCGATCGCCAGCACCTTGCCGAGCCGGTCGCGGTCGTCGCGCACGCGTCGGCCCGCGACGGCCAGACCCACCGCCCCGCCCACCAGGACCAGCACCGCCACCAGGTGGGCGGTGCCGTAGGGCTCGAACTGCTCCGCGGTGGCGAGCACGCCACCATCATCCCGCGCCCGGCATATCTGCGCGCCGGTGCGGGTTGCCCCGGTATGAACATCTTCCTGTGGGTGCTCACCGTGGGGCTCGCCGTGGCCTTCCTCGGCGCCGGGGTGATGAAGCTGACGAGGACCAAGGAGGACCTCCACCAGGCAGGGATGGGCTGGGTCGAGGACTTCTCGCAGCCGACGATCCGCATGATCGGCGTGCTGGAGCTGCTCGCCGTGGTCGGGCTGATCCTCCCGGCGGTGCTCGACATCGCCACCGTCGTCGTGCCGCTCGCGGCTCTCGGCCTCGTGCTGCTCATGCTCGCGGCGGCCGGGACCCACGTGCGCCGGGGCGAGTGGCAGTACGTCGGTGTCACGAGCACCCTCCTGGTGCTGGCCGCCGTCGTCACCTACGGCCGGTTCGGCCCGGCGCCGGTGGGAGGCTGACCCCGTGACCGACGCGCTGCGCACCCCCGACGAACGGTTCCGGGACCTCCCCGACTACCCCTTCGCACCTCATTGGACCGAGCTCGCGAACGGGTTGCGGATGCACCACGTGGACGAGGGCCCGGCTGACGCGGACCCGGTGCTGATGCTCCACGGCGAGCCCACGTGGAGCTATCTCTACCGCCACATGGTCCGCGGCTTCGCCGACGCCGGGTTGCGGGCGGTCGCCCCCGACCTGATCGGGTTCGGCAAGTCCGACAAGCCCCGCCGCCGTCACGACTACAGCTACCAGTCACACATGGACTGGCTGACCGAGTGGCTGCTGGCCCACGACCTGCGCCGGATCACGCTCGTCTGCCAGGACTGGGGCTCGCTGCTCGGGCTGCGGCTGGTCGCCGAGCAGCCCGACCGGTTCGACCGGATCGTCGTCGCCAACGGCTTCCTGCCCATCGCCGACCGGCCCGCCCCGACGGCGTTCCGGCTGTGGCGGGGCTTCGCCGTGCGGACCCCGGTGTTCCCGGCGGGCTGGATCGTCGAGGCCGGCACGCGCCGCCGGCTGGGGCGGGCCGAGCGAGCGGCGTACGACGCGCCGTTCCCGACCCGCGCCCACCAGGCCGGCGCGCGGGCCTTCCCGGCGCTGGTCCCGACGACTCCCGACGACCCCGCCGTCCCCGCCAACCGCGAGGCCTGGCGTCGGCTGGGGGAGTGGGAGAAGCCGGTGCTGACCGTCTTCGGCACCGGCGACCCCATCCTCGGCCGGGCCGACCGCCCGCTGCAGCGCCACCTCCCCGGCGCCGCGGGGCAGCCGCACGCCCGCGTCAGCGGCGGGCACTTCGTGCAGGAGGACGCCGGCGAGGAGATCGTGCGGCGCACCCTGGCGTGGATGGCCGCCTGACCCCGCTCAGAGCTCGACCAGCACCTCGCTGAGCGGCTTGCGGGTGATGTCGGGCACCCGCGCGTCCGGCGCCGGGTAGCCCACCGGGATCAGCACGAAGGGCCGCTCGTGCGCGGGCCGCTCCAGCACCTGGTTGATCCACTTCATCGGCGACGGGGTGTGGGTCAGCGTCGCGAAGCCGGCGCGGTGGAGCGCCGCGAGCAGCAGGCCGACCGCGAGGCCCACCGACTCCTTGGCGTAGTAGGGCTTCGGGGTCTCCGTACTGCCGTGGACCTCGAACACCGCGATCACGACGGGCGCCTCCTCCAGGAACGGCTTGCGCCAGTCGGTGCCGAGCGGGGCGAGGGCCGCCAGCCACTCCTCCGACGCGCGGGCCTCGTAGAAGGTGCGCTCCTCGTCCTCGGCGCCCTGCCGCAGCAGCCGCTTGCGCTCGGCGTCGGTGACGACGACGAACCGCCACGGCTGCAGGTTCGCCCCGCTGGGCGCGGTCGCGGCGGCCCGGACGGCCTCGCGCACGGCCTCGAGCGGGATCTCCTCGGTCGAGAAGTCCCGGATCGTCCGTCGCCCGGCCATCTCGTCGGCGAACTCGCGGCAGCGGGCGACCGACTCCTCGGGTCTGGGCCGCGGCCGGGCGGGCGCGGGCACGGTCGGGTGGTCCGGGAGCTGGTCGGGGGTCACCCGCCCATCCTGCCCTTGCCGCCGACCCAGGGCCGGAGCAAGGTGGAGGGAAGCACGGAGGTGGTGTGATGCACGCGAACGTGGGCGACCGCCTGGTCGTCGAGAGCAACAAGGTCGACACGCCTCGGCGTGAGGGCGAGATCGTCGAGGTGCGTGGCGAGGGCGGCGGCCCGCCGTTCCTGGTCCGCTGGAGCGACGGGCACGAGGGGCTCACCTTCCCGGGGCCCGACGCGCACGTCGTCCCGGCCGGCTGACACCTACCGGTCACGCCCTCGTGGCGACGACCACGAGGTACTCGTAGGCGTACTCCGCGCCCGGCCCGTCGGGCGTGCGGTTCGCCCCGGTGGCGAAGGCGAGGAAGTCGCGGTCGAAGGCGGCCCGGCGCTCCGGGTCGTCGGCCAGCGCGGCGTACGTCGCGGCGACCGGCCCGAAGGTCTCGGTGAACAGGTCGCAGTAGGCCTGCGGGCTCGCGGCCCGCTCGAGGTAGGTCCGGCGCTCGGTGCGGAGGTCGCTGACGCGGTCGCCGAACAGCGACCGGACGTGGTCCTCGTCCCCCCACAACGGCGGCGGCAGGGCGCCGGGCGGTGGCGGCGGCAGGTAGGGCGCGAGCGCACCGAAGAAGTCGGAGATCAGTCCGGTCGGCGTGAAGTTGAGCATCCCGATGGTCCCGCCGGGTCGGCACACGCGGGTCAGCTCGTCCGCGACGACCTGGTGGTCCGGGGCGAACAGGGCGCCGAACGACGACGTCACGCAGTCGAACTCCCCGTCGGCGAACGGCAGGGCCTCGGCGTCCGCCTCCACCCACTCCAGCTCCACCCCGACCTCAGCGGCCTCGCGTCGGCCCGCCTCGAAGTTCTCCGGCGTCAGGTCCGAGGCGATCACCCGGGCACCGCGCTGTGCGGCGCGGATGGCGGTGTTGCCCGTGCCGGCGGCGACGTCGAGCACCCGGTCGCCGGCCCGGATCCCGCAGGCCTCGACCAGCACCTCACCCCCGCCCCACACGGTCGCCTTGGCGAACCGGTGGTAGTCGCCCTGCGCCCACGCCGCCCGCGTCGCGGCCTTGAGCTGTCGGTCCAGCTCGGTGCTGTAGGGCGCCTCGGTCCTCACCCTGGTCATGGCTCCTCCTCGGCCGGGTCGCACGCTCGGCGACCCTCTTGGCGACTCTTGGGGCGACCGTAGGTCCGCGAGGGAGGGGTGCGCTTCGCCGTAACCGACCACGTCGGTGGCCCCCGGACTGGCCGGTTCTGGCTACGCCCGGAGGGCCGTCACCCCCGGCCGGTGTCGCGCTGGAGCCAGTGGGCGGCCGCGGCGGTGCGGGAGGTCAGGCCGAGCTTGCGCAGGAGGTTGGTGACGTGCCGGTGGACGGTGTGCTCGGAGATCCCGAGCCGCTCCGCGACGTCCCTGTTGGCCAGCCCCTCGGCGACGAGGGACAGCACCTCCTGCTCGCGCGGGGTCAGTCCCTCCTCGCGCTCCGCCCCGGTCCGTCCCAGCAGGTCGCGGGCCCGTCGTGCCTCGGCCTCCGCGCCGAGGCCGACCAGCACTGCGCACGCCGCCTCCGCCTCGCGGTGCGCCTCGTGGCCGCGGCCGAGGGCGGTGAGGGTGGTGGCGAGGTCGAGCCGTGCCACGGCCGCCTCGTACGGCGCACCCAACCGGTCGAAGCGGTCGACGGCGTCCTCGAGGAGCCGCCGCCCCGACTCGTGCTCCCCCGCGGCGGCGTCGACGACCCCGCGGGCGGCGTCGGCGGCAGCCAGCACGGGTTCGGTCCCGATCAGGCGGGAGACCTCCTGCAGCGACCCGAGGGCGTCGCGGGCACCGGCCAGGTCGCCGCTGGCCACCCGGGCCCGGACCAGCAGCTCGTACGCCGGCGCACGGGTGAGCCGCGACCGCTCGGAGGTGCCGCGGAGGTGGCGCTCGGCCAGCTCGACCGCCCGGCCCGGCCGACCCTCGTCGAGGGCGAGGCGCGCCCGGGTCAACCAGGCCGGCGTCGACCCGCCGGCGCGCTCGAGGAGGGACCGGGCGTCGTCGGCCCGTCCCTGCCGGCGGCGCAGCTCGGCCAGGCCCTCGATCGGGCGGCCGACCATCCCCGGCCGGGAGCGTCCGAAGTCCTCGACCGAGCCCTCGAGCATGGTCTCGGCGTCGCGCCACCTGCCCTGCCACAGGTAGACGGCGCCGTACTCGGCCCGGCACGTCGCCAGCAGGTAGCGGCTGCCGTAGCGCTCGGCGAGCTCCTCGATCCGCTCGCACCACTGACCCGCCCGCTCGAAGTCGCGCACCGCGTTGCAGGAGCCCACGAGGAAGCAGCAGGCCCAGGCCCCCGAGATCGGGATGGTGGTCTCGCCGGCGAGGGCGGCGGCGGTGGCCTCGTCGAGGCATCCCATGCCTTCCTCGACGTCCGCCTCCGAGACGAGCACGGCACCGCGGAGCGCCAGCCCGAGGACCTCCAGGTCGGGCACGCCGAGGTCCCGGCCGACCTCGGCCGCCCGGGTCGCCAGCTCGAGCGCCCGCCCGGTGTCGCCGACGATCCGCGCGAGGTAGCCCTCCTGGAAGGCGAGCCACCCGTGCTCGGGCACGTCCGGGAGGCCGTGCAGGTGTTGGTGGGCGCGACGGAGCCAGCCCTGCGCCACGGCCGTGGCGCCCCGGAAGTCGACCTCGTCGGCGGCGAGCCAGGTCGCCATCCGGGCGGCGTCGACCGGGCTCTGCCGCGTGAGGTAGAGCCGGTAGGCCGCCTCGCGCGCCGCGAAGACGGTGTCGGCGTCGTCGAGCCACCAGGCGGCCCAGCTCAACCCCTCGTGGGTGCCGGGGTCGTCACCGAGCGAGCCGGCGAAGGCGGCGCGGGCAGAGTCCCACTCCGCGGCCGCCAGGTGTCGCCAGCCGGCCGCGAGCCGGTCGGCTCTCGCCGCGTCGCGCGAGCCCGTCACCTTGCCGATTGTCGTCGCTGTCGTCCCCGGGTGCCACGGGTCGCGCGTGCGTGCCTCAGGATGCGTCAGCGTGGGGTGCCGACGAGCCGGGCTACGGTGCGGTCGGACACGGGGGCGAGCGCGGCGAGCAGGAGCAGGCCCGCGACGCCGGCGGCGACCAGCCAGGCGGTCCGGACCGGGTCGCTGAACGGCCCCAGCGGGTAGGGCGAGTCGATGCCCAGGAACCCGACGGTGACCACGGGGGCGAGGATCGCGACGGCGAGCACGGCGGCCAGCCCGGAGCCGGGTCGCGCCACGCCCCGCCGCGATGCGAGACCGGCGGCGCCGAGGCCCGTGCCGACGGCGACAGCACCGATCAGCAGCCAACCGGGCCGCGACAGCGGCAGGTCGCCGGGACGTGCCAGCACGACGGCCGCCCAGAGGGCGAGCGGCAGCAGGGCCACGGCGGCCCGCGCCGTACGCCGCCAGTCGCTGCCGCGCGGGGTGACGGTCACGACCGAGGTGGCCGGCTCGTCGAAGACGAAGCCCGCGGCGGCGGCGCAGCAGGCGAGCAGGGCCGGCAGCATCATCGGGGAGCTCTCGGGCCAGCGTGCGACGAGCGCAGCCACGACCGCCGCGGCGGCGCAGCAGCCGAGGACCGGCTGCCACGCCACGCCGCGGCGGAGGTACCAGGCCCGCTGGGTCACGTGGCGACCTGGAACGGGACAGGCTTCGACTGGCGGTTCTCCGACGGTCCGGTGGTCGTCGCGAGGGCCAGGCAGGCCAGTCCGACGACGGTGACACCGACGATCGCGGTGGTGAGCCGCGAGCTGCGCGCGGTGCGGTCGTGCCAGATCGCGACCAGCCCGGCAGCGGCACACAGGCACAGCAGGTAGCCGGTGTAGAAGGCGGGGTTGCCGGCGTAGACGAAGGCGGTGCCGTCGGGCCAGCTGCCCGAGTGCCAGAGCGCCCACGGCGCCCACAGCCGCATCCTCGACTCCTCGGTGTCGGCGGGGAGCTCGGCGAGGATGCTCAGCGCCACGAGGGCCACCACGGCCACCGCCGCCGCTCCGGGGAAGTGGAGCCACCGGCCGACCAGCACGCCCACCACGGCGCCGCCCAGGCACGCGACGGGGCCCAGGGCGACGAGGATGCTCCAGACCTGCCAGTCGGGCATGGTGCCGAACCACCACTCGTGGGGATGCACACCCATGATCGCGGTCAGGACCAGCACCGCGCCCGTGAAGACGACACCCGCCGCGAACGGCACGACGCAGGCCGCCAGCAGGGCGGCGGTGCGCCGCGCCTCGGTGCCCGGAGCGGTGGCGACCGCCTCGACGGCCGTCTCGGTCGACCGCGTGAGCCGGGCGGTGGCCACCAGGCTGGGGAGGCCGATGAAGAAGGCCGGCAGCACCGGGACCGAGAGGAGGTCGGACGCGACGGGGTCGTCGTCGAGGACGATGGTGAGCGCCAGGACGCCGAAGGCGAGCAGGGTGCCCACGAGGAAGGCGGGGTGCCGCGCGAGCCGTCGGGCCTCGATGGCGGCCATCGCCCGGGTGCCGGCGGTGCCGGTCGCGGGCAGCGAGATGCTGGTCATGGTGACTCCCGGTGTGTGTGGTGGGTTCTCAGGCGGGGGCGTGGGCGGTGCGGGCGTCCGCACCGAGCATCAGCAGGTAGGCGTCCTCGAGCGTGGGCTCGGCAGGTGCCGCGCCCGGAGGCGGGGTGCCGCCCACGACGTGGTGTCGGCCGGTACCGGTGCGCCAGCTGACCAGCGCGTCGGGGCCGGGCTCGTCGGCGAGCCAGACCTGGCCGGCGGCCGTGGCGACCATCTCGGTGACCGGTCCGTCGAAGCGGATCGAGCCGCCGGCGAGCACGACGACCCGCTCGCACAGCGCTGCGACGTCCTCGGTCTGGTGGGTCGAGAGCAGCACGGCGCACTGGCCGGCGGCGGCCGAGAGGGTACGTCGCAGGTCGGCCCGCTGCGTCGGGTCGAGACCGGTCGTTGGCTCGTCGAGGACCAGGATCCGCGGGTCGCCGATGAGCGCCTGGGCGAGCCCGACCCGGCGCCGCTGGCCGCCGGACAGCTTGGCCACGCGCTTGGTGGCCAGGTCGCCCAGACCCACCAGGTCGAGCACCCGGCGTACCTCACGGGCCCGGCGGTCGCGGTCGTTCCACTCCTTCAGGACGGCGACGTACTCGACGAACCCGAAGGCGGTCATGTCGGAGGGGAACCCGAGCTCCTGCGGCAGGTAGCCGAGCTCGCGGCGGACGGCGGTCACCTCGGCGTGGGAGGCGTGCGGGTCACGGCCGAGCAGCCGCACCTCGCCGCGGTCGGCGGCGATCGAGGTCGCGACGATCCGCAGCAGCGTGGTCTTGCCGGCGCCGTTGGGCCCGAGCAGCCCGGTGACACCGCGGTCGAAGGCGAGGTCGACCCCGGCCAGCGCCTGCGTCCGGCCGTAGGACTTGGTGACCCCGCTGAGGTCGATGGCGTTCACAGAACGGCTCCGATCTGACGGTCCGCCCGGGAGCGGATGACGAGGACCAGGCACGCGACCGCGGCCAGGACGAGGTAGGCGAGCTGCTGGTCGGCCTCGATGGGCCACGTGGCCGGGAGCCGGCGCAGCGGGGCCACGACGACCACGCTCCACCCGACGGCGACCACCGCAGCGGCGGCACGCGGGCCCACGAAGCTCGACAGCGCCAGCAGCACCGGCACCAGCATCAGCGCCGGGCCGAGCCACGCCGCAGCCACCCAGAGGGGACCCGGAAGCAGCAGACCCAGGGCCGCAGTGGCCGGCAGCACCGTGACCAGCACCGCCACCGTGCGGATCAGGACCAGCCGGGTCCGGCCCACGGGCGCGGTCACGACCAGGGTCTCCAGCGGGTCCTCCTGCGGGCCGTACGCCGCGGCCACCCCGAGCACGGGCACCAGCGGTGCCACCAGCAGGAACGGGGCCAGCGTGAGGCCCTCGGCGAGGGCGGTGGCCACCACGGCGAAGGCGACGGCGACCACGGCGCTGACCAGCCACGCGGTCCGCAGCGAGGCGGCCGCGGCGAGCAGCACCGCGGTGGAGTCGGGCAGCCCCAGCCGGCGGGCGAGCCGGATCGGCAGCGGCAGCGGCGGGCTCTGGACGGCGTCGCGGACGCCGCGCCAGGCGAGCTCGAGCGGGTTCGGGTCGACGTGGCCGCGGATCGCGGTGCGGCACTCGGCGCAGCGCGTCAGGTGCTGCTCGACCGAGGCGGCGGCGACCGCGTCGAGGCGGCCCGCGACGTACGCCGCCAGCAGCTCGTCGTCGGTGTGCCAGGTCCGGGTGCTCATCGCCATCCCTCCTGCGGCTCGGTGAGGGCGCCCCGCAGCTGCGCCTTGGCCCGGTGGAGCCGGGTCTTCACGGTGTTCTCACGGACACCGAGCAGCCGCCCGGCCTCCTTGGTGGTCAGCCCGTCGAGGACCACGGCCTGCACCACCGCGCGGAACTCCGGCGACAGCCGGCGCAGGGCACCGGCGAGGTCGCCGTACTCCACGCCGAGCAGCACCTCGTCCTCCGCGCTCGGCCCGGTGGAGCTGGACCGCGCGGCGTCGGGCTGGGTCGTTTCCCAGTCAGGGAGGAGGATCAGGTCCTTGCGCGACCTCAGCCGCGACACCATCCGACGGAAGGCGATCCCCCACAGCCAGGCCGCGACCTCCCCCTCGCCGCGGAACTGTCGGGAGTCCTTCCACAGGGCGACGAAGGTGTCCTGCACGACGTCGAGGACGACCTCGGCGTCGTTGCAGCGGCGCACCAGCCGGGCGTGGAGCCACGCGGCGTGCCGGTCGTAGAGCTCCTTGAGGGCGCCGGTGTCACCGTCGGCGACCAGCCCGATCAGCTCGGCGTCACTGCGGCCCCCCGTACCCTCCATGCCCTCACTGTCGCACCGGGTGGCCGAAATGGTTCCCGGTCCGGTCAGGTCGGGTTGGCTAGGTTGACGACATGCCGCTCCCCGCCCGTGCCGACGTCGTCGTCGTGGGCGCGGGACTGGCCGGGCTGGCCGCCGCGGTCCGGCTCCAGGAGGCGGGCGTCGAGGCGGTCGTCGTCGAGGCCGCCGAGGCCGTGGGGGGCCGCGTCCGGACCGACGTCGTCGACGGCTTCCGGCTCGACCGCGGCTTCCAGCTCCTCAACCCGGCCTACCCCGAGGCGCAGCGGGTGCTCGACCTCGACGCGCTGGACCTGCAGCCCTTCCAGGCGGGGCTCGTCGTGGCCTGCGCCGGCGGCCGCTGGATCCTGGGAGACCCCCGGCGGATGCCGGGCTCCGTCGTGCACGGCCTCACCGCCCCGGTCGGTTCGCTCAAGGACAAGGCGGCCCTGGTCCGGTGGGTGACCGGGGTGGCGTTCGGCTCGCCCGACACCGTCCTGCACGCCCCGGACCGACCGCTGATCGAGGAGCTGCACCACCGCGGCGTCGGCGACGTGATGGTCGACCGGGTGCTGCGGCCCTTCCTCGCCGGGGTGCTCGCCGAGGAGGAGCTCACCTCCTCGCAGCGGATGGCCTCGATGCTGCTGCGGTCCTTCGCCCGCGGCAACCCGTCGCTGCCGGCGCTCGGCATGCAGGCGATGCCCGACCAGCTGGCGGCCCGGCTCGCGTCGGACTCGCTGCACCTCGGCGTCCGGGTCGGGTCGGTCGCCGGGGGCGTCGTCGCCACCGACGCCGGGTCGGTCCGTGCGGGTGCTGTCGTGGTCGCGGCCAACGGCCACACCGACAGCGCGCTGGGGGTCCCCGGCTCCCCGACCCGGTCGCTCACCACCTGGTGGTACGCCGCCGAGCACCCGCCGATGGACAAGGCGCTGCTGCACGTGGACGGCGAGGCACGCGGCCCGGTCACCAACACCGTCGTGGTCACCAACGCGGCGCCCAGCTACTCCGCCGACGGGCGGGCGCTGGTCGCGGCGACCGTCGTCGGTGCGCGTCCCGAGCTCGGTGGCGACGTACGCCGGCACGTGCGGCAGATCTACGGCGCCGACTCCTCCGGGTGGGAGGAGCTGCGGGTCGACGTGGTCGAGCACGCGCTGCCCGCCCACCCGCCGGGTCAGCCGCTGCAGCAGCCGGTGGACCTCGGCGACGGCCTCTTCGTCGCCGGCGACCACCGCGACACCCCCTCGATCCAGGGGGCGCTGGTGTCGGGGCGCCGCGCGGCCGACGCGGTCCTGGCCGCGCGCTAGGACACCAGCCGCTTCAGCGCGAGCCGGGCGAGCGGCAGGTAGGGCACCACCAGCGGCCACGGGGCGTGCACGTCCACCCATGCGGCGCTGCCCTCGTCGGTGCCGTCGACGCCGTGCTCCATCGTCACGGCGACCGGCCGCATCCCGACCCGCCACGACCACCGGCACGCCTCGTCCTCGACGCTCAGCACCTCGAACGGCGCGCGCGCCCACAACGGGCCGAGGACCCAGCCCCGGTCGCCGGGCAGCACCGGGTCGACGGTGCCGACGACCCCGGTGATCTGGGGTGACCAGGACGGCCACTCGGCGGGGTCGGTGTAACGGCGCCAGACCTCTGCGGCCGGCGCGGGTCCCGTGGCCTCGATGCGCATGCGTCCCCTCGTCAGTTGAGCTGCCAGATCGCGGCGTTGAGCAGGGTGGCGAAACCCACCCACGCAAGGTACGGCACCAGCAGCAGCGCGGCAGCCGTCGACGTACGCCGGAAGAGCGCCGTGGTCACGGCCACCGCCACCAGCAGCACCACGATGTCGACCAGCGCCCAGCCGATGAGCCCCAGCCCGAAGAACAGCGGCGTCCAGGCCGCGTTGAGCACGAGCTGCACCACCCACAGCGTGAGCGAGCGGGTCCAGCCGTCACGGCGCCAGACCAGCCAGGCGGCGACGGCGATCGCGACGTAGAGCACGGTCCAGACCGGTCCGAAGAGCCACGACGGCGGCGCGAAGCCCGGCAGCTCCAGCTCGCGGTAGGTCTCCGGCGCCGACCCGGCGGCCCAGCCCCCGAGGCCCGCGGCCACCGCGACCGCCAGCAGGAAGCCGGGCAACGCGGCCCACCGTGCGCCGGTCCGTCCTGGGGGTGCCGAGGTCGTCATGGACCCAGTTTGAGGGACTGCTGGCTAGTGTCGAGGCCATGGAGATCCAGCGCAGTGTCGAGACCCAGGCCTCCCCGGACGCCGTCTTCGCCTACCTCAGCGACTTCACCAACACCACCGACTGGGACCCGGGCACGGTGTCCACCGAGCTCGCCCAGGGCGACGGTGGCGTCGGCTCGGTCTACCACAACGTCTCGGAGTTCAACGGCCGCAAGACCGAGCTCCGCTACACCGTCGTGGAGCACCAGCCGCCGAACCGGCTCGTGCTCCGCGGCGAGAACAAGACCGTCACCGCGGTCGACACGATGGCGATCGAGCCGAGCGGCTCCGGCACCCGGGTGACCTACACCGCCGACTTCGAGTTCAAGGGCCTCGCCAAGCTGGTGACGCCGTTCCTCGGCGGTGCCTTCAAGAAGCTCGGCGACGAGGCCGAGGAGGGGCTGCGCGAGGCCCTCGCCCAGCTCTGACCCATGGCCGCGCTGCGGTGGCTGTTCGGGGACCAGCTCGGGCCGCACTTCATCGACGACCACCGCGGACCGGTGCTGCTCGTCGAGTCGCGTGCCGTGCTGGCCCGCCGGCAGTTCCACCGCGCCAAGGCCCACCTCGTCCTGTCGGCGATGCGCCACCGGGCGCGCGAGCTGGGTGACAAGGCGACCTACGTCCGGACCGACGGCGGGTACGCCGACGTGGTGCGGTCGCACGCGGGGGACCAGCCGCTCGAGGTGGTCCACCCGACGTCGTACGCCGCCCTCGGACTGGTCGAGCGGCTGGGCGCCTCGGTGCTCGAGCCGCGGGGGTTCGCCACGTCGCGTGACGACTTCACGCGGTGGGCCGAGGGTCGCGGCGGCAAGCGGCTGCTGATGGAGGACTTCTACCGGCGGGCGCGGCAGGCCCACGAGGTGCTGCTCGACGGCACCGGCCCGGCCGGTGGGAGGTGGAACTTCGACCACGAGAACCGCGAGCCGCCGCCGCGCGACGCCGACACGCTCGGCGTACCGGAGCCGTGGTGGCCCGAGGAGGACGAGGTCGACGAGGAGGTGCGCGACGACCTCGACCGGTGGGAGCGGGACGGGCACGTGTCCTTCATCGGTCGGGACGGGCCGCGCCGGTTCCCCGCCACGCGTCGCCAGGCCCTCGCGGCGCTCGACCACTTCGTCGAGCACCGGCTGCCGCACTTCGGGGCGCACGAGGACGCGGTGATGGAGGGCGACCCGTGGATGGCGCACTCGCTGGTCTCCGCCCCGCTCAACCTCGGTCTGCTCGAGCCGCTCGAGGTGGTGCGCCGGGCCGAGGAGGCCTACCTGGCCGGTGACGCACCGATCGCCTCGGTGGAGGGGTTCGTGCGTCAGGTGCTCGGCTGGCGCGACTACGTGTGGCACCTCTACTGGCACTTCGGCGACTCCTACCGGCGTCGCAACGCGCTGTCCGCCACCGAGCGGTTGCCGCGGTGGTTCGCGACCCTCGACGGGTCGGCCACCGACGCGCGGTGCCTGTCCCACACGCTCGACCAGGTGGCGACGTACGGCTGGGTGCACCACATCCCTCGGCTGATGGTGCTCGGCTCCTACGCGATGCAGCGCGGCTGGTCGCCGACGCAGGTGACCGACTGGTTCCACCGGGCGTTCGTCGACGGCTACGACTGGGTGATGGTGCCCAACGTCGTCGGCATGAGCCAGCACGCCGACGGCGGTGAGATGGCGACCAAGCCCTACACCTCCGGCGGCGCCTACCTGAGCAAGATGACCGACCACTGCGGCTCGTGCCGCTTCGACCGGCGGAAGCGGGTGGGGGAGGACGCGTGCCCGTTCACCGCGGGCTACTGGTGGTTCCTCTCGCGCAACCGGTCGGAGCTCTCCGGCAACCACCGGATGGGGCGCGCGCTGCAGGGGCTCGACCGGCTCTCGGACCTCGACGAGCTCGTGGCGCAGGAGGAGAAGCGGGGCAACCGCGCGCCATGACTAGGTGAACAGGCCGGTGACGTCGGTGAGGCGCTCGATCTCGCCGGTGCCCGAGGAGCGGTCGATCAGGACGCTGCGGATGCCCAGGGCCGTGGCGCCGTCGCAGAACCGCTGCTGGTCGTCGACGAACACCGCGTCCTCGGCCGGGACCCGGAGCTCGGTGAGCGCTGCCGTGTAGATCCGGGGGTCGGGCTTGGCGGCACCGACCTCGCAGGAGAGGACGGCGGCATCGACCAGGTCGAGGAGGCCGAGCCTGTCGAGGAGGGGTCGGGTGTTGTCGGCGCAGTTGCTCACGAACGCGGTGCGCACGCCCCGGGCCGCCAGCTCCTCCAGGAACGGGACCGTGTCCTCGTGGAGGACGGCGAGCTCGTGGATCAGCTCCCGGTCGCGGGCGACGAGCCGGTCGAGCTCGGCGTCGTCGGTCACGGCGTCCAGCCCCCGCAGCGCCTCGCCGAGCGCCGTCCGGAGGCTCGCGCGCCCGTCCGACACCTGGTCGCCCCACGGGCTGACGGCCGCCATGAACGCCTCGGGCTCGACCCGCGCGAGCGAGGCGATCTCGCGCGTGTGGTCGTGGAAGTCGACGCTCAGCACCGTCTCGTAGACGTCGATCAGGCAGGCGGCGTACGACGGCACGGGAGCCACGCTAACGAGAACCTGGCGCCTTCGGTGCCCTCGCGGTGCCATGGTGGACGCTTCCTGGGCGACCAGATGGGTGGTGGCGGCGGGGCCGCCTGACGGCTCGCGTCTCGCTACACGCGCTCGACTGGCTGGCGCAGGATGGTGCGCAGCTTCTCGGGCGCAACGCGTCGGGCGTCGCTGAGGTAGACCTCGTGGTGCCTCCCGGTCATCCGCAGGCCGGAGTCGGGGATGAAGCGGTCGTGCATCTCGGCGAGGACGTCGGCCTCGGCGTCGTAGGGGCCGACGTGGAGGGTCTGGACGCTGAGTCCTTCCTCCAGCGTCTCGAGGCGTACGTCGTCGAGACGGGTCGGACGGTCCTTGGCCGCGACCTTCGCGACCGCCTGGGCGACGAGGTCGGCCGGGACCCAGTCGGGGGTCATGATCATGGCGGTCCACGACCACCGGGACTTGTCCCGGGCCGACGTGAAGGCGGTCATGTCGTCGGCCCACCACAGGGCCTCCAGGGGAGGGACGACGTAGTCGCGTCCCAGCTCGCGCTTGCTGGCGAACTTCAGGCCGTAGGCCACCGGGTAGAGGGCGGCCAGCGCGTCGGCGTACTCCCGTGAGGTGTTGGGGTCGCCGTGGCCGTCGACCATCAGGTACCGCAGCGGCGGGATCTCGACGACCCGGAACACGCCGCGTCGCGCGGCGTAGGAGTCGAGGGACTTCTTGGGGTCGACCTTCACGGGACGAGTATGCGAGACGTTCGCGGGACCGGCTTCCGTCCACAGCCCGGGTCGTCCGAGAGTTCTGAACAGGGGTCGTCCGGGTGGTCGGTCTCTGTCCTTGGGGCGGCCTAGCGTCGGGGTATGAGCCAGTCCACTGTTCCGTTTCCGCACCCGTACCTGGGGTGTGTGGCGGCGGTGGCGGCTGCGGTGGACGGGGTGGTGGGTGCGAACCCGGTGTTCCTGTCTTCGGCGGCGAAGGCGGAGGTGCTGCTGGGGTTGTCGGAGCAGGTCGCGCGGTTGGAGGGGCTGCGGCTCGCGGTGCTCGCGGCCGCCGGCGACGTCGCGGAGGAGCACGGGGCCCGGACCGCGGGGGCGTGGTTGGCGCACCAGGCGCGGTTGGAGCGGCCCGAGGGCCGGAGGCTGCAGCGGTTGGCCGAGGCGCTGGACCAGCGGTGGTCGGTGGTGGCGGCGGCGTTGTTGGCCGGTGAGGTCAGTCGGGCGCAGGCGGAGGCGATCGTCGCCGCCCTCGAGGCGTTGCCCGGTGACCTCGACCCCGAGCTGCTGGGGAGGGCGGAGACCCGTCTGGTGGGACTGGCCGCGGAGTTTGGGCCGGCGCAGCTGCGCCGGCTGGGGCAGCGGATCCTGGACGTGGTGGCCCCCGCGGTGGCCGAGGAGCACGAGCGTCGTGCCCTCGAACGTGCCGAGCGGCGTGCCCGGGTCCGGATGCGGGTCCGCCGGCAGGACCTGGGCGAGGGGCTGGTGCGGATCACCGCCGACCTGCCGGTGCTGCACGCCGACCTGCTCTACACCCAGCTCCACGCCCACGCCTCACCACGACGCGACCACCTCGAGCAGCTGGCGCACGTGGACCGCCGCGACCCCGAGTCCGGAGAACGGGTCCCCTACGCCACGTTGCTGGCCCAGGGGTTCTGCAGCCTGCTCGAACGGCTCCCCCAGCAGGCGGCGCCCCGGCACGGTGGGGATGCGGCGTCGCTGGTGGTGACCATCGACCACGACCGGCTCGCCGAGCAGGTCGGGGTGGCCCGGTTGGGCACCGGGCACGCGATCAGCGTCGGGGAGGCCCGCCGGCTGGCCTGCAGCGCCGGGATCCTCCCGATGGTCCTCGACGGCGCCTCCCAACCCCTCGACGTCGGCCGGACCAAACGCCTCCACACCCCCGCGATGCGCAAGGCCCTCGCCGTGCGCGACCGCGAGTGCCGCGCCGAGGGCTGCGACATCCCCGCCGCCTGGACCGAAGCCCACCACCAGGCCCCCTGGTCACACGGCGGACCCACCACCGTCAACGACGCCGTGCTGCTCTGCTCCTGGCACCACCACCGCGCCCACGACCGCCGCTACGACACCCGACGCCTGCCCAACGGCGACCTCCGCTTCCACCGACGGACCTAGACCGACGCGCCCTCCTGCGTCTCCGGCTCGCCCGGATGGTGTATGTCGCGGCGCGTCGGACGTCGCCGGCCCCGGAAAGGGGTTCACTGGAGCTCGAGCTGCTTGTCCCGGAAGCCCAGGAAGGAGGCCGCCATGAACCGGATCACCTTCGTCGAGGGGGAGCGCTACGACGCGACGTTCCGCCGCCTCGACGGCAGCCTGCGGACGTACCTGTTGCTGGTCCACCAGGGCCGGGTGCTCCTCGACTCCTTCGACCTCGGCGCGGTCGAGGACTTCCCGTTCGAGTGGCACCCCTGGAGCGAGGCACGGTTCGAGCAGCGGAGTGCGTGAGGTCCAGGGTCCCCAGCTAGCCTGACCTGCGGCGGTCCACTCCCGGCGCCGCCCCGGACGAGACGCGCCGTACCCGGCCCTGCACGACGACGCACCAGGAGTCGTCATGCTCGTCGTCGAGATGTCCGGAGCCGCGATGGTGCTGCTCGCGTTCGTGCTCACCCAGCGCGGGGTGCCGCCCCGGTCCCTGCTGATCCTGCTCCTCAACGCCGTCGGTGCCGGGGCACTCTCGGTGATCGCGCTGCTCGAGGAGCGGTGGGGTTTCCTGCTGCTGGAGGGGAGCTGGACCCTGGTCGCCCTCGTCACGCTGTGGCTCACCCTGCGCGTACGCCGCGGCCGACCGGCTCACGCCGGCTGAGCCAGCACCTCGTCCATCGGCACCGGCACCAGGTCGACGTCACAGGCCCGGTGGACCACCTCGACGCTCACACGCGAGATCCGCGCGGCGTCGTAGAGCGACCGCGCCCACGCCTTGTCCTCGAGGGTCAGGCCACCGGCACCGGGACGCGACCGCAAGAAGGCCACCCGGCCACCCGGGACGACGTCGGTGACCAGCATCTGCAGCATCTCGGCGAAGCTCCGCTGCTGCTCGTGGGACGGGAGGCGGTCCGCCTCCTCGATCTGCGTGAGGTGGGGGAGGGGTCGGTGGTCGGCCCGGATCAGCATCAGCCAGATGCTGCGCCCGGAGAACCCGAGCGGGCCCATCAGCCGCGACCAGGTCTCGTGGAGGTCTGACTGGGATCGGATGATCGGTTCGAAGGTCATGTCGAGACCCTGCAACGGAAGCCGGCGCGGCGCGACCGGCCATCCACAGGCCGCTGGTGTGCGAGGGTGCGGCCATGACGCACCCCCCGGCGGCACCCCCCGACCTGCCGCTCGAGGTCCGCACCGGCGACACCCCCGCCCGCGTCACGGTCGCGCTGCTGCGCGCCCGCGGCTGGGTGCTGGCGCTGCTGGTGGGTACGACGCTGGCCGGTGCGCTCGTCAGCGCGGGCGTCGCGGCGATCCCGCAGGCGCTCGCCCTGTCGGGTGCGATGCTGGCGCTGATCGCGGGCGTGGTCGTGGTCGCCGTCTGGATCACCTCCGGCTACTCGCTCACCGTGACGCACACCGAGCTCGTGCTCCGCCGGGTCCGGACCCGGACCCTGGCCCGCGCCGACCTCGGTGAGCTGGTGATCGGCTTCTGCACGGTCCAGGCGACCGACCCCGCCGCGATCCAGCTCTGCATCACGACCCGGCAGGGTCGTCGGTTCGCGACGCTCGGGCTGATCCACTGGCCACCCGACGAGCTGCACCGGGTCGCCTCGGCGCTCGGAATCGAGCCCCGGGACCAGACGCCCGACGACACGAGGCTCTCGCCGCTCTGGATCCGGCGGCCGTTCCTCTTCATCGGCGGGTGGACGGTCGGGGCGTTCGCCCTCGTCATCGTCACGATCGCCGTCGTGATGGCGGTGGCGGGCTGACGCGCAGACCCGGCGGGGCTCCGTCAGTCGAGCGACCCCGGGTCGTCCGGTACGTCGACGGAGTGCTCGGTCAGCACCTCGATCGGGATCACCTCGAGGGCGCGGTAGTTGGTCGAGGACAGCACGATCGGCGCCGCCACCCCGGCCTCGTAGGACTGGCGCCACCGGCCGGCGACGACGCACCAGCGGTCGCCGGGCGCGAGCCCCGGGAACTGCCACTCCGGCCGCGGGGTGGTCAGGTCGTTGCCGACCGACGCCTGGTGCTCGAGAAACTCCGCCGTCATCACCGCGCAGACGGCGTGCAGGCCCGGGTCGAGCGGGCCGCAGGTGCAGCTGCCGTCGCGGTAGAAGCCGGTGACCGGGTCGGTGCCGCACGGCTGCAGCGTGCCGCCGAGCACGTTGCGCTGGGTCACCTGCTCCTGCTCGGTCACGCCACCACCCCGGCGTACACCTCGAGTGTGCGCTCGGCGATGGCGTCCCAGCTGAAGTCCCGCTCGGCACGCTCCCGTCCGGCGCGCCCCATGGCCGCCGCGCGCTCGGGATCGCCGACGAGCGAGGTCAGCGCGTCGGCGAAGTCGGCGACGTACCGGTCGGGGTCCAGGGGAGTGCCGGTGCCGTCGGTGGCCTGCTCGATCGGGACCAGCAGCCCGGTCTCGCCGTGCACCACCACCTCCGGGATGCCGCCCGTCGCGGTCGCGACCACAGCGGTGTCGCAGGCCATCGCCTCGAGGTTGACGATGCCGAGCGGCTCGTAGACCGACGGGCAGGCGAAGACGGTGGCGCTGGTGAGCAACGCGATGACGTCGGCCCGCGGCAGCATCTCCCGCAGCCAGACGACTCCCGTCCGTGCTGTGGCCAGCTCGGACGCCAGGCCCTCGACCTCCGCCTCGATCGCTGGGGTGTCCGGGGCGCCGGCGCACAGGACGATCTGCACCTCGGGCGGCAGCGCGGCGCAGGCCCGGAGGAACAGCGGCAGCCCCTTCTGCCGCGTGATGCGACCGACGAAGACCACGCTCGGCCGGTCGGGGTCCACGCCCAGCTCGCGCACCCGGTCCGGGTCGTCGACGGGGTGCCACGTCGTCGTGTCGATCCCGTTGTGGACGACCTCCACGCGTGCGGGGTCGAGGTCGGGGTAGCAGCGCAGCACGTCGTCGCGCATCGCGGCCGACACCGCGATCACCCGCGCCGCCGCCAGGTAGGCGGTCTTCTCGACCCAGGAGGACACGGCGTACCCGCCGCCCAGCTGCTCGGCCTTCCACGGCCGCAGCGGCTCCAGCGAGTGGGCGGAGACGACGTGCGGGATCCCGTGGAGCAGGCCGGCCAGGTGTCCGGCCATGTTGGCGTACCACGTGTGCGAGTGGACCAGGTCGGCCCCGGCGCAGGCGTCGGCCATGGCGAGGTCGACCCCGAGCGTCCGCAACGCGGCGTTGGCGTCCGCGAGCTCCGCGAGGTCGGCGTACGACGAGGTGCCCGACTCCTCCCGGTCCGCCCCGAACGCGTGGACCCGCGTCTCGACGTCGCCGCGGGCGCGCAGGGCCCGCACCAGCTCGGCGACATGGACACCGGCTCCGCCGTAGATCTCCGGTGGGTACTCGCGGCTCAAGACGTCGACGCGCATGCATCGACGCTACCGCCGATGATCACTAGGTTGGTGGGCATGCCGAGCGAATCGGGACGGGAATCGAGAAGGAACGTCCTCGCGATCGTCCTGGCCGGCGGTGAGGGTAAACGGCTCATGCCGCTCACCGCGGATCGCGCCAAACCCGCGGTCCCCTTCGCCGGCATCTACCGGCTGATCGACTTCGCGCTGTCCAACGTCGTCAACTCCGGCTACCTCAAGGTGGTCGTCCTGACGCAGTACAAGTCCCACAGCCTCGACCGCCACGTCACGCAGACCTGGCGGATGTCCACGATGCTCGGCAACTACGTGACGCCGGTGCCGGCCCAGCAGCGGGTCGGCAAGCGGTGGTACCTCGGCAGCGCCGACGCGATCTACCAGAGCCTCAACCTCATCAACGACGAGAAGCCCGACATCATCGTCGTCGTGGGCGCCGACCACGTCTACCGGATGGACTTCGCCCAGATGGTCGAGCACCACGTGGAGACCGGTGCCGCGTGCACGGTGGCGGCGATCCGGCAGCCGATCGGGCTGGCCGACCAGTTCGGCGTCATCGACGTCGACCCGGAGGACCCCACCCGGATCCGCGACTTCCTGGAGAAGCCCACGAACCCCGACGGCCTGCCCGACTCGCCCGACGAGGTGCTCGCCTCGATGGGCAACTACGTCTTCGACGCCGCGGCGCTCGTGGACGCGGTGACCCGCGACGCCGACCTCGACAGCAGCGCCCACGACATGGGCGGCGACATCGTGCCGGCGTTCGTCCGACGCGAGCAGGCCGCGGTCTACGACTTCAAGGACAACGTGGTGCCCGGTGCCACCGAGCGCGACCGCGGCTACTGGCGCGACGTGGGGACGCTCGGCTCCTACTACGCCGCCCACATGGACGTCGTGAGCCCGCTGCCGATCTTCAACCTCTACAACTTCGCCTGGCCCATCTACACCTCCTACGGGCCGCAGCCGCCGGTGAAGGTGGTCCAGGGGGAGGGCGGCCGCGGGGCCGAGATCGGCGACGCCGTGCTGTCGCCCGGGGTCGTGGTGACCGGCGGCCGCGTGGAGCGCTCGGTCCTCTCTCCCGACGTCCGCGTCGAGCGGGGGGCGGACGTCGAGGACAGCGTGCTCATGAACGGTGTCCGGGTCGGAGCCGGCGCGGTGGTCCGCAACGCGATCCTCGACAAGGGCGTCGTGATCCCGGCGGGGGCCGAGATCGGGCTGGACCCGAAGGCCGACGAGAAGCGCGGGCTCGTGGTCGAGGACGGGCTGACCGTCATGGGCAAGCTGGCCCGCTTCCCGGACTGAGCCGGGTCAGAGCACGCCGGCCGCGCGGGCCGGCGCGGCGTAGGCCGCGGCCAGGGTGTCGATCGTCTCGTGGGCGTTGAGGCCGCTCGGGTTGGGCACCACCCACAGCTCCGCGCCGGCGAGGTCCTCCGGCTGGCGGCCGAGCGCGGCCCGGCGTACGCCGAAGGCGGTGCGGTAGGCCGTCACGCCGGCGACCGCCACCACCCGGGGACGCACCCGCGCGACCAGCGCCGCCAGTGCCTCGCCGCCGGCGTGGAGCTCCTCGTCGGAGAGCTCGGCGGCGCGGGCCGTCGCCCGGCGGGCGAGGTTGGTGATGCCCAGGCCACGGGCGGTGAAGCGGGCGCGGTCCTCGTCGGTCATCCCGTCCGAGGCGCTGACGGGGTGGTCGATGATCCCGGCCCGCAGCAGCGCGGGGTAGAAGCGGTTGGCGGGGTGGGCGAAGTGCGTCTGCGTGGCCGCGGTCCAGAGCCCCGGGTTGATGCCGACGAAGAGCAGCCGCACGTCGGGTCCGAACAGGTCGGGCACCTCGTGGTCGCGGAACTGCTCCAGCTCGGCACGGGTGAAGCGGGCCATCGTCAGGGCCGCACCTGCACGACGAGGGCGTCGGGCACCGGCCGCTGCGCGCCGTCGGACGGCCGGTTGAGGGCGCGCAGGCGCCCGTTGCGCCGCAGGCCGGCGATCGTCGTCGACCCGCCGCCGTCGAGGTTGAGCGCCACGTCGGCGCCCTTCTTCTTGAGGATCCGGGCCAGCTCGACCAGCGTGGCACCGCGACTGTGGCGCTGGCGGCCATCGACGGCGAGGAGCAGGACCTTGCCGGTGTGGTGGTCGACGCCGACGGCGGTCCGGGGGTGCAGGATCCGGTCGTCGCTCACCTGGAGCCGACCGCCGCGCAGCAGCACGGCCTCGCCGCCGATGGCGAAGCGGGCCTTGCGGCCGAGTGACCATCGCAGTCGGACCCGCTGTCCGACGGCGAGCTCGCGCAGCTGTTGCGCGCCCGGTCCGCGGCCGACCAGCACCCGGCCGACGATGGGCTCGCCCGCGGACAGGCGCCGGCTGTTGGCCACGACGACACCGCGCTCGACCACCACCATGCGCACGCGCCGCTTCTGGCCGTCGGTGACCGAGTACCCCGACGTGGTCCCCCACGAGGAGTCCCAGATGCCGACCTTGCCCTCACGCACCCGCGGCGTGTTGACGTTGGAGATCTCGATCTCGGGACGTCCGACGATCTCGGCACTCAGCGGCATGTCGCCGACCCGGTACCGGCCGCTGCGGTTCATCCAGAACGCGTTGCGCCAGGTGAACCGGGCTGCATGCAGGAAGCCCCGCTGACGGTCCTGACCCACACCGAGGGGCGCCCCGGTGTCGTAGATGTCGAAGAAGCCGCCGTTGATCCCCGCGACGGCGTCGTTGCGGTGCAGCAGCTGCGTGAGCGGGAGCCGCTGGGGCACGACCTCGCCCATCGCGTGGTCGAGCCGGACGCCCGGGCGGGAGGCGTCGACGGTCAGCAGGTGGGCCCGCAGCTTCCCGCGGGCATCGGTGCGGTCCCAGCGCTGGTAGCGGACACCGCGGGCGACCTTCCAGGAGCGACGGTTGTCGACCGTGACGCGCCCGCGGCGTGCGGCCGGCAGCGGGGCCACGACCTCTCCCGGGAGCCCGTCGGAGGTCTGGACCGGCTGTGACGCGGCGCGCGCCGACGCCGGCGCGTCGTCGGGTGCGGCGCGCCCGGCTGCCGTGCCGACAGGCGTGAGCGCAGCGGTGAGGACGACGGCGAGCAGGGGGCACGCGACCGTTCCGGGCCAGAGACGCATGAACTCCAGCGTAGGTAGGTCAGCGCCCCACCACTGGCAAACGGACAGATGCGTCCTCCACCACCACGACGCCGGGGGTGCGGGTCTGGGTTCCGGCGAAGGTGTCGCTGACCGCGCTGACGGCGAGGTAGAGCGTCTGGCCCGCGGGTACGTCGACGGCCACCGCGGGCAGCTCGAGGCGGAGCCGCCTGCCGGTGACCGGCCCAGGCTCGTTCAGCGGGTAGACGTTGTTCTGGACCAGGCGGGCGTCGCCGGGGGTGCTGCCGACGGCGAGGCCGAAGAACGCCCGGTTCTCCGGTGCGGTGGCCGTCAGCCTCCCCAGGAGGCGGGACGAGCCGGCGATCCGGATCGGACCCTCCGCGATCGGGAAGTGGAGTGGTGCCCCGGCGGCCTCGGGGCTCACCACCTCCCCGACCTCGCGCCTGGTGTCGGCGCCTGCCGAGCGCACCGAGGTGCACGTGCTGTCGGGGGTCGCGAGGTGGAACCGGCCGTAGCCCGTCAGCCCCCGGTCGCGTCCCTTGAGCTGCTCGTCGAAGAAGCGCAGCGCCAGGTCGTCGAAGTCGCCGCCCGCCAGCTTGCGGCTGCACGGGTCGGAGGTCACCTGGACCCCGAGCGGGACCGCGGCCGGGAGGGCGTGGCCGCCGTTGTAGGCGAGGAAGATGCTGTCGCGTCGAGCCTGCGGAGCCAGCGCCCGCCGCCAGTTGCGCAGGCCCTGCTCGAGGTTGAACAACGTGTCGGTGGTGCCTTGGCCGAACAGCACCGGGATCCGCAGCCTCCGCCCCTGCCGCTCGTGCCAGGACGGCCCGTTGCGGCGGAAGAACTTCTCCATGTCGACACCGGAGGGACCGGTCCCGTCGGGCCACTGCCCGGTCGCGCTGCCCTCCACCAGCGCCTGGTAGACCTTCGGTGGCAGCGCGTCGGTCGGGAGGGCGGCGGCGCTGAGGGCGTAGGCCCACTCGGTGCGGACCACGCCGTTGGGGGCCAGGCTCTCGTTGAGGTCGTGCCACGTGATCTCGGGGGCGATGGCGTCGTAGACCGGTTTGCCGCGGCGCTGCAGCTCCTTGAAGGCGCCGAGGAACTGGTAACCGCCGCCGTAGGAACCGCCGATCGCCCCGAGCCTCGGGTCCCCCGGCCCGTCCTTGCGCACCCACGGCAGGCGGGCCACCCGCCGGATCAGCCTCAGGTTGTCCTTCCCCTCGTAGCGCGGGTTCTCGACCTGGGCGTGCCCCCCGGACTCACCGAAGCCGCGCTGGTCGAAGGAGAGCACGCCGTACCCGGCGTCGAGCCACTGGCGGAACGCCGACGGGTCGGTGGTCCGGGAGCCGCCCCAGCCGTGGCTGTGCATGAGGAACGGCACCTGGTGGCGACGGGATGCGCCGGCCGGCTTGAAGATCGTGTAGCAGATCCGGACCTTCTGCTCCGAGCCCGGATCGGGGACGCTGCGCACGCAGCCGTTGCGGACCTTCACCCCGTCACCGTCACCGTCGCCAGCGGCGGCGGAGGCGGGGGTCGCGGCGGGCACGGCGGTGGTCAGGGCCAGCGCAGCGGTCAGCAGCAGTGGGCGGAGCATGTGAGGTGCAACGCCTCCGACGGCCCGAGGTCACGGTGGCGGGGCCGCTGCCGGACTACCCTGCCTGGCGTGGCGCGGCCGTGGAACGTCTTCGTCGAGGGCGACAACCTCGACGTCCTGACGACGCTGCCGGCGGCGTCGGTGGACCTGGTCTACATCGACCCGCCCTACAACACCGGCAACGAGTTCGCCTACCGCGACCGCTACGGGCAGCACGACGCCTGGGTGGCGATGATGCGGCCACGTCTGGTGGCGGCACGCGAGGTCATGCGCGGGACCGGCGCGATCTTCGTGAGCATCGACGACAACGAGGTGGCCCACCTCCGGCTGCTCATGGACGAGGTCTTCGGGGAGACAGGCTTCCTCGCCCAGGTGGTGGTCAACCTCAACCCCAAGGGGCGGCAGCTCGGCGGTGGTTTCGCCACCAGCCACGAGTACCTGCTGGTCTACGCCCGTGACGCCGCCCGGTGCGTGCTCGACGCGAGCAGCACCGAGACCGTCGACCCGCGCGACTTCCCGCTGACCGCGCCGGACGGGCGCCGCTACCGTCACCTGCCGCTGCGCAACACCAACAAGAAGTTCAACCCCACCACCGCCCGCACCCTGCACTTCCCCGTGTACGGCGACCCCGACTCGGGCCGGGTGGCGACCGCGCCGTTCGCCGGGGGCCTCGAGGTGCGCCCGGTCTTCGGCGACGGGACGCCGGCGGTGTGGCGCTGGTCGGCCCCCCGCATCGACGAGCGGCCGGACGACCTGGTGTGCAGGCGGGTCAACGGCAGGCTGGGGGAGCGGGTCGACGTCTACCAGCGGGACTGGCTCCACGAGGGGCGCCGCAAGAAGCTGCCGACGATCTGGCCGGCGGCGGAGGTCGGGTCGACCGACACGGCCGTGGCCGAGCTCAAGGAGCTGCTCGGCCACGTCTTCGAGTCGCCCAAGCCGACCGGGCTGATCCGGCGGATCCTCCACACGATGCCTCCGGACGCGGCCGTGCTCGACTTCTTCGCCGGCAGCGGCACCACCGGCCACGCCGTGGCCCTGGCCAACGCCGAGGACGGCGGCACCCGCACCTGCCTGTCGGTCAACTGCGCCGAGCCGACCCGGCCCGGTTCCAACGCCCACGCCGCCGGGCTGGCCACCGTCGCCGACATCACCCGCGCCCGGCTGCGTGCGGTGGCCGAGCGCGTGGGCGGCGGCTTCGAGGAGTGGCCCGTCGGCTAGATGCCGGCGGCCTTCTCGAGGGCCTTCAGCTCGTCGTCGAGGTGGGTGAGCAGCCGCTGCAGGTGCGGGACGGTGCGGCGACACCCGGTGAGGCCGAAGCACATGTCGCCGTCGTACGACGTGCAGGTGATGTTGAGGGCCATGCCGTTGATCGGGATCGACAGCGGGTAGGTGCCGACCAGCTGCGCGCCGTTCCAGTAGTGGGTGGTCCGCGGGCCGGGGACGTTGCTGATGATCACGTTGTAGGGCGGCCGCACGATGCCCTGCATCCGCAGCATCGGCGTGAGGATCGCGGGCGCCTGGCCGAGGGCGCTCATCGCCAGGATCTGCACCGGCGTCATCGACGACAGCGCCTCCTTGCCGTCGACCATCGAGCGGTGGATCGCGGCGAGCCGGTCGGCCGGGTCGGCTCGCTCGGTCCCCATCTGCACCATGATCGCGCCGACCGCGTTGCCGCCGTCGGCCGAGGCGATCTGGGACTCGCGTGCCTTCAGGCCCACCGGGACCATCGCGACGAGACTCTCCTCCGGGAGCGCATGCATCTCGAGGAGGTAGGCGCGCAGCGCGCCGGAGCACATCGCGACCACCACGTCGTTGACGGTGGTGCCGGTGGCCTTGCCGACGCCGCGGATCCGCTCCATCGGCCAGTCCTGCGCGGCGAAGCGGCGGGAGCCGGTGATGCTCTGGTTGAGGATGGTGCGGGGGGCGTAGAGCGACAGCGAGGACGTCTCGTTGCGCACGCTCTTGCGCAGCGTGCGGATCAGCGCGCCCGGCAGGCCGGCCGCCTCGGCGGTGATGCCGAGCGCCGTCCGCAGCGCCTGGCCGGACAGCTCGCTGAGGCTGGCCTGGGTCTCGGAGGGCTCGCGCTCGCGCGGGGCGCGGGTCCGCTCGGGCAGGTAGGCCCACGGCGCCGGCATCCCACGCTTGTCCGGGTCGGTGGAGAGCACGCTCTGGATCAGGCGCATGGCGCTCACCCCGTCGACCAGCGCGTGGTGGGTCTTGGTGTACATCGCGACCCGTCCGTCCCGCATCCCCTCGATGACGTGGGCCTCCCACAACGGTCGCTCCCAGCCGAGCCGGGTGCTGTGGAGCCGGGAGCAGAGCTCGAGCAGCTCGCGCACGCGCCCGGGCTTGGGCAGCGCGCTGTGGCGGACGTGGTGCTCGATGTCGAACTGCTCGTCAGGACGCCACACGAGCTGACCGGCGGTGCGCGCAGCACGGTAGGGGTGCTTGAGGAAGAGCGGCGCGATCTCGTCGGCGTCGCGCATCTCCTCGAAGAACTCCCGCACGTAGCCGCGACCCGCGCCCTCGGGCTTGCGGAAGAGCTGGAGTGCGCCGACGTGCATCGGCATCTGGCGGTTCTCGGCCAGCAGGAACGCGGCTGACGTCGGATCGATCGGTGTGACCACGGTGCCCCTTCCGGCCCGATCCCGTGCGGGCCCGGGAGGCCCGACGCTCCACCTGTCCGGTTGGTACGCCGTGAGGGATCTCTTGTGAGCGACCTTACGCGGCGAACCTCCGCCGCTCGACGGGCCAGCGGCGGCCCCCACACCGAGGCGTACCCTCGGGGCGTCCCGACCCGGCTCCCCCAGGAGGCCCACCCCGTGGCGACCGCCAGCCCCGACGCCCGCCCCGGCCCCGACGACCCCCAGGTCCTCGGGGACCGCTACGAGCTCGGTGACGTCCTCGGTCGGGGTGGGATGGCCGACGTGCACCGCGCGACCGACCGGCTGCTCCACCGCGACGTCGCGGTGAAGGTGATGCGCGACCTCGCGGGAGACGACACCGCCCGTGCCCGCTTCAGGAGCGAGGCGCGCACCCTGGCCGGTCTCTCCCACCACGGACTCGTGACGGTGCTCGACGCGGGCCTCGCCGGGCCCGCCGCCGAGCAGCCCTACCTGGTGCTGGAGCTGGTCGAGGGGTCGACGCTGGGCGACGAGATCGCCCGGGGCCCGGTGTCCCCGGACCGTGTCCGCGAGGTGGGCGCAGGGCTGGCCGACACGCTCGCCTACGCCCACGACCGGGGCGTCGTCCATCGCGACGTCAAGCCCGGCAACGTGCTGCTCGGCAGCGGCGACCGGGTCAAGCTGACCGACTTCGGGATCGCCAAGCTGATCGGGGACACCTCCGGCCACACCCGGACCGGCACCACGATCGGGTCGGCGGCGTACCTGTCCCCGGAGCAGGTGCGTGGCGAGCAGGTGACCGGGGCCGCCGACATCTACGCGCTCGGGCTGCTGCTGCTCGAGGCGCTCACGGGCGAGCGCGCCTTCTCCGGGCCGGCGATGGAGGCGGCGGTCGCGCGCCTGCACCGCGCTCCCGAGGTGCCGGAGCACCTGCCGGACGGCTGGCGTGCGCTGCTGGCCTCGATGCTGGACGCCGAGCCCGCCGCGCGCCCTGCCGCGGCGGACGTGGCCGCGCGGCTCAGGGCGATGGACGACGCCTCCGCGGGCACCACTCGCCCGCTGACCGGTCTGGTTGCCTCGGCGCCGCCGAGCGCTCCATGGATCGACCGCACCGGCGAAGCCGTGGCAGGGGCGGCCGTCCGGCTCCGCGACCGGGCCGTCGCGATGCCCGACCACCAGCGGGCGCTGGTGCTCGTGGGAGCTGTGCTGGTGCTGTTCCTGGTGCTCACCGCCGTCGTGGCAGGTGGGTCCGACGGCGGCGGAGGTGGCACGGGCGAGGTGCCCCAGGAGGTGCCTCGGCGGCTCGAGCAGCCGTTGCAGGACCTGCACGACGCCGTCGACGGGCAGACGCCATGACCCGTCGGCCCGATGTCGCCCTCGCCCTGGCCGTCGCGGCCACGTCGGCCGTGCTCGTCGCCTGTGGTGCACAGCCGCCGAGCGATTCGGTTCCGTCCCTGGTCGATCACGTCGCCGACGTCGACTCGGCCGTCGTCGCGGGCGACGAGCAGGCGGCGCGCGAGGCGCTGTCCGCGCTCGTCTCCGATGCCGAGCAGGCCGCCGCCGACGGCGTGCTCGCCCAGGACGACGCCGACGCCATCGTCGCGTCGGCCCAGGCGCTGCTCGACCGCCTCGCCGAGCCCGAGCCCCGTGACGAGCCGGCCGAGGTGCCGGCGTCCGAGGAGCCGGACCCGTCCGGGGGCGAGGAGACGCAGGACAAGCAGCAGCAGGACACGGGGGAGGACGAGGACGACGAGGAGGACGACGACTGACGCCTCCGGACCCTTCCGCCCGGCTCCGTTTGGCGGCAGGCTGACCGAGCACCACGGGCGGTCACGACCGTGCCGCCCGACGCCTCTGTCTCGGGAGAACCTGTGTCCATCCGCACCCCCCTGCGCCGTGCCCTCGCTCGCGTCGTCGTCACCGGCGTCGTGGCCGCCGGCCTCGTGGCCGTCCCCGGCACCGCCCACGCCGCCACCTACTCCGCCCCGCTCACCACGGCCATCGCCGACCTGCCGGTCGCGGCCGAGGTCCGCACCGGCTACTCGCGCACCCTGTTCCCCCACTGGATCGACGCCGACGGCGACGGCTGCCACACGCGCAACGAGGTGCTGATCGCCGAGGCGGACGACCCGGTCACCGTCGGCTCCGGCTGCTCGCTGTCGGGCGGTCGCTGGTTCTCCTACTACGACCGCGTCAGCTGGTACCAGACCTCCGACGTCGACATCGACCACATGGTGCCGCTGGCCGAGGCGTGGGACTCCGGCGCCCGCACCTGGAGCACCTCGGAGCGGCAGGGCTTCGCCAACGACCTCGGCGACTACCGCTCGCTGGTCGGGGTCACCGACAACGTCAACCAGTCCAAGGGCGACAAGGACATCGCCGAGTGGCTGCCGCAGTACGACCGGTGCCGCTACCTGCGGGAGTTCGTCGCGGTGAAGCACCGCTGGCGGCTGTCGGTCGACGCGGCCGAGAAGTCGGCCATGAACAGCCTGGCGTCCTCCTGCACCAACACCACCATCACCGTGACGCTGGCCCGCTGACCGGGCCAGTACCCGTCCACAGTCGCGGCGGTCGGGGCCCCGTCACCAGGCCGGGCCTCGGCCGCCCCTGGCTGTCCGCGGTGGTTCCTAGCGTCGTCGGTGCGTCGGACTCCCCGGCGCGCTGACGGAGGGAGACGCGGATGCACAGGATGGTGATGGTCCTCGGCGGCCTGGTGACGGGGTTGGTGGGCGCAGGGGCCTGGGCGGTGGTTGCGCCGGCGGTCGCTGGATCGACCGAGCCGGACACGATCGTCCGGGTCGACGGCGACGCCGCCCACGGCTTCGCGATCCACCACCACGACGGCACCGTGCTCTACCCGCCGACCGACTCCGAGGCGCGGGCCGAGTGCGGCGAGTACCACCGGCGCGTGGCCCGCGTCCGGTGCCGGACCGAGGTGCGCACCTGGTACCGCGACCTCGCCGAGCTGCAGCGATCGCTGGAGTGGGCGCGGTCCGGCTGACGTCAGGGCGGCCTCTGGCAGGATCGCCTGCATGGAGGTGGCGCCGCTCGACCGGGTGTGGTCGCGTGGTCGCACCTCGCTCGCGACCCGGGTCCGGCGGCTGCAGGCCAAGTCGTGGCAGGTCGCCCAGTGCGCGCTGGCCGCCGGCGTGGCGTGGTGGGTCGCCTCGGAGGTGTTCGACCACCCGGTGCCGTTCTTCGCACCGATCGCGGCGGTGGTCAGCCTCGGCACCTCCTACGGCCAGCGGCTGCGCCGGGTCGCGGAGGTCACGCTGGGGGTCGCGCTCGGGGTGCTGGTCGCCGACCTGCTGGTGATCGGGATCGGCAGCGGCTGGTGGCAGCTCACGCTGATCGTGGCCCTGGCGATGTCGGTGGCCTTCCTGCTCGACGGCGGCCAGCTCTTCGTCACCCAGGCGGCGGTGCAGTCCATCATCGTGGCCACGCTGCTGCCCGACCCCGACGCCGGTCTCATCCGCTGGAGCGACGCGCTCATCGGCGGCGGGGTTGCCCTGGTCGCCGCGACGGTCGTGCCGGCGGCGCCACTGCGCCGCCCCCGGGAGCAGGCGGCCGTCGTGGTCCGCAAGATCGCCGGTCTGCTGCGAGCCGCGGCCGACGTCATGGACGAGGGCGAGCCCGACCGGGCGCTCGACCTGCTCGCCGACGCCCGGGCCACCGACTACCTGATCCGCGAGCTGCAGGTGGCCGCCGACGAGGGGCTGTCGGTGGTCGCCTCCTCGCCGTTCCGGATCCGCCACCGTCCCGGCGTACGCCGGATGGCCGAGCTCGTGGACCCGCTCGACCGGGCGTTGCGCTCGACCCGGGTGCTGGTGCGCCACACGGCTGTGGCGACCTACCACCACCGCGCCGTGCCGCACGACTACGCCACCATCGCCCGCGACCTGGCCGACGCGGCCGAGGAGGTGGCGGTCGAGCTCGAGGCCGACCGGCTGGCGGTCGCCGCCCGCGACTCGCTGCTCGCCGTGGGCGCCGCGACGGGCAGTGTGCACCGCTCCAGCGTGCTGTCGGCCGAGTCGGTGCTCGCCCAGCTGCGCAGCGTCATCGCCGACATGCTGCTCATCACCGGGCTCGACCCGCTGCAGGCCAGCGACGCACTGCCACCGCCCCCGGGCCGGTGACGGCCGTGCCGCGGTGGGTGCTCCATGTCGACCTCGACATGTTCCTCGCCGCGGTCGAGGTGCTGCGCCACCCCGAGCTGGCCGGCAAGCCGGTGGTGGTCGGCGGCCGTGGGATCGTGACCGAGCGGGCCGTGGTGTCGACCGCGTCCTACGAGGCACGCGAGTTCGGGATCCGCAGCGGCATGCCGCTGCGGACGGCTCACAAGAAGTGCCCGGACGCGGTGTTCCTGCCGGTCGACTTCCCCGTCTACGAGGCGGCGTCGGCGGAGGTGATGGCGACGCTGCGCTCCCTGGAGTGGGGCGGCGTGCCCGTGGTGCTGGAGGTCCTGGGCTGGGACGAGGCGTTCCTCGGCGCCGGCGAGGGCCACGGAGACCTGGGTGACCCCGTCGCGTTCGCGGCGACGGTGCGGTCGGCCGTGCTGGAGCGGACCCGCCTGCACTGCTCGGTCGGCATCGGCAACAACAAGCTGCAGGCCAAGATCGCCACCGACTTCGGCAAGCCACGCGGCACCTACACGATCACCGACGACAGCTGGTACGCCGAGATGGGTGACCGGCCGGTGCGGGCCCTGTGGGGCATCGGCTCGAAGATCGCGGCCCGGCTCGGCGGGCTCGGGATCACCACCGTCCGCGAGCTGGCGACGTCCGACACCTCCGCGCTGGCGGCGGAGTTCGGGCCGACCATGGGTCCCTGGTTCCACCGCCTCGGTCGCGGGGTCGACACCAGCCCGGTCGATGCGACGCCGTGGGTTGCCCGGGCCCACGGCCACGAGGAGACCTTTCAGCGCGACCTCGACTGGGGCGAGGTGCCCGACGCGGTGCGGGCGTTGACCGCGCGGGCGCTGGCCTCCATCGACGAGGAGGGCCGGCCGGCGATGCGGGTCTTCCTCAAGGTCCGCTACCGCAACTTCTTCACCCTCACCCGCTCCCGGAAGCTGCCCGAGCCGTCCCGCGACCTCGAGGTGCTGGCCGACACGGCCGTGGGGCTGCTGGCGAAGGTCGAGCCGGACAAGCCGGTGCGGCTGCTCGGCGTACGGCTGGAGATGGTGCCGCCCGAGGGCGGCTACTGACTCACGCCCCGAGCGAGGCGTGGAGCTCGCCGACGACCGAGTCGACGATGGCCACCAGGTCACCGTGCGACTCGTGCGCCACCTGCCGCTGGCGCTGGTAGGACGCGCCGTGCCGCGGGATCTCGTCGACCAGCCGCAGCTCGTCGGGGCAGCCCAGCCGCTTGGCCACGGGCTCGAGCCGGGTGAGCACGTCGGCGAGGTCGTCGGTGACGAGCCGCTCGCGGCAGGCCGAGTCGAGGATGATCTCGGCGTCGAGGCCGTAGCGGGCGGCGCGCCACTTGTTCTCCTGCACGTGCCACGGTGGCAGGGACGCGAGCTCCTCGCCGGCCGCGAGCCGCTCGTCGAGGTCGACGCAGAGACAGTGCATGAGGGCGGTGAGCGCGGCGAGCTCACGGGTGTTGGAGACCCCGTCGCAGACCCGGTTCTCGATCGTGCCGTGCCCGACGGAGGGGCGGATGTCCCAGCGGATCTCGGTGAGGTCGTCGACCACCCCGGTGACCGTGGAGTCCTCGCAGAACCCCTCGAACTCCGCCCAGGTCTGGAACTGGAACGGCAGCCCGGCCGTCGGCAGCTGCTGGAACATCAGCGCCCGGTTGGAGGCGTAGCCCGTGTCGAGACCCGCCCAGACCGGGGACGACGCCGACAGCGCCTGCAGGTGGGGGTAGGTGGTGAGCATCGCCGACAGCACCGGCATCACCCGCTCGACGGCCGGCATCCCGACGTGGACGTGGACGCCCCAAATCAGCATCTGCCGCCCCCACCACTGGGTGCGGTTGATCAGCTCCTCGTAGCGGTGTCCCTCGGTGATGTGCTGGTGCGACCACTCCGCGAACGGGTGGGTCCCGGCCCCGAACAGGTCGACACCGAGCCGCTCGGCGGCCGGCAGCACGACCCCGAGCGTCCCCCGGAGGTCCTCGAGCGCCTCCGACACCGTGTCGCAGACGCCGGTCACGATCTCGACGGTGTTGCGCAGCAGCTCCTTGTGCAGCTTGCGGGGGTCGTCCAGGCCGCCGCCGGCGGCCTCGAAGAGAGCCGCGGCGGAGTTGCTCAGGTCGCGGGTCTCCCGGTCCACGAGGGCGAACTCCCACTCGACCCCCAGCGTGGGGCGCGGGGACGCGTGGAAGTCGATGCGCACCTGTTCAGTGTGCGGCCACCCGGTCCAACCACGGAAGATGGGTCTCGCCGTCGAAAGGCGGCTCGTGACGGCGTACGGCGGCTTCGACCGTGCCGCAGGTCCGCACCGCGGCCTCCGCGACCGCCGCGGGATAGCCCCACCGCACCCGGTGGTCGGCGAACTCGTCCTCGTCGTCGACCCACACCCGGCCGCTGGTGCCCCGCACGACATCGAGGTCGAGGTCGACGGCCCGCAGCACCGGCCCGTCCCAGACCGCCGGGGTCGTGATGTCGACGTACACCGCCACCGGGACCCGGCCGCCGGCCGAGGGGAGGAAGCCGCCAGGAGCGTGGAAGGTGGCGAGGAACCCGGGTCGGTCGCCGTCACCACCGGCCGGCACCAGCGTGACCTGGTCGTTGGGACCGGTGAACTCCGCCCCGGGCCTGGTGAAGGTCGTGCCAACGGGGAAGCCGACCCAGTCGCCGTGGTCGTCGCTGCCGAGGTAGGTGCCCGGGTAGACCCAGTGCGGTCGGCCGTCCCACTTGGTCGTCTCGCAGCGGACCGGCGTGCCGGGATCGGGCCTCACCCGACCTGTCTACACGACCTTGGTGGGCCGCTTGGTCGGCAGGACCTTCCGGCTGGCGCGCGCGATCACGTCCTGGTAGCGGGAGCCCAGCAGCTTGGCGAGGTGGTGGAGGGCGTGGGCGTCCAGGCCCACCAGGCAGCGGGCCCGGTTCTTCAGCACGGCGTCGACGATCACCGCCGCTGCCCGCTCCGCGCTCATCCGAGCCAGCTTGCGGTCGAAGAGGTCGGCCGTGGCCTGCTTGTCCTCGCGGCCGGAGACGCGGGCGTTGCGGGCGATGGCGGTGCGGATGCCCCCGGGGTGGACGACGGTCACGCCGACCGGGTGGCCGGCGATCAGCATCTCCTCGCGCAGCGCCTCGGACAGGCCGCGGACGGCGTACTTGGTCGCGTTGTACATCGACTGCCCCGGCATCGAGATCAGCCCGAAGAGCGAGGAGATGGTGACCACGTGCCCGTCCCCGGAGGCGATGAGGTGGGGCAGGAAGGCGCGCGTGCCGTGGACGACTCCCCAGAAGTTGATGTCGACGATCCACCGCATGTCGTCGTCGTCGAGGTCGGTGAGGTCGCCGGCCAGCGCCACGCCCGCGTTGCTGACCAGCACGTTGACCCGGCCGAAGTGCTCGACCACCTCCGCGGCGTACGTCGCGAAGGCGTCCCGGTCGGCGACGTCGAGCCGGGTCGCGTGGACCTCACGGGCACCGACGTTCTTGGCGAGGTCGACGGTCTCGGCCAGGCCTGCCTCGTCGACGTCGGAGAGCGCCAGCAGCGACCCGCGGGCGGCGCAGTCGAGGGCCAGGGCACGCCCGATGCCCGAGCCGGCGCCGGTGATGACGACGACCTTGTCGGCGAGCGTCCTCACGCCGGCACCCGGTCGTTCCTCGCGGCCGACAGCTCGTAGGCCGGGGGGTCGAACCGGGCGAGGCGACGCCGCAGGTCGACCGTGGTGCGCGGCCACAGGACGGTGTTGCGGCCGTGCTCGTCGAGGTACCAGCTCGAGCAGCCGCCGGTGTTCCAGACCGTGCGCTGCATCCGGCGCTGGAGGTCGGCGTTCCAGCGCTCCTGCTCGTCGAGCCGGGGCTCGACGGTCGCGTAGCGGTGGGTGCGCATCGTCCGCAGCGCGTCACGGAGGTAGGCGAGCTGCGACTCGATGACGAAGACCATGCTCGAGTGACCGAGGCCGGTGTTGGGGCCGACGATCTGGAAGTAGTTGGGGAAGCCGTGGACGGTGGTGCCCTTGTAGGCCGCCATGCCTCCCTCCGCCCAGGTCTCGGCCAGGCTGCGGCCGTCGCGCCCGATCACGTGGTGCGCGATCGGCTGGTCGGTCGTGTGGAAGCCGGTGGCGACCACGAGCACGTCCACCGGCCGCTCGGTGCCGTCGGCGGTGACCACGGCGTCGCCGGTCACCTTGGTGATCCGGTCGGTGACGAGGTCGACGTGGTCCTCGGCGAGGGCGGGGTAGTAGTCGTTGGAGATCAGGATCCGCTTGCAGCCGATCTCGAAGGTCGGGGTGAGCCGTGCCCGCAGCTCGGGGTCGGAGACGGCCCGGTGGAGGTTGTGACGGGCCAGCAGCTTGGCGGGCAGCGCCAGCCGCGGCTCCAGGGTGAAGCCCGGGACGTAGGTCTCGCGGCCCCAGTAGATGGCGGTGCGGTAGAGCTTCTGCAGGGCGGGGAACCGGGCGAACAGGGCGCGCTCGAGCCTCGTGTATCGGCGGTCGTTGCGCGGGATCACGTAGGGCGCCGTGCGCTGGTAGACGTCGAGGTGGGCCACCGTCCTCGCGAGCTCCGGGACGATCTGGATCGCGGAGGCGCCGGTGCCGATCACGGCGACCCGCTTCCCCGCGAGGTCGACGTCGTGGTCCCAGCGGGCGGAGTGGAACAGCTCGCCCTGGAAGCCGGCGATGCCGTCGATGTCGGGGAGCTTGGGCTCCGAGAGCCCGCCGGCCCCGCTGATGAGGGTCCGGGCGAGCACGACGCCACGGTCGGTGGTGACCCGCCAGCGCTGCTGCCCGTCGTCCCAGCGGGCCTCCTCGACGGTGGTGTCGAAGACGAAGCGGTCGAGGACGCCGGAGTCGCGGGCCACCCGCTGGAGGTAGGCCTGGATCTCCGGCTGCGGCGAGAACGACATGGACCAGTCGGAGTTCGGGGCGAAGGAGAAGGAGTAGAGCTGGCTGGGGACGTCGCAAGCAGCGCCGGGGTAGGTGTTGTCGCGCCAGGTGCCGCCGACGTCGGGACCCTTCTCGACGACCAGGACGTCGTGCTCGCCGTCCTCGGCCAGCTTGATGGCGGCGCCGATGCCGGCGAAGCCGGCACCGATCACGAGGTGGTCCACGTGCTGGGGGAGCATGCACCGACCGTATTGGCGCTATTGAACAACTGTCAATAAAGTGGGTCCCGTGACGTCGCCCACCCTGCGCACCCGGCTCGCGCCGGATCAGCGCCGCGAGCAGCTGCTCGACCTCGGGGTGCGCCTGCTGGCCGACCACGACCTCGACGAGCTGACCATCGACCTGCTGGCCGAGGAGGCCGGTATCTCGAGGGGCCTGCTCTACCACTACTTCGGCAACAAGCAGGCCTTCCGGGAGGCCGTCGTCCGGCGTGCCGTCGACGACCTGGTCGCCCAGACCGCGCCCCCGCCCGGCGGCGACCCGGTCGCCCGGCTCGCGGCGTCGATGACGGCGTACGTCGACTACGTGGTCGGCAACTACGAGGGGTACCGCTCCATCGTCAAGGCCGCACAGGGTGGCCACGAGGCGCTGCGCGAGCTCTACGAGGAGGCGCGCGCCGCCCTGACCGACCGCATCTTCACCGAGGCCGCCCAGGGCGAGCTCGTGCCGGACACACCCGCCGTGCGGCTGGTCGTCCGCGGCTGGGCCGCCCTCGCCGAGGAGATGACGCTCACCTGGGTGGCGGATCCCGCCGGCGTCACCCGCGAGCAGCTGCTCGACACCCTGACCGGATCCCTCCCCGCTCTCGTGGCGCACGTCCTCGACCCGGACTGACCACCCGCACCAGCGTGTGCGGTCTCCCCGGGCGGGCAAACGCGTAGCGCTGGGCCCGAGCCGACGGTCGTCAAGCGACGTCTGCCCGCTGGGGGACCCGCTCCAGCAGCTGACGCAGGCAGGCGGCGACGAAGTCCGGGTCGAACATGACCTGCCGCCAGGTGAACCGCAGCACCAACCACCCCTCACACACCAGCACGGTGTAGCGCCAGCAGTCGCGCTCGTGGGCCTCCTTGCCGGTGTGGAACTCCCACGAGTCAGCCTCAAGCGCGATGCGTCGGCTCCGATCCGCCACGTCGGGGTGGAGCGTCACGCCACCGACGACGACCGCCAGCTGGGGCACGGCGTCCACCCCGGCGTCCAGGGCGATGGCACGGAGCACCGACTCGAAGGGATTGGCTGCGAGGCCCGACGCCTGAGCGGCAACGCGGCGCGCTGCCGCGGCGCCCTTGCCGCGGACCGTGGCGCACGCGATAGCCAGCCGGTGCGGGTCGACGTCACCGTGACGGATGGCGGAGTCCGCCACCGACAGCGCCACGGCGAAGGGGAGCCGCCGGGCGCAGTCGACGACGGTCCGGGTCGGAGAGGTGACCAATCCACGCTCTTCGGTCGTGTCGGCCCAGAACAGGTGGTGGCGCGGTGACGGACGGGCTTTCGAGTTCCGGGGCACGGTGACCCACGGTGTGGCGGACGGGAACGGGACTTCCCATCCGTGGAGCTGAGCCGCGCTGAGGTGAGAGGCGAGCCCACCGAGCTGGGCGGCGCGCGCCAACGCGCGGTCGGCCCCCGGCAGGCGGTACCGACCGCGGCGGACCCGAACGATCTCACCGGAGCGGTGGCAGCGGGCCACGCCTCGGGCGGTCGTGAGGCGCAGCAGGTCCTGGCGGTCGGCGACACCGCCGAGCCTCTCCAGCGCCACCACGGGATCCATGACACCCAGCCTCGCCCGATCTCGACCACGACGCGGCCGCCCCTCCACAGGTGCCCGCCCGAAATCGGGTTGCCGGGTGCGGGAGAATCGCCTGCGTTGTGGAGATCACCTACCCGCCGGAGCTGCCGGTCACGCAGCGGCGCGACGACATCGCGGCCGCGATCCGTGACCACCAGGTCGTCATCGTCGCCGGCGAGACCGGGTCGGGGAAGACGACCCAGCTGCCCAAGATCTGCCTCGCGCTGGGGCTGAGCGGCCCGGGCCGGCTGATCGGCCACACCCAGCCACGCCGGATCGCAGCCCGCTCGGTGGCCGAGCGGATCGCCGAGGAGCTGGGGACCGAGCTGGGCGACCTGGTCGGCTACCAGGTGCGGTTCACCGACAAGACGTCGCGGGCGGGCCGCGTCAAGGTGATGACCGACGGGATCCTGCTCGCCGAGCTGCAGCGCGACCGGCAGCTGAGGAAGTACGACGCGATCATCATCGACGAGGCCCACGAGCGGAGCCTCAACATCGACTTCCTGCTCGGCTACCTCAGGCGGCTGCTGCCACAGCGGCCCGACCTCAAGCTGGTCATCACCTCCGCCACCATCGACCCCGAGCGGCTCGCGGCCCACTTCGCCGACGGGCGGGGGAGGCCGGCGCCGATCATCGAGGTCTCGGGGCGGACCTACCCGGTCGAGGTCCGCTACCGGCCCCTGATGGAGCTCCCCGCCGACGACGAGGACGGCGAGCCCATCGTCCGCGACCAGACCGAGGCGATCCGTGACGCCGTCACCGAGCTGGCAGCCGAGGGACCCGGCGACGTCCTGGTCTTCCTGCCCGGGGAGCGGGAGATCCGCGACACCGCCGACGAGCTGACGAGCCTCGACCTCCGGGGGCTCGAGGTCGTGCCGCTCTACTCGCGGCTCTCCGCCGCCGAGCAGCACCGGGTCTTCACCAGCCACCCCGCGTCCGTACGCCGGGTCGTGCTGGCCACCAACGTGGCCGAGACGTCGCTGACGGTGCCCGGCATCCGCTACGTGGTCGACACGGGCGTCGCGCGGATCAGTCGCTACTCGACACGGACCAAGGTGCAGCGGCTGCCGATCGAGCCGATCAGCCAGGCCTCGGCCAACCAGCGGTCGGGCCGCTGCGGCCGCGTCGAGGCCGGCATCGCGATCCGGCTCTACTCCGAGGAGGACTTCGAGGCCCGCCCCGCCTTCACCGACCCCGAGATCCTCCGCACCAACCTCGCCAGCGTCATCCTCCAGATGACCTCGCTGGGGCTCGGCGACATCGCCCGGTTCCCCTTCGTGGAGCCCCCCGACCGCCGCAACGTCACCGCCGGCGTCCAGCTCCTCGAGGAGCTCAACGCGGTGCGGGTCCCGTCGGGCTCCCGCGGGGGGACGCTGACGCGCATCGGCAAGCGGCTGGCCAGGCTGCCGATCGACCCGCGCCTGGGGCGGATGATCATCGAGGCCGAACGGCTCGGCTGCGTCCGCGACGTGCTGGTGATCGCCGCTGCCCTGGCGTTGCAGGACCCGCGCGAGCGGCCGGCGGAGCAGCAGGCCCAGGCCGACCAGGCGCACGCCCGGTTCCGTCACGAGTCCAGCGACTTCCTCACCCGGCTCAACCTCTGGCGCTACCTCAAGGAGCAGCAGCGTGAGCTCTCCTCCAGCGCCTTCCGGCGGATGTGCAGGCGGGAGTTCCTCAACTACCTGCGGGTCAGGGAGTGGCAGGACTTCGAGTCCCAGCTGCGGCAGGTGTGCAAGGAGCTGAAGGTCGACCTCGGCAAGGGCGCGCGCGGCTCCGACGGCGGGGCGGCGTACGACGAGGACGGCATCCACCAGGCGTTGCTGTCGGGGCTGCTGTCCCACATCGGGCTGCTCGAGGAGAGGGACCGGGGCTCGACGGGCTCGACCTCCGGTGGTCGGCGTGGCCCGCGGGAGTACCTCGGCGCCCGGGGGACCCGGTTCGCGATCTTCCCGGGCAGCGGCCTGAAGGGGAAGAACCCGCAGTTCATCATGGCCGGCGAGCTCGTCGAGACCAGCCGGCTGTGGGCGCGGCAGAACGCCGCCATCAAGCCCGAGTGGGCCGAGCGACTCGGCAGCCACCTGGTGAAGCGGTCCTACTCGGAGCCGCACTGGTCGAGGAAGCGGGCGGCGGTGATGGCCCGCGAGCGGGTGACGCTCTACGGGGTGCCGCTGGTCGCCGACCGGCTGGTCAGCTACGGCAAGGTCGACCCGCCCCTGGCCCGTGAGCTCTTCATCCGGCACGCCCTGGTCTACGGCGAGTGGCACACCCGGCAGCGGTTCCTCGCGGAGAACCGGCGGCTGCTCGAGGAGGCCGAGGAGCTGGAGCACCGCGCGCGCCGCCGCGACCTCGTCGTCGACGAGCACACCCTGTTTGACTTCTACGACGCCCGGATCGGCCCAGACGTCGTCAGCGGCGCCCACTTCGACCAGTGGTGGAAGGTCGAGCGGCGGACCGACCCCGACCTGCTGACCTTCGACCCCGCGATGCTGACCCACGACCACGCCGACGACGTCGTCGAGACCGTCGAGACCAGCTATCCGGAGCTGTGGCAGGCCGAGGGCCTCACCTTCCCCATCAGCTACCACTTCGAGCCCGGCGCGGCGGATGACGGCCTCACCATCGACGTCCCGGTGGCGACGCTCAACCGGGTCTCGGCCGAGGACTTCTCGTGGAACGTCCCGGGCCTGCGGCACGAGCTCGTCACCTCGCTGCTGCGCAGCTTGCCGAAGAACCTCCGGGTCTCCTTCGTCCCGGCCCCCAACACCGCGCGCGAGTTCCTCGCCGCCGTCCCGCCCGGCGAGGAGCCGCTGCTCGACGCCCTCGAGCGCCACCTGCGCGCCACCACCGGTGTCCACGTGCCCCGCGAGGCGTGGGACTGGTCGAAGGTCCCCGAGCACCTCCGGCCGACCTACCGCGTGCTCGACGAGGGCGGGCAGGAGCAGGGTCGGGGCAAGGACCTCGAGGCGCTCAAGGAGCCGCTGCGGCCCCAGTTCGCCCGCGCCGTCGCCGAGGTCGCCGCCGACACGACCACGACCGGGCAGACGTCGTGGACCTTCGACACCATCCCCGCCGAGCAGACCTGGCAGCGCGCCGGCCACGAGGTGCGCGGCTTCCCGGCCCTCGACGACGAGGGGAGCGGTGTCGGGCTGCAGGTCTGCGGCTCGGCCGCCGAGGCCGAGGCGCGACACCGGCTCGGTGTCGCCCGGCTGCTGCAGCTGGCCCTGCCGCGGCCCGACCTGCTCGCCTCCCTCGACAACGCCGGCAAGCTGGGGATCGCCGGCGCGCCCCACCCCGGGCCGGCCGACGTCGTGGAGGACTGTCGCCGCGCCGTGGTGCTCGAGGCGGTCGACGGCGGGCCGCCCGTGCGGGACGAGGCGGCGTACGACGCCCTGCTGGCCGCCACGGCGGCGGTGCTCGAGCCCCGCACGCGCGAGCTGCTCGACGAGGTGCTGCGGGTGCTCGACCGCTGGCGTCGGGTCGACAAGCTGCTGTCCGGTCGCGCCGACCTCGCGACGCTGCCCTCCCTCACCGACATGCGCGACCAGCTCGCCCGTCTGGTCCACGACGGCTTCGTCGGTGAGGCCGGCCCCGCCCAGCTGCGGCGCTACCCGACCTACCTCGCGGCCCTGGAGCAGCGCCGCGCACGGCTCGACGAGCAGCCCGGGCGCGACCGGCAGCTGCTCGCCCAGGTCGCCGACCTGCAGGCGGCCTACCTCCACCAGGTGGAGGCGCTGCCGGCCGGCCGGCCGCCCTCCGCCGCGCTGCGGGAGGTGCGGTGGCTGCTCGAGGAGTACCGCGTCTCGCTGTTCGCCCAGGAGCTGCGAGCGGACCGCAAGGTCAGTGACCAGCGGATCCGCAAGGCACTGGCCGGCGCGTCGTAGCCTGTGCTGGATGACCAGTTCCGAGGGGCGCCACCACCACCGCCCGATGCTGCCCGGTGACCGGGCGATCGAGGCGAGCTCCGGGAGCGTCGACCCCGCGGAGCTGGCCGAGGCCGCCGACCGGGCCGCCACGCTGCTGGTGCGCGGTGCCCACGACAGCACCGACGTCGGTGTCGCCGACCGGCTCCTCCACCTCGCCGACACCGAGGGCATCGAGACGATCGCCGAGGTGTGGGCCAGCTCCCCGGGTGACTCGCTGGCGGGGTGCCTGTGGCGTCTCTACCTGCTCCGCTCGTGGGTGTACGCCGACCCCGAGGGAGTGGCCCGGCAGTACGACGCCGGACGGGCGCGGGCGCAGGTGGCGCGCGTGGTCGCGGGCGTGGCCGACCCACCGGGACCCGAGGACCTGAAGGCGATGATCGACCAGGTGCTGCGCGGCATCGCCGAGAGCGACTTCGCCGACGTGCTGTTCCGCGCGGCGGCGTTCGCGCGCGTCGTGGCCGCGGGCCGCGCCGACCAGCCGGGCGTCTCCGACGAGCAGGTCTCGCGCATGCTGGCGCTCGCCGAGCAGCTCGAGGCCGCCGGACACGCCGAACTGTCACACGGGCTGGCGTGAGCCTCTAGACTGACTCCCGGTGTGCCGGGCCGCGGCAGCCCCGGGTCCCAACATCAGCCGCTGCGAGCGGCCACGCGCCGTGAGGCGCTCCCGGTCCGGCACACCTCACACGCCCCGGCCCTGGGGCGATCAGGCCTCGAAGCCGTCGCTCACCTTCGCCAGGAGCCGGTCGAGCCGGCGCTGGGCGCGCGAGGTCCCGTCGACCTCGACCACCGAGAGCCGGGTCCGGTGACGCACGGCGCCGAGGGCCGCGTCGCGGTCGGCCAGCGCGTCGGCACAGTCCTCGCGCCACGTGTCCAGCACCTGCTGCGCCCGCCACGCCGACTTGCGGTCCGCGAAGGTGGAGACCGCCTGCCGGGCGCTGGAGCGCTTGCCGGCGAACTCGCGGATCCGGCTGCGCAGCGCGCCGATGGCGACCAGGGGCGCGCGCTGGCAGTCACTGACCAGCCGGCCGTTCTCCCTGCCGCGGCGGGCCGCGCGCCAGTCGCGACCGAAGTCGGCGGCGGCCAGCCACGGGCTGGTCCGGCCGAGCGGACGCAGCGACACCGACGGCGCCGGCACCGGCGGCTGCGAGGCCAGGGCGCGGCGGCTGGCACGGGCGCGCGGCCGCGCGCGACGGGAGTCGTCACCGGCCCTGTCACCGGCACGCGCACCGGCGCTCGGCGAGGGAGACCCGGACGTCTCGGCACCGGCACGCGGGGATGCGGGGTCCGCAGTACGCGTGGTGTCGCCGCCGCACCCGGCAGTCAGCAGCAGCCCGACGGCGATCGCCGCGGCGAGGGTCCTCGACATGGAGCAAGGGTAGGGAGCGGGACCGTCGAGACGGGGACGACGCGCCACCGGGGGAGTCGCTACGCCTCGGTAGGCTGTGCCGGCGTACTCGACAGGACACAGGCTCCACACGCGACAGGGGAGGCACCACGGTGCAGCGACGCGCCCGCAGGGCACCCGGCTCGGGTCGTCGACTCCTCGCCGCCGTGGTGCTCGCCGCCCTGGTCGCCACCGCGTGCCAGGCCGAGGGCGGGCCGGAGCCCGACCCCCCGCCGGGGTCCGCCGAGCCCACCACCGCAAGCCCCACCCCCGACACCGAGCTGACCTTCGCGGTCTTCGGCACCGGTCGGGAGGTCGATGCCTACGAGTCGCTGGTGTCGGTCTACAACTCCCTCTACGACCGGGCGGAGATGTCGATCGAGTCCTACGACTCGCGCCGCGAGTTCATCGCCGCGGTCCGCACGACCGGTCAGGTGCCCGACGTCTTCCTCACCGCCGGCCGGGACCTCGCCTGGTTGCAGGAGCGCCAACTCGTGCAACCGGTCGACAACCTGCTGATCGAGCGGGGGGTCGACTTCGGCGACCTCTACTCGCGTGACGCGGTCCTGGCGTTCAGCAACGAGGGTCGCCTGCAGTGCATGCCGGTGGGCATCTCTCCGATGGTCATCTACTACAACACCGAGCTCGTCGACTTCGACCGGATGGAGCAGCGGGGGCTGCCGGTGCCGGAGGAGGAGCGACTGACCTGGAGCTTCGAGGAGTTCGTGGCCGCCCTCGAGTACGCCAGCCGGCCGCGGCGAGGCACGCGGGGCATCCAGGTCGAGCCGACGCTCGAGGCGCTCTCGCCCTTCATCTACGCCGCCGGCGGGGAGATCTACGACGACCCGTCCGACCCCACGTCCCTGAGCTTCTCCGACGACGCCACGCGGGCCGCCCTGGAGACCGTTCTCCCCGTGCTGCGCGACCCGCGCCTCACCCTCAGCGACGAGCAGCTCGAGCGCCGCTCGCCGCTGGAGTGGTTCCAGGCCGGCAAGCTCGCCATGCTCCCCGGCTACCGCGACCTGACCCCGACGCTGCGGGAGCAGCCCGGCCTCCGGTTCGACACGATCGCGATGCCCTCCATCGAGCGCTCGGCCACGGTGGGTGACATCTCCGGCATGTGCGTCTCGGCCGAGACGGACAACCTCACCGCGGCCGCGGACTTCCTGGTCCACATGACCTCGCCGGTGTCCGTACGCCGGGTGGCGGCCGAGGGCTACCTCGTCCCGGCCAACCTCGAGGTGGCCGTGGGGCCCGGCTTCCGTCAGCCGGGCCTGGCGCCCGCGCACGCGGCAGTCTTCACCAACGCGCTGCGCACCATCGTGCTGCCGCCGCAGCTCACCAGCAAGGAGGCGCTCGAGGAGGCGCTGTCCGAGAGCCTCGACCAGCTGCTCACGGCGCCGGTGCTCGCCGACCTCGAGGGACTGACGGCGCGCATCGACGAGCGGTCGCGCGAGGTGCTCGACCCGGAGGGCCTGGCGGAGGAGGAGTCGCCGGCGGAGACCGAGAGCCCCTAGTCGGCGGGCGGCTCGGGCGGGGTGTCGGCGGCGAGGACGGCCTCGACGATCAGCGGCACCGTCAGCCCGCGCTGCCACGGTCGCGCCCCGAGCTCGGACAGCCGCCGGTCGACCTCGTCGGCCAGCCGCTCCGGGTCGCGCGTGGCGGGCGGTGCCCACAGCACGCGTCGCAGGTAGTCAGGGGTCAACAGGTTCTCGGCCGGGACGCCGTGCTCCTCGGCGAGTGACGCGACGGCGGGCTTCGCGAGCTCGAGGCGCCGCGCCGCGACCGGGTCCTTGTCGGCCCACGTCCGGGGCAGCGGTGGTCCGTTGCCCCGCGAGGTCCGGGTCGGGAGCTGGTCCTCAGACAGCTCGGTGACCTCGCGGAGCGCCGTGACCCACCGGGCTCCGTAGCGCTCGGCACCGCGACCGTGGAAGCCGCGGGTCTCGAGGAGCTCGCGCCGCGTCGTGGGCATGGCGGAGGCGGCGGCCACGATGGCGGAGTCGGGGAGGATCCGGCCGGGCGTGACGTCGCGCTCCCGGGCGATCTCGTCGCGCAGCTCCCACAGCGCCCGCACCGCCCCGAGCGCGCGGCGGCCGCGGACCCGGTGCATCCCGGAGGTACGGCGCCACGCCTCGACCCGCGGCGCGGGCTCGAAGCCGCGCAGGGCGTCGAACTCCTCGGCGGCCCACCCGGCCTTGCCGGCCTCCTCGAGCTCGGCGGCCAGCCGCTCGCGCAGCTCCACCAGCGGCTCGACGTCGAGGGCGGCGTACTCCAGCCACGGCTCGGGCAGCGGGCGGGTCGACCAGTCGACCGCGGAGTGCTCCTTGGCCAGGCGGCGCCCGAGCAGGGTCTCGACGAGGGTGGCGAGGCCCACCCGCGGGTAGCCCAGCAGCCGGCCGGCGAGCTCGGTGTCGAAGAGCTTGTGGGGGGTGAGCCCGACCTCGGCGAGGCACGGGAGGTCCTGCGTGGCGGCGTGGAGGATCCACTCGGTGCCCGCCAGCGCCTCCTGCAGCGGTGCCATCGACGGGAAGGCGATCGGGTCGATGAGGTGGGTGCCGGCTCCCTCCCGCCGGACCTGGATCAGGTAGGCGCGGGAGGAGTAGCGGTAGCCGGAGGCCCGTTCGGCGTCGATGGCCACGGGTCCGCTGCCGGCTGCGATCTCCTCGCACGCCGCCGCGAGCGCCTCGTCGGTCTCCACGACGGGAGGCAGGGGTTCTGCCAGGAGCAGGGGTGGTGCCGGGGCCGCCTCCGGGGCCGTCGGTTCGGGACCCTCCGTCATCCGCTCAGCTTCCCGGGCCGCGCTGGCCACGTCGGCTGGGCATCGGGGTCACGCCGTCGGGCACGGGCGGCAGGCCGGCGGCGGTGCAGAGGAGCTCACCCCAGGCCTCGACGTGGGCGGCGATGTCGTCGGGCACGTCGGTGGGGGTCCACGAGGCCCGGACCTCGATCTGTGCGCTGCCCTCGTCGTCGGCCATGCCGCCGAAGCTCTCGGTCGCGACGCGGGTGACGGTGCCGGACGGGGCGACGTAGGAGGCCCCGTGAGCCTCCAGCGCCTCGGTCAGCCAGCTCCAGCCCACCTCGGCGAGCATCGGGTCGGTGATCATGTCGACCTCGATCTCGGCGCGGGCGTAGGCCACGCAGCGGAAGGTGCCCTCCCAGGCGTCGTTGCCCGCCGGGTCGTGGAGCAGGATGATCCGGCCCGTGCCGACGTCGGTGCCGTCGACGGTGACGTCGGCGGAGAGGGCGAAGGCGTGGGGGGCGATCCGCTGCGGGGCAGCCATCTCCTCGCAGAGGATCTCGGGGCGCAGCCGCGCCGTCTGCATGCTCGCGACCGCCGCCCGGAACTCGGGCGGGGTCCCCGAGCCAGCACCCGATCCCGGGTGCGTCTCCTGACGGACGACCATGTGCTCACAGTAGGTCGCGCCCGGTGGCCCCGATGCGCGAACACGCCGGGTGACCTGCGAGGCTTCGGCCATGACCAGCCTCTCCGACGCCCCGCTGCTGCGGGCCGCGCGCGGCGAGCCCGTTCCCCACACGCCGGTCTGGTTCATGCGGCAGGCCGGCCGCTCCCTGCCGGAGTACCTCGCGATCCGCGAGGGCGTCGGCATGCTCGAGGCCTGCATGGACCCCGCGCTCGTCACCGAGATCACCCTGCAGCCGGTCCGCCGGTACGGCGTCGACGCCGCGATCTTCTTCTCCGACATCGTGCTGCCCCTCAAGGCCGTCGGCGTCGACCTCGACATCAAGCCCGGGGTCGGACCGGTCGTCGCCCAGCCGGTGCGGACCCTGGCCGACGTCGAGGCGATCCCCGACCTCGACCCGTCCCACGTCCCCTTCATCACCGAGGCGGTCCGGTCCCTGGTCGGAGAGCTCGGGGCCACCCCGCTGATCGGGTTCGCCGGTGCGCCCTTCACCGTCGCGTCCTACCTCGTCGAGGGCGGTCCGTCGAAGGACCAGGCCCGGACCAAGGCGATGATGTTCGGCGCCCCCGACGTGTGGGACGCCCTGATGCGCAAGATCGCGGGCATGGCCGCGGCCTACCTCGAGGTGCAGGTCGACGCCGGGGCGTCGGCGGTCCAGCTCTTCGACTCCTGGGCCGGGTCGCTGACGCCCGAGGACTACCGCGCCCACGTGATGCCCCACTCCGCGGCCGTGCTCGAGCGGGCCGGACGGCTGGGCGTGCCGCGGATCCACTTCGGTGTCGGCACCTCCGAGCTGCTCGCCGACATGGGCGAGGCCGGGGCCGACGTGGTCGGGGTCGACTTCCGCACCCCCCTCGCGGAGGCGATCGGCAAGGTCGGGGACCGCTCGGTGCAGGGCAACCTCGACCCCGCGCTGGTCTTCGCCCCGACCGAGGTGATGCTCGAGCGGGCCGCCCGGGTGCTGGACGCCGGTCGTACCGCGCGCGGCCACATCTTCAACCTCGGCCACGGGGTGATCCCCACGACCGACCCGGACCAGCTCGCGCGGCTGACCGACTTCGTCCACGCCTACGAGCCGGAGGGCTGAGGGCCGGTCAGGCCTTCTTGGTGGTCTTGCGCGCCGCGCGCTTGGCCGGCGCCTTCTTGGTGGCGGACTTCCGCGCCGGGCTCCCCTTGAGGGCGACCCCGAGCCGGCCCGTCTGGTCGCGGGTCTGGAGGAACGGCTGGTCGGCCACCAGGCTGCTGAGCTTGGCGTGACCGAAGCTGCGCGGGTCGAAGGACGGGTGGCTGCGTGCCAGGTGGCTGCCGACGTCGGAGAGGGAGGCCCAGCCGTCGTCGTCGGCGATCGCGTTGACCGCCTTGGTCAGGACGCTCTGCAGGTTGAGCTGTGGGGCGGTATCGCCCCCACCGTCCTCACCCGCGTCATCGTCGTCACCGTCGGTGCCGAGCACCTCCAGCTCGATGAACCGCGAGCATGCGTTCTGCAGCGAGACCGGGGTCCGGCGACGTCCGAGGCCGTAGACGGTCTTGCCCGACTCCTGCAGCCGCAGCGCGAGGCTCGTGAAGTCGCTGTCGCTCGAGACGATCGCGAACGCCTCCACGTTGCCGGCGTAGAGCAGGTCCATCGCGTCGATGATCAGTGCCGAGTCGGTGGCGTTCTTGCCGGTGGTGAAGGCGTTCTGGTGGATCGCGCGGATCGCCCGCGTGTTGAGCTCGCGACTCCAGCCCGACATCCGCGGCGACGTGAAGTCGCCGTAGGCGCGCCGGATCGTGGGGGTGCCGTACTTGGCCAGCTCGTCGAGGATCGCCTCGGCGTACTTCGGCGAGGTGTTGTCGGCGTCGATGAGGACGGCGATGCGTACGGCGCTCGAGTCGGACTCCACCCCGGCACCCTAGTCTGGCCGTCATGACCCCCCACCGGCGCACCGTCGTCGTGGGCGGCGGCATCGCGGGGCTGACCGCGGCCCACCTGCTGGCCGCAGCCGGCAGCGGGGAGGTGCTGGTGCTGGAGGGGAGCCCCGAGCTGGGTGGCAAGCTCCGGGTGGCCGAGGTCGGCGGGGTGACCGTCGACGTCGGCGCCGAGGCGATGCTCGCCCGGCGGCCGGAGGGGGTGGAGCTGCTCCGCTCGCTCGGGCTCGAGGTGGTGCACCCGACCGCGACCGGGTCCGGCCTCTGGAGCCGGGGAGCGGTCCGGCCGCTGCCGCGCACGCTGCTGGGGGTGCCGCTGGACCTCGCGGACCTGGCCGGCTCCGGGGTGCTCACCGCGGCGGGGCTCGAGCGGGTGCGCCGCGAGCCGGAGCTGCCCCCGACGCGGCTCGAGGGTGACGTCACGGTCGCCGACCTGGTCGCGGCGCGGCTCGGTCCCGAGGTGGTCGAGCGGCTCGTGGAGCCGCTGCTCGGCGGCGTCTACGCCGGTCACGCCTCGCTGCTCTCGGCGCGTGCGGCCACCCCGCATCTGGTGGCCCTGGCCGAACGGGGCTCGCTGCTCGAGGGCGCTGCGGCGCTGCCGGTCTCCGACGCACCGGTCTTCGCCGGGCTGGTCGGCGGGCTGGGGACGCTGCCGGCCGCGCTGGTGGCCACCGGCGACTTCGAGGTACGCATGGCGGCACCGGTGCGGGAGCTCGCCGCGGGATCGACCGGCGGGTTCCGGCTCACCGTCGGCTCGACGCGTGACCCCGAGACGGTGACCGCGGACGCCGTGGTGCTGGCCTGCCCCGCCGCCCCCGCGGCCCGGTTGCTGGCCGGGGTCGCGCCCGCCGCGGCCACCGAGCTCGCGAGCGTCGAGTCGGCCTCGACGGTGGTGGTCACCCACGCCTTCCGCGCCACCGACCTCGGCGTGCTGGCCGACACCAGGGCCTCCGGGTTCCTCGTGCCGCCGGTCGAGGACCGCCGGATCAAGGCGGCGACGTACTCCTTCGCGAAGTGGGAGTGGGTCCGCGCCGCCGGCGACGGCCTCCTGCTGCTGCGGACCTCGGCGGGCCGGCACCGCGAGGAGGCGGCGCTCCAGCGGACCGACGAAGAGCTGGTCGCCGACTCGCTGGCCGAGCTCGCGGCCGCCACCGGGACCACCGCCCGACCGGTCGACAGCCACGTGCAGCGGTGGGGCGGCGCGCTGCCGCAGTACGCCGTCGGCCACCTCGACCGCGTGGCCCGGGTCCGCGAGGCCGTGGCGGCGGTGCCCGGGCTGGCCGTGTGCGGGGCGGCGTACGACGGGGTGGGGGTGCCGGCCGTGATCGGCTCGGCCCGCCGGGCTGTGGCCTCGCTCACCCCGGCAGAATGAGGGCATGACCTCGAAGGCTGCCCGCACCAAGGAGCTCAACGACACCATCCGCTACACGATGTGGTCGGTGTTCCGGCTCGTCACGCCGCTCGGCGAGGACGACCGCACCAAGGAGATCGCCGACCTCGAGGCGTTCCTCGAGGTGCTCGGCGAGGGTGACGTCGTGGTGCGCGGGATCTACGACGTCTCGGGGCTGCGCGCCGACGCCGACGTCATGGTGTGGTGGCACGCGGCGACCAGCGAGGAGCTGCAGGACGCGTACAACGCCTTCCGCCGCACCGCCTTCGGGCAGCGGCTGGCGCCGGTGTGGTCGCAGATGGCGCTCCACCGGCCGGCGGAGTTCAACAAGAGCCACATCCCGGCGTTCCTCGCCGACGAGGAGCCCCGCCGGCACGTGTGCGTCTACCCGTTCGTGCGGTCCTACGAGTGGTACCTGCTCGAGGAGTCCGAGCGGCGCGGGATGCTCGCCGAGCACGGCCAGATGGCTCGCGGCTTCCCCGACGTCCGCGCCAACACGGTGGCGTCCTTCGCGCTCGGCGACTACGAGTGGATGCTCGCCTTCGAGGCCGACGAGCTCCACCGGATCGTCGACCTGATGCGTCACCTGCGCGCCTCCACCGCCCGCCGTCACGTCCGCGAGGAGGTGCCGTTCTACACCGGCACCCGCGCCACGCCGGCCGAGCTGCTGCAGCGCCTGCCCTGACCCCGCCGACCCGTCACTCCAGCTGGTTCAGACCCCGCCGAGCCGTCACTCCGGCACGGTGGTGACCCGCCGCGTCAGCGGATCCGCTCGTTGTCCGGGTCGACCAGCGAGCGGCTGCTGACCTCGACGGCCACCGACGTGCCCGCGACGTCCACGTCGTAGTCCCGCTCGCGGGCCTCCTTGAGGGTCAGCACCGAGTGGTCCGGCGCCCACACCCAGGCCAGCCCCACACAGGCCCCGAGCTCGTCGCTCCAGGCGGCGGAGGTCACCTGGCCGCAGGCTGCGCCCTCGCTCGTCAGCAGCTCGCCGCCCCAGATCATCGCGTCCGGGTCGGTCAGCCGCAGCGAGAGCAGCCGCCGGGTGACCCCGTCGGCTTTGGCGCGCTCCACCTGCTCGCGGCCGAGGAAGTGGCGGTCGGAGGACAGGTCGCAGGTGAAGCTCAGCCCGGCGTGCACCGGGCCGTAGTCCGGGGTGAGCTCCCGCCCGAACGCCCGGTAGCCCTTCTCGAGCCGCAGCGCGTCGATCGCGTGGTAGCCGGCCGGCACCGCGACGTCCCGGCCAGCCTCCATCAGCGTCTCGTAGACACCGGCGGCGTACTCGGTCGGCACCGACACCTCCCACCCCAGCTCGCCGACGTAGGTGAGTCGCGTCGCTCGGACCAGGGCGTGCCCGAGGGGCAGCAACCGGCTGGTCCCGAAGGGGAACGCCTCGTCGCTGAGGTCGTCGTCGGTCAGCTGGCTCAGCAGCTCGCGCGATCCCGGCCCCATCACGCCGTACGTCGCCAACGAGTTCGTGGCGTCCACGACCGTGCACCGCTGGTCGGCGTCGACGTGGCGGCGGATCCAGTCGAGGTCCCGTCGCCCGGCGCCGGCGGTGCTGAAGACGAGGAACTCGTCCCCGGCGACCCGGGTCACGGTGACGTCGGCCTCGTAGCAGCCGCGCGCGTTCAGCATCCCGGTGTAGACGGTGCGACCCGGCGCGACGTCCACGTCGGCGGTGCACAGCCACTGGAGCACCTCGACGGCGTCGCGGCCGAGTAGGGAGTACTTCGAGAACGAGGTCTGGTCGAACACCGCGACCGCCGAGTGGGTGGCGCGTTGCTCGGCAGCGCAGGCCTCGAGCCAGTCCGGCTTCCCCCACCCGTGCGACTGCTCCTGGGCGCCCGGCTGGAAGAACAGCGCCCGCTCCCACCCGTTCTTGGTGCCGAAGACGGCCCCAGCGTCGGCGAGGTGCTGGTGGGTGGGGGAGCGGCGCAGGCCGCGGCCGCGCTGCATCTCCCGGGTCGGCCACGGCACCCGGTAGTGCATGCCGAGCACCTCCACCACCCGCTCCCGCAGCCAGCGCGGGTTGCCGTCCGCGGCCGAGAAGCGGCGGATGTCCACCCCGTGGAGGTCGCTGGTGGGCTCGCCCTCGACGATCCACTCCGCGAGGGCACGCCCGGCACCACCCGCGCTGGCGATCCCGACGGAGTTGAAGCCCGCACCGACGTAGAACCCGCGCAGCTCGGGCGCTGCCCCGAGCAGGAAGTTGTTGTCCGGGGTGAAGCTCTCCGGCCCGTTGTAGAACTGCCGGATCCCCGTTTTCTCGAGGGCCGGGATCCGCTCCACGGCGTTCTCCATGACGATCGAGAACTGCTCCCAGTCCTCCTCGAGGAGCTGGAAGGAGAACGGGTACGGGACGTCGGCGGGCGCGACCCACGGCTTCGCCTCGGGCTCGAACCCGCCGACCACGAGCCCGCCGACCTCCTCCTTGAAGTAGGACCAGCCGTCCGGGTCGCGCAGGATCGGCAGCCGCGAGTGGACGCCCTCGATCTGGTCGGTGACCACGTAGAAGTGCTCGGCGGAGTGGAGCGGCACGGTCACCCCGCACATGGCCCCCACCTGGGCTGCCCACTGGCCGGCGCAGTTGACCACCACCTCGGTCTCGACGTACCCCGCGTCGGTCTCGACGCCGGTCACCGCACCCTGGGCGGAGGTGATCCCCGTGACCCGGACGCCCTCCAGGATCCGGACGCCACGGTCGCGGGCGCCCTTGGCGAGCGACTGGGTCAGGTCGGTCGGGTTGGCGGTGCCGTCGCCGGGCAGCCACAGCGCGCCGACGAGCCCGTCGGTCGAGATCAGCGGCCAGTGCTCGGCTGCCTGTTCGGGGCTGATCAGCTCCGCGTCCATCCCGTACGCCGCCCCGGCGGCCGCGGTGCGCCGCAGCTGCACCAGTCGCTCGTCGGTGCGGGCGAGGATCAGGCCGCCGTTCTGCTTGTAGCCGGTGGCGAGGCCGACTTCGTCCTCGAGCTGCCGGTAGAGGTCGGTGGAGTACTGCACCAGCTCGGTGCCGGTCTGGCTCGTGCGCAGCAGCCCCACCAGCCCCGCCGCGTGCCAGGTGGTGCCGCAGGACAGCTCGCCCTGCTCGAGGAGGACCACGTCGGTCCAGCCGAGTCGGGCGAGGTGGTAGGCGACGCTGGCGCCGATGACGCCGCCACCGACGATGACGACCTGGCTCCGCTCCGGCAGGGTGCTCATGCGCGGCTCGCCTCCTCCAGCAACCGGTCGAACCCGGGGTCGGCGAAGTCGGCCCGCGCCTTCTCGTAGCGGTCGTCGCCCCAGGCGCGGAAGTCGAAGTCGAGGGGGCTCGTGGCGGCCTGGATGTAGCCCCACAGCGCCCAGCCGTAGCGGGAGACCGTCGACTGCAGCCGCACCCGCGCGATCTTCGCGGCCAGGTCGACCGACGCGTCGTCGGCGTAGTAGGCGCGCGTCAGCTCCTCGGTCTGCTCGAGGCTGAGGTCGCACTCCGTGGCGATGTTGCCGAGCTCGAAGGACGGCTCGTTGTTGCCGGAGTACTCGTAGTCGATGATCCAGATCCGCTCGCCGTCGTCGAGGAAATTCTCCGCGAGCGTGTCGTTGTTGCACGGCAGGGTCGGCTCCGGGTGGTGCGCGAGGCTTCGTCGGATGCGGTCGAAGTCATCGAGGTGGTCGGTGTAGGTCGCCGGGTGCGCGAACCCTCGCCCGCGGACCAGCTCGAGGTAGCCGGCCTGCCGGCGGAACATGTCGAAGTCGCCCTCGAACCGCGGGCCGCAGTGCAGCTGGCGGCAGGCCCGTGCCACCCGGCCGACGACCTCGCCGTCGGCCTGGAAGGACTCGTTGCTGAGGGTCGTCGACTCGATGAAGCCGACCACGAGCACGCCGAGGTCGGGCCGGTAGTCGACGTACGGCGCGCCGACTCCGGACTGCTCGGCGGCCCGGGTGTTGGCGGCCTCCTGGTCGCGCTCGATGCCGAGCAGGGCCGCGTCGCTCTGGTCGAGCCGGGCCACGAAGCAGCCGTCGGGCGTGGTGACCTTGACGTTGTGGTTGGTCAGGCCGCCGGGGAGCGGCTCGATGGTGCGGGGTGCCCCACGCAGGGCATCCACCTGGTCGCAGATCTCCTCGATCCGGCTGCTGGTCCACTCCATCGGCTCACCTCGTGACGCCCGCTCCTCGAGCCGGCCCTCCGACCGGCCGGACCCGTCCCGACACGCTAGGGCAACCCCCGCTAAAGGTCTAGACTTCCGTCCGGTCGTCGAGGGAGGGAGGGGCAGATGGACGCCTCGGAGGTGCTCGCGCAGTGGTCCGCCCGCGAACCGCGCGCCCTGCTGCTCGACTTCAACGGCACGCTCTCCGACGACGAGCACCTGCTGCAGGAGATCTTCGCGGGGATCGTCGCCGACCGCTGGGGCGGCACCCTCACCGACGAGGACTACCGGACCCGGCTGCTCGGACTGAGCGACCGCGAGATCGCCGTCCGGCTGGCACACGAGCACGGTGATGCCGACGAGGGCGCCGTCGAGGAGATGCTCGCGACCCGGCAGGAGCGCTACCTGGCACGGACCGACGGCGGCACGACCGTCACGGAGGCCGCCCGCACCCTCGTGCGTGAGCTGCGGGACGCGGGTGCGAGGACCGGCGTGGTGACCGGGGCGCAACGCGTCGAGGTCGAGCACGTGCTGGCCGCGAGCGGTCTCGCGGACGCCTTCGACGTGGTGGTCTGCGAGGAGGACGTGCGGGCCGGGAAGCCCGATCCCGAGGGGTACCTGCGTGCGGCCGGCGCCCTCGGCGTACCCGTCGAGGCATGTCTGGTCTTCGAGGACTCAGGTGTCGGCGTCCAGGCGGCCCGAGGAGCAGGGATGACGGTCGTCGGCGTCAGCGGTGGCACGGACCCGGGGCGGTTGCACGAGGCGGACGCCGTGGTCGCGCGGCTCGGCGAGATGCCGGGTGAGCCGTCGCGCGGGTCAGCCGGCGGGTGAGGCCGCGCCCCATGCGAGGGCGCTGGAGATCCGGCTGGTCATGGTGAGGCGGGCCCGGTCGGCGCGGAAGAGGTCGCGGGCGAACTCGATGCGCACGCCGTCCGCGGTCTCGGTCGTCCGGATGACGCGGAGCAGCAGCGCACCGGGCTCGACGTCGAGCAGCGCCGCCACCTCCTCGTCGGCCACGGCTGGCTCGACCTCCTCCAGCGCGTGTGCGGGCACGTGTCCGTAGCCGCTGCTCATCAGCCCGTAGAGGGACCCGCTGAGGTCCTCGTCGAGCAGCTCGGGGAAGGCGGCGACGGGCAGCCAGGTGTCCTCCAGCGCGACCGGCTCGTCGTTGGCCAGCCGCACCTTCTTCACGCGGTACGCCGCCTCGCCGGCCGCCAACTCGAGCGCGTCACGCACGTCGTCCGGCGGCGCCTCCTGCGTGGCCGAGACGACGATGCCGCCGGGGCGGACCGCCGAGCGGCGCATCTGCTCGGTGAAGCCGGGCAGCCCCGTGAGGTCGTGCTCGACGCGGGGCTCACGGACGAAGGTGCCGCCACCGCGACCACGCCGACGCTGGATGAGCAGCTTCTCCTCCAACGACGCGAGAGCCTGGCGCAGCGTCATCCGGCTGACGGCGAAGAGTGCCGCCAGCTCGCTCTCGGGCGGCAGCCGGTCGCCGGGGGAGAGCGCACCGGCCCGCACCTGCCCCTCGAGCCACTGCTCGATCCAGGCGTGGGCCGGGCTGGTGCCCCGGTCGTCGGGCGAGATCGCGTCGAAGGGCGGCTCCGACCCGTCGAAGATCCGCATGGAGGCAGCCTAGACCGGTGGCCCACGTCCCCGGCCGACTCCGGCCCAAGGTCTAGACCTATTGGTGACGGAGGCCTACAGTCAGGGCGCAACGCAGCCACCGGGAGGGACCATGGCCGTTGTCGGAGACGTCGTCCTCTACGTGATCATGGCGTTCGTCGTGATCGGCGCCATCGCCGCGATCCGCGACGACAAGAAGGGCATGGGCGCGGAGTTCATCAACGGCCTCTACTCGATCGGGCCGATCTTCCTGCCGGTCGCGGGGATCATGGCTTCGATCCCCTACCTGTCGAAGCTGGTGGAGGTCGTCGTCGCCCCGGTGTGGTCCGCCGCCGGTGCCGACCCCGCCCTGGCAGCGACCACGCTGATCGCCTCCGACATGGGCGGCTACCAGCTCGCCGAGTCGGTCTCCGGCTCCGACGCCGCGTGGATCATGGCGTTGATCACCGGCTTCATGGCGGGCGCCACCATCGTCTTCTCGATCCCCGTCGGCCTGGCGATGCTGGACAAGAAGGACCACAAGTACATGGCGCTGGGGATCATGTCCGGGATCCTCGCCATCCCGATCGGCGTCCTGATCAGCACGGCCACGATCAAGCTCGCCGACGTCCAGGTCCGCGGCGAGGCCGCGACCACGGGTCCGAGCGACGTCTCTCTCGACCTCACCTGGGGGTCGATCCTCGTCAACCTGATCCCCGTCACCATCTTCCTGGTGGTCGTCGCCGTCGGGCTCAAGATGGTGCCCGACGTGATGGTCCGGATCTTCCTGACGTTCGGTCGCCTGATGGATGCCGCCATCAAGATCGTGCTGGCGGTGGTGATCGTCGAGTACTTCACCGGCTTCGGCTCCCGGGTCTTCGGCGCCTGGGGCTTCGACCCGATCATCGCCGACACCGAGGACCAGTTCCGGGCGCTTGAGGTCGCCGGCTACATCGGGATCGTGCTGGCCGGCGCGTTCCCGATGGTCTACGCCATCCGCACCTACCTCGCGGGACCGGTCGCGGCCGCAGGCCGTCGGCTCGGGATGAGCCCCGAGGGCGCGACCGGCGTGCTCGCGGCGGCCGCCAACATCCTCGCGCTCTACCACCTGATCGCGAAGATGCCCGCCAAGGACAAGGTCATGACGATCGCCTTCGCCACCTGCTCGGCGTTCCTGCTCGGTGACCACCTCTCCTTCACCGCCAACTTCCAGCCGACGCTGATCGGCCCGGTGATGCTGGGCAAGCTGACCGCCGGCATCCTGGCCATGCTGCTGGCCCTCTGGATCGCGGTCCCCTCCGCACAGCGCATGGAGCGTGAGGAGCTGCGGGACGGCGACGGGACCCGGCGTCCGGGCGGGACCGACGAGGACACCGCCGCCCCCACCCCCGCCTGATTCGCCGAGCCGTCACTTCAGCTGGTTCGAGGCGTGCCGAGCCGTCAGTGCAGCTGGTTCGCATCCAGCCGAGCCGTCACTTCAGCTCGTTCGCCTGCGGCCCGCCCTGGCTCGCGCCGGCTGAGTCCACCTCCGTGGCGGCTCGAAACGATGCGAACAAGCAGGAGTGACGGCTCGCGTCGATGTGAACCTGCAGGAGTGACGGCTCGGCGGGTTGTGAACCAGCCGAAGTGACGGGTCAGCTGTTGTCGGCCGGCTCCAGGGTCAGGCTGATGCTGTTGATGCAGTAGCGGTCGCCGGTGGGGGTGCCGTAGCCGTCGGGGAAGACGTGCCCGAGGTGCGAGCCGCAGTTGGCGCAGCGGACCTCGGTGCGCCGCATGCCGTGGCTGTCGTCCTCGAGGTACTCGATGGTGTCGGTGATCGGCTGGTAGAAGCTCGGCCAGCCGCAGCCGGAGTGGAACTTGGTGTCGGACTCGAAGAGCTTCGCCTGGCACGCCTTGCAGCGGTAGACGCCCGTGGTCTCGGTGTCGGTGTACTCCCCGGTGAACGCCCGCTCCGTGCCGGCCTGGCGCAGCACGGCGTACTCGTCGGCTGAGAGCTGCTCGCGCCACTCGGCGTCGGTCTTCTCCACGTCGTAGCCCATGTGTCACAAACTACTCGCCCGACGGTTGACCTATTCAGTGGACACCTGTTCACTGATCGGGGTGACCACCACGATCCCCTGGCAACGGGTCCGGCAGGTCGGGTCGAAGCTCACGACACCGCTGCACCCCGACGACTACCTGCGGCTGCTGAACCCGTTGTGGACGGCGCGGGAGCTGCGCGGCCGCGTGGAACGGGTCATCCCCGAGACCGAGGACGCCGCGACCCTGGTGATCCGGCCCGGGTGGGGCTGGCGGTGGGACCACCGCCCCGGGCAGTACGTCGGCATCGGCATCCCCGTCGACGGCCGCTTCCAGTGGCGCTCCTACTCGGTGAGCTCGCCGTCCCAGCGGCGCGGGCGCACCATCAGCATCACGGTCCGGGCGATGCCCGAGGGGCTGCTCTCCTCGCACCTGGTCAACGGTGTGGCGCCGGGCACCATCGTGCGGCTGGCCGCCCCCGAGGGCGACTTCGTGATGCCGGACCCACCGCCGGCACGGGTGCTGTTCCTGGTGGGCGGCTCCGGCATCACGCCCGTGATGGCCATGCTGCGGACGCTCCACCGGCGCCGGACGATGCCCGACGTGGTGCTCCACTACTCCTCACCGACACCGGAGCGGATGATCTTCCGCGACGAGCTCGCCCGGCTGGAGGAGGAGCACACCGGGCTCACGGTCCACCGGCTCCACACCGACACCGACGGCCTGCTCGACCCGGCCGACCTCGACACGATCTGCCCCGACTGGCGCGACCGGGAGACCTGGGCCTGCGGACCGGGGCCGATGCTCGACGCGATCACCGGGCACTTCGAGGCCAACCGGCTCGCCGACCGGCTCCACCTCGAGCGGTTCTCGCTCGAGCTGGGGGGCGACGGCGGCGAGGGCGGCACCATCACCTTCCGCAACTCCGGCCGGAGCGTGGAGGCCGACGGCGCGACCACGGTCCTCGAGGCCGGCGAGGAGGCCGGCATCGGCATGCCCTACGGCTGCCGGATGGGGATCTGCCACACCTGCACGCTCACCCTCGTCAGCGGCCGGGTCCGCGACCTGCGCAGCGGTGACGAGTACAGCCAACCCAACGAACAGGTGCAGACCTGCATCACCGCCGCGGTGGGCGACTGCACCCTCGACATCTGACCGACATCTGACTCAGCCATCTGACCACCAGGAGGACGCATGGCCATCTCGGACGTGAAGGAGTACACCCACCTGACCGAGGAGGAGGTGGAGCAGATCGGTCGCGAGCTCGACGCGATCCGGGCCGAGATCGAGGAGTCGCGGGGCGCCGCCGACGCGGCGTACATCAACCGCCTGATCACGGTGCAGCGCGGGCTGGCGGCCGCCGGCCGGGTGGCGCTGTTCGCGAGCAACCGGACCTCGGCCCGGACCCTCGGCATCTCCCTGCTGGCGCTGGCCAAGATCCTCGAGAACATGGAGATCGGCCACAACGTCATGCACGGCCAGTGGGACTGGATGAACGACCCGGAGATCCACTCCTCGACCTGGGAGTGGGACACCGCGCAGCCGGCCGAGCAGTGGAAGCACTCCCACAACTACGTGCACCACCAGTTCACCAACGTGCTCGGCTACGACAACGACATCGGCTACGGCATCCTGCGCATGGCGAGGGAGCAGAAGTGGCACCCCGCCAACCTCGGACAGCCGCTCTACAACGCGATGCTGGCCACCGCCTTCGAGTGGGGCGTCGCCCTCCACGACCTCGACATCGAGCGGATCCGCAAGGGCGAGAAGGACCCGCAGGAGATGAAGCGGCAGCTGCGGCAGATCGTCCGCAAGGGCCGCAACCAGATCCTCAAGGACTACGTGGTCTACCCGGCCCTGGCGGGACGCCACTGGCGGAGCACCCTGACGGCCAACCTCACCGCCAACGTGATCCGCAACCTGTGGTCCTACGTGATCATCTTCTGCGGCCACTTCCCGGACGGCGCCCTGCACTTCACCGAGGACGAGATCGAGGACGAGACCCGTTCGGAGTGGTACCTGCGGCAGATCCTGGGAGCCGCGAACTTCCGCGGCGGCCCGCTGCTCCACATCCTCAGCGGCAACCTCGGCTTCCAGATCGAGCACCACCTGTACCCCGACCTGCCGAGCAACCGGTACGCCGAGATCTCCGAGCGGGTCCGGGCCCTGTGCGAGAAGTACGACATCCCCTACACCACGGGACCGCTGCACGTGCAGTACTGCCAGGCGCTGCGCACCATCGTCAAGCTGTCGGTGCCCAACGACTGGACGTCGACCGACCAGCCGGACCCGCCCAGCCCGGCGCGGGAGCGGCGCAGGAAGTCCGACGCCGAACGGCCACCGCGCCGCCGGGAGCTGGGCGGCTGGTCGCGCTCGCCACGGCAGCGGGGGGCCGCCTGATGCTGACCGAGGCCTCGCGGGTGCACGACCGCCGCTGGGTCACCCAGTGCGCGCTCTCCCGGATCTGTGGGGGTTGCGCGATGTCGCTGGGACGGCCCGTGGTGTTCGTGGGTACGCCGGAGGAGGTGGCGCGCAACGCCTTCCACCTCCCGCCGCTGCACGAGGGGTGTGCCGAGGAGCTGTGTCGGCAGCCGGGGGCGGACCCACGCTGGGAGCTCGTGTCGACCGCCGGCTTCGAGTTCGTGCGGCCAGGACGGGACGAGGTCGAGGACCGGCCGACGTTCCAGCCCAACTCGCTGCTCTGACCAGCAGGCGGGCCCGGCACCCCTGCCAGGGGTGCCGGGCCCGCCGTCGGTCGTCCGGAGCGGTTCGGTCCGGAGCGGTTCAGAACGTGAAGCGGGCGACCGAGGGGTCGTGGTCGCTGAGCGGGTTCTGGAACTCGGCGTTGACGTGGACGATGTCGTACGCCGCACTTCCGGCCAGCGAGGCCGAGGCCAGGATCTGGTCGAGCACCTGGCTGTTGCCCTGGTAGACGTAGCTGTACCTCTCGTTCGCCGGCAACGTGCGCGGCAGGCTGGTCAGCGACGTCGCGCCGGAGCCGACGAGGATGTCGGTGGTCCGGCTGAACTCGAAGTCGTTGATGTCACCGAGGACGACGACCCGGGCGTTCGGGTCTGCCGCCAGCAGCTGGTCCACGAAGCCGCGGACGACGCCGGCCTGGTCGTGGCGCTTGGGCTCGGAGCTGTTGACCGGCGGTTGCACCTTGCCGAAGAGCGGGTCGTCTCCGCCCTTGCTGCTGAAGTGGTTGGCGATCGCGAAGACCTTCTTGCCGTTCCAGGTGAACTCGCCGACCAGCGGCTTCCGGGTCGAGGCCCACGCCGTGTTCTGCGGGTCGACGCGGCCCGGCGAGTGGCTCAGTGCCGTGCTCGCGCCGCTCCCGGTGACGGTGGTGGCGGTGGTCGCCGTCGCCGTGCCGCGGTCGACGAAGGCGAGGCCGCGGTCGGTGCGGAAGAGGAACGCGACGCGGATGTTGCCGCCGGGCTCGCCGCCGTCGGCGCCGTCGGAGGGGTCGATCTGTCGGTAGCTGTACGACGGACCACCCGCGGCCGAGATGGCCGAGATCAGCTTGCCGTAGGTGGTGGAGGCCGAGACGACGCCGTTGTTGGTGGACCCGCTGTTGTCCTGCACCTCCTCGAGCGCGATCAGGTCGGGCGACTGCAGGTTCGTGACGATCTGCTGGGCCAGCCCGTCGAACTTCGACTGCGGGTCGCTGGGGTCGAGGTTCTCGACGTTGAAGGTGGCGGTGGCGAGGGTGCCCGCCGGGGCCGCGGTGGTCACCTCGGGGGTGAGCGTCCCGGCGACGACCGCCGGGGTGGCGGTCGGCAGCAGCTTGAAATTGCTGAACGAGTAGTCGAGGACGCCGGTCACCGAGGCGCCGAGGGTGTCGCCGACCTTCGCCTGCGGGGCTGCCGACAGAACGTCGTCGAGCAAGACACGCTCGGGGTTGAAGTCGGTCGCCGAGACCAGGATGCCGCCGCGCGGCGTGCGGACGCCGGAGCCGTTCGGGACGACCGCGGTCTCGCCGTACTTGTTGGTCGCGCCGACGACCTGAGGCGCGTTGACGGTGACGCGCATGCCCTCCATCGACTCCCAGAAGTCGATGCCGTCGGTGGCGGCGTCGAAGGTGCCGGAGGTCTCGACGTTGCCGGTGGCGTCGTCGTCGATGACCGAGGCAGGCGGCACCCGCCCGCCGGAGCCGACGACCGTGGCGGTGGGTAGCGGCTGGCCGCTCCCGGTCTTCGTGACCGTGGGGCTGGTGACCTCGGTGATGGTGAGGTTGTCGCTGCTCGCGCCGCCGGAGCGGTACTCGGTGACGGTGCCGCCGACCTCGACGGCGTCGCCGACGACGACGGTCGGGGCGGTGGAGGTGTAGACGAGGATGCCCTCGCTCGTGGCCGGGTCGGCGTCGGCGCAGGCGTCGGTGTCCTGCATCCAGAACCCGGTCGCGGAGGTGGCGACGACGATGCCGGCGAGGCCGGTCACCGAGCCGGTCTGGCCGGTGTGGGAGGCCTTCTGGACGTCGTGGATCCGGGTGCCGGTGCAGCCGCCCGGCGTGCCGCCCCCGCCGCTCGCGGCGCCCGGGGTGGGGGCGACGGCCGCGAAGTCGTTGCCGTTGTGGTCGGTGTCCGCGCCGGCGCGGGTCAGCGACGTCGTGTTGCTGCCCGACGGCGCCTTGGCGGTCTCGAAGTCGTTGGCGGACCCGTAGCCGACGAAGTCCCTCACCGAGGCGTGGGTGTCGCAGTTGCTGCCGCACGGCAGGTTGGTGTTGTTCGTGACCAGGGCGACCTTGCCGCTGGTCGCGCTCATGTTGGTGGTGCCGGTCGCCTGGGGCGTCGGCAGCGCGGCACCGGTGCTGCCGCCGGCGAGCTGGACGAGGTACGTCGCGCCCGGCGCGATCGAGCCGCTGAGCGCGGTCTTGTTGCTCCACGACGAGCCGCTGGCGGAGGCGTACTGCACGCTCCAGCCCGCGAGGCTGACCGTGCTGCTGCCGAGGTTGCGCAGCTCCACGAAGTCGTTGCGGTAGGGGGCGCCGGAGTTGCCGCCACCTCCGTAGACCTCGCTGATCACGACGTCGGACGACGTCGCCACTGCGGTGGTGGTCGGAACCGCCACGAGGGCGGTGCCGATGGCCACGGCGAACGCCGCGGCGAGGGGAGAGAGTCTGGTCACGTGCGACTTCCTTCGTGATGCGGGGGGATCCCCACGTGGGGTCGCTCGGTCGGGTGGCCCGAGCCGAAGCGAAGCCAAGCACCTCGGGGACCTGCTGGGAAGAGACAGGCCGGGAAGCTTCCAGCTGCTCGCCCGCACGTCGTGCCCCGTTCACCGCCACGCCAGGTGGGAGAGGGGTCGGGCGCCCGAGCGGGCCGAGCCGGCCCGCTAGGTTGAACGGCATGGCCAAGACTCCCGCCGCGATGGTGGTCGCCGGTGACCGGGAGGTGCGCGTCAGCAGCCCGGACCGGGTGATCTACGAGGCGACGGACCGGACGCCCGCGGTGACCAAGCTGATGGTGGCCGAGTACTTCGCCTCGGTCGAGGACGGACTGATGCGGGCGCTGCGCGACCGGCCGACCGCCCTGGAGCGGTGGACCTCCGGCGTACGGCCGGGGATGAAGCTGGCCACGGGGCCGCAGGACCGCGACGCCGACGCGTTCTACCAGAAGCGGGTGCCGAAGGGCGCCCCCGACTACCTCGAGTCGGTGGGCATCACCTTCCCCTCGGGCCGCACCGCCGAGGAGATCTGCCCGACCGAGATCGCGGTGCCCGTGTGGTGCGCCCACATGGGCACGCTGACCTTCCACCCCTGGCCGGTACGCCGGGCTGACGTCGACCGGCCCGACGAGCTGCGCATCGACCTCGACCCGCAACCCGGCACCGGGTTCACGGACGCGGTCCGGGTCGCAGGCGTCGCCCGTGAGCTGCTCGAGGAGCTCGGCCTCACGGGCTGGCCGAAGACCAGCGGCAACCGCGGGGTGCACGTCTACGTGCGGATCCGGCCCGAGTGGGAGTTCACCGACGTGCGGCACGCCGCGATCGGGTTCGGGCGCGAGCTCGCGCGCCGCGACGACCAGGTCACCACGGCGTGGTGGAAGGAGGAGCGCGGGGAGCGGATCTTCGTCGACTTCAACCAGAACTGCCGCGACCGGACCATCGCCTCGGCGTACTCGCTGCGGCCGATCCCCGGCGCCCCGGTCTCCACGCCGGTGACCTGGGAGGAGCTGGCGACGCTGACCGACCCGGCGGACTTCCACCTGTTCTCGGTGCCCGACCGGGTGGCCGACGGCGACCCCTGGGCCGGCATCGACGACACCGCCCACGACCTCGAGCCGCTGCTGGCGCTATGGCGTGAGCAGGGCGAGGTCGAGCTCAACTACCCGCCCGACTACCCCAAGATGCCCGGCGAACCGCCTCGGGTGCAGCCGAGCCGCAAGGTCGCCGAGCACTGGGACGAGCACGGCAACCGGATCGAGGACCGACCGTGACCGAGCCTGGTCGTGAGGACGGGGCGGGTCCGGCCCGGTGGGCGGACTACCTCGACTGGGTGCGGGGAGAGCTCGTCGCCGGTGTGCTCGGGCTCCCGCCCGAGCAGCAGCGCACCACGCGGGTGCCGAGCGGGTGGACGCCGATCGAGCTGCTGTCGCACGTGCTCCACATGGAGCAGCGCTGGTTCGTCTGGGGCTTCCTGGGTGAGCCGGTGGCCGAGCCGTGGGGTGACTGGAACGTCGAGGAGCCCTGGGCCGACGACGACTCCGGCACGGTCCGCGACCGGGCCCGCTGGGTCGTCGCGGACGAGGTGACGGCGGATCACCTGGCCGCGCAGGTCGAGGCGGTCGGCAGGCGGACGCGGGAGGTGGTGCTGGGCCACGCGCTCGACGACACCGCGGCACGGGGCGGGAGGTTCGCGGACGACCCGCCGACCCTGGAGTGGATCTGCTTCCACGTGCTCGCGGAGTACGCGCGGCATGCCGGCCACCTCGACATCGTGGTCGAGCTGGCTCACGCCGACGGCGACTGAGCACCCCGGAAACGTGATAGACCCGCTTGGCGAACCAAGCGGGTCTACATCTCGGGAACCGAAGTCCGTGGGTGGGCTTCGGGCCCTGGCGCCTCGTACCCCCCCGGTGCAAGGTGCCTCTTCAATTCGCGAACTCAGAACCCCCCGGATCTGGTCCGCAGTAGGCTCGATCCCCCCGGTACGAGCCTGGTGTCAGCGACGGAGATCTGACCCATCAAAGGTAGGCCGGAGGCGGGTCTGCCCACACCCACGGAGGGTCCACAGGTGGGTAACAAATTCACACACCCGTGGCCCCCTCGCCTCCGCCGGCCTGTTCGGCGAAGGTCTCGTGCTCGAGCAGGTGCAGGCAGGGGACGCCGATCTTGCGGCGCGCGCGCGAGGTCCAGTCGAGGTGGAAGAACTCCGCGACCACGTGCGGGCGGGTGAGGATGATCGCCTCCCGGCCGTCGACCTTCGCGACGTGCTCCGCCAGCGCGTCGATCGGCGGCTCGGACACGACCGTGCCGCGCGCCTCGGCGCCGGCGGCCCGCAGGGCGGCCACGCTGGCCTGGAGGTCGTGCTCGGAGCGCTCGCGGCAGTCCTTGCGGACCGCGTCGAGGTCGACGTCGCTCATCACCATCGCCGGGGACGACATGACCTCACCGGCCGCGAGGGATCCCATGGCCGACTCGATCCTGGCCGCGGCGTCCTCCAGCGGCAGCAGCACGTGGTAGACGACCCGGTCCTCGATCTCCTCGTGGAGGGACCGCACCTGCCGGGCGTCGTCGGCACTGACCGCGTGCTCGACGAGCATCACCACGTCGTAGGTGCCGACGCCGTCGTGGATGTCCTCGTTACGGATGTCCTGGGTCATCGCGAACCTCCACCCTCGATACCGAGAATTCTAGCCAGGTCGTAGCTCACCGGCTGCTCGAGCTGCTCGTAGCCACACGACTCGGGGTCGCGGTCCGGGCGCCACCGCTTGAAGTGGGCGGTGTGCCGGAACCGGCGGCCCTCCATCGCGTCGTACTTCACCTCGAGGACACGTTCGGGCCGCAGCGGCGTGAAGGAGAGGTCCTTGCCCTGGCTCCAGCGGCTCTGGGTGCCGGGAACCCGTCCCGGGTTGGCCACGAGGAACTCCGTCCACTCGCCCCACGGGTGCTCCTCGATCGGGCACACGAGAGCCTGGAGCTCCTGCCACAGCTCGGCCCGGCGCTTCTCGGTGAAGCTGGCACTGACCCCGACGTGCTGCAGCTTCCCTCCGTCGTAGAGCCCGAGCAGCATGCTGCCGAGCAGGGGCTTCTCCGGGGTGGAGGTCTTGTGCTCGCGGTAGCCGGCCAGGACCACGTCGGCGGTCCGCTCGTGCTTGATCTTGAGCATGCTGCGCAGGTTCTCGCGGTACGGCGCGTCCAGCGGCTTGGCGATCACGCCGTCCAGCCCGGCGCCCTCGAACTGCTCGAACCACTGCTCGGCCTCGGCGGGATCGGTCGTGGTGCGGGTGAGGTGGCACGGGCCCGGGAGCCCGGCCAGCACCTGCTCCATCGCCGCGCGGCGCTCCGAGAAGGGCCGGTCGACCAGCGAGTCGTCGCCGAGGGCCAGCAGGTCGAAGGCGACGTAGCCGGCCGGGGTCTCCGCGGCCAGCCTGGAGATCCGTGACGCGGCGGGGTGGATGCGCTCCTGGAGCACCTCGAACTCGAGGCGATCACCGATGGCCACGAAGAGCTCGCCGTCGAGGACGCAGCGCTCCGGGAGCTGCTCGCGGGCGGCCACGACGACCTCGGGGAAGTACCGGGTCAGGGGCTTGGTGTTGCGACTGGTCAGCTCGACCTCGTCACCGTCACGGAACAGCAGGCAGCGGAAGCCGTCCCACTTGGGCTCGAAGCTCCAGCCGTCCTCGTGGGGCACGCCCTTGACGGCCTTGGCCAGCATCGGCTTGACGGGTGGCATGACCGGGAGCTCCACGGGAGCAGGCTAGCGCCGCGGCGACCACCGGAACCGCTTCCCGGTGGTCGGCCGCGGCGTCACCCTCCGGCGGCGGCACGTGAGCCCGTCACAGGCTCACCGGGTCGCGGTCAGTCGCAGGTGTCCGGCTTGCCGTTGCCACCGTCGTTGCCGTCGTCCCCCTTGGCGAGGACGTCGTGCACCTGGTGGTACTCGGGCTTGCGCGACCAGTCGGCCCGCACCAGGCCGAACCGCGTCTCCGGGTCGCGGCCCGAGCCCGGGTCGTCGAGCAGCTCGTAGCGGAAGGCCTTCTGGACCCGCTCGTGCTTCGCGATCTTCTTGATGCCCTCGGAGCCGTGGCGGGCGGCGTCGGACTCGCTGGTGGGGCGGTGACCGGCCTTGCCGTTGTAGGTGGTCCACCCGGTCTCGGTGATCCACACCGGCATGCCGTCGTAGGCGATGTCGACCTTCTTCAGGCGCGAGTCGAGGCCGTTGGTGATCTCCTGGCCCCGCGGGTAGGAGTGGAGCGAGGCCACGTCGCAGTACTTGTGCACGTCGCGCTGGGCGAGCTGGCGGTACCCGGCGCCGTTGTTGCGGTCCTCGACGACGTCGTGCATCGACGGCGATAGCACGCGGGCGTTCTCGAGCTCGTGGTGGCGGTTGCGCGCGTCCCAGATCGCGCGCTGGATCGCGATGGTGCGGTCGGCCCAGTCGCCGCGACCGGTGTTGTTGGGCTCGTTGACGCCCTCGAAGCCGAGCACGATGTCGCCGTACTCCGCGGCGATGTGGTCGATCCGGTCGGAGACCTCGGCGGGGCCCAGGCGGAACGACGGCGGGGCGACGGGCATCAGCCACTTGATGTCGTAGCGGCGGCAGAGCTCGGCGGCGCGGCGGCAGGTGGCGCTGCGGGGGTTGATCAGGCCGCGGATCTGACGGACTCCGAGCTCGGCGAGATCCTCCATCCAGCGGTCGGTGTGCCCCCACATCGGGTCGCGAGCCCAGTTGGGGTGGGTGCAGACCCCGTAGGCCTTGTGGAGCGTGGAGGGGCTGGTGGCAGCCGCTGCGCGCGTCGGGAGGTCGACACTGACGCCGGCAGCGGTGACGGCGGCAGCGCCCAGGAAGGCGCGTCGGGTGACGGGCATGGGGGGTACAGCTCCTTCTTCGGTTACCGGGGGGCCGCCTCGCCGCCGTACTCCCGAGCGTGCGGCGGCCGAGACTGAGCGAAGACTTTGCCATCAAAACCCACCAAAGGCAACCATTTCCTTCCGCGGGTTGGGAGAGATGTGTGGCACAATTGAGGCTCGCTCCCGTCCCCGCGGGGGTGCCTGGCAGTCCTCCCCTCGGTGGCTGCGTCCCGCGGGTCGGGCCGTGGGATTGGGGGTTTCGATGGAGGGACTCGACGGTGCCGTCGAGACGGTGTCGAACGGAGCTGACGTCGGCGTGGCCGTGGCCATCAAGCGACGCCGGATCGGCCTGGGTCTCAAGAGCGTCCGCGAGTTCGCGGAGCGCTCCGGAGTGAGCCGGGAGGCGGTGACCGCCGCCGAGCGCGGCATGGCCTCGCAACGGACCTACGAACGCCTCGAGGCGTGGCTCGAGAGCGCCGAGCGCGAGCGCGGGACAGCGCGCGACGACAACGTCGTGGAGTTCCGGCTCACCGGCGAGGCCGGCATCGACGTGGTCGTCCGCGGCCCGGTCACCGACATGTCCGAGCTGGAGGCGACCGTGACCCGGCTGATCCGGGAGATGAGAGGCGTCTCGGCCTGAAGGCGGGTCCCCGGTTGGTCTGCCGGGCCGTGGTGCCTGCCCCGCCAGGCGGGGCCTTACGCTTCTTCTCGCGATCCCCGGTTGGTCTGCCGGGCCGTGGTGCCTGCCCCGCCAGGCGGGGCCTTACGCTTCTTCTCGCGATCCCCGGTTGGTCTGCCGGTAGGGCCCGCCTGACTTTGAATCAGGACTAGCGACGTAGGTTCGACTCCTACCCGGGGAGCGAGAGACCGCAGCGAGGTACGAGCGGAGGTCCGAGCTCCCCCAGGGAGCCGGGGAGCGAGAGACCGCAGCGAGGTACGAGCGGAGGTCCGAGCTACCCCATCGAACCGGGGAGCTGCCACACCGACACGTGGCCCGGACTCTCGGCCGTGAAGGAACTCCGCCGCCAGTCGGCGTACCTCGCCTCCAGCGTCATCCCCGCCAGCCGCGCCATCAGGTCGAGCTCGCTGGGCCAGACGTAACGGAAGTTGCTCACGCCATAGCGGTAGGTCGTCCCGTCCGCCTCGCGGCTGAAGTGGTGTGAGGTCGCCTGCTGGGTGACGGGGTCGTAGGTGTCCAGACCCACGTGGTCGTCCGAGACGTCGAACGGGACCGCCTGCTGGCCGGGGGGAAGCCGGCGCAGCTGGGGGACCCCGAGCTCGACGACGAACCGCCCTCCGGGACGGAGGTGGCGCGCGGCGTTGGCGAAGACAGCGACCTGCTCGTCCTGGGTGCGCACGTTGCCCAGCGAGTTCCAGACGACGTAGACGAGCGCGAAGTCGTCGCGCGCCGCCGACGCCGTGGCCATGTCGTCGACGACCACCGGGATCGTGGCGGGCGAGACCTTGCGGTGCAGCTGCGCAGCCATCGGCGCCGACAGCTCGATGCCCGTGACGGGTATCCCGCGTTCGGCCAGCGGCACCGCGACCCGCCCCGTGCCCACCGCCAGCTCCAGCGCCGGTCCGTCGTCGGCGAGGTCGGCGAGGAAGGCCACGGCGGGATCGAGCACGTCCGGTGCGAACATCTCGGCGCACACCGAGTCGTAGCGCCGGGCCGTCTCCTCGTCCCAGAGATCACTGGTCGACATGCCGACACCCTCGGCCACACGCGAGGACAGTGTCGACCGGATTACTGCGCGCGGCCCTCCGCCTCCGCCAGCCGCCGGTGCAGCCGGTCCCGCACCTCGTCGGGGGTGTAGGAGCGCCGCTGACGTTCGCGGCGTGCCACGGCGGCGCCGGACACCGCGACGCCGACCACGCCGGCCAGGCCCAGCCACTTCCACCACGCGCGCATGCCCCGGAGCCTAGTGAGCGTCGTGCCGCCGCGGGCTGCCCGACCGGGGCAGGATGGGGTGCGTGCCCGCACCGTTGTCGCTCGACGCAGCCGCCGACCTGACCCGTACCGGTGACCTGTGGTTGTTCCGGGGCCGGACAGTGGCCGACCGGGCGATCCAGACCCTCACCAACAGCCCGGTCAACCACGTCGGCCTGGCGGTGGTCCTCGAGGACCTCCCGCCACTGCTGTGGCACGCCGAGCTCGGGAGGTCCGTCCTCGACGTGTGGAGCGGCGGGTACCACCGGGGGGTCCAGCTCCACGACCTGCGCGAGGCCGTCGAGCGGTGGCAGGACACCTATGCCCAGCAGGCCTGGCTGCGACAGATCCAGCCGGAGGTCGGGCGCGAGCAGGAGGACGCCGCACTCCGCGCGATCGCGCGGCTGGACGGCGTCTCCTTCCCCACCACGCTGCGGCTGGCCGGTCGGTGGCTGCGGGGCCGGGACTCCTACGTCTCGCGTCGCCGTCGTCAGGCACCGCGCGTGCGACCCGAGGCAGCGTTCTGCGCGGAGACCGTCGCCCTGACGTTGCAGGAGATGGGGATCGTGGCGGACGACCGGCGTGCGGAGTGGTACGACCCCGGCACGTTCTGGAGCGGCGAGTACCTGCCGCTCACCGATGACTGGAGCTACGGCCGCGAGATCCAGGTCGGCGAGGTCGACCGGAGCCGGCCAGCCCCGAGCAGCCGCCACCGCTGGCGCTGAGCGGTTCCGCCGAAGGCCGTTAGTGTGGCGCCATGCCCGCAGAGCTCACTGTCATCGTGCTGGCCGCCGGCGGCGGTACCCGCATGAAGTCCAAGACCGTGAAGGTGCTGCACGAGGTCGGTGGCCGGAGCATGGTCGGTCATGTGCTGGCCGCCGTGGGTGAGCTCGAGCCGCAGCGGATCGTGGCCGTGGTCGGTCACCAGCGCGAGCAGGTCGCCCCCCACATCCAGTCCCTGGCGCCGGACGCGGTGCTCGCTGTGCAGGAGACGCAGGAGGGCACCGGGCACGCCGTCCGGATCGCCGTCGAGGCCGCGGGTGTCACCACGGGCACCGTGCTCGTCGCCACCGGCGACACCCCGCTCCTCCGGGGGGCGAGCCTGCGGGCCTTCGTCGCCGAGCACGAGGCTGCCCAGCGGGCCGTGAGCATCCTCAGCGGCGAGGTCCCCGACCCCCACGGCTACGGCCGGATCGTCCGTGACGAGCAGGGCGAGGTGGTGGCGATCGTGGAGGAGAAGGACGCCACGCCCGAGCAGCGGGAGCTGCGCGAGATCAGCAGCGGCATCCTCGCCTTCGACGGCGACTTCCTGGCCGGTGCCCTGCCCCGCATCAGCAACGACAACGCCAAGGGCGAGTACTACCTCACCGACGCGGTGCAGCTGGCACAGGACGACGGCCTCACGGTCGGCGCCTATCCCATCGAGGACGTCACCGAGACCGAGGGTGCCAACGACCGGGCACAGCTCGCCGAGCTCGGCCGGATCCTCAACGCCCGCATCGTGACGCAGTGGATGCGGGACGGGGTGACGGTCATGGACCCCGCCACCACGTGGATCGACGCCGACGTCGTGCTCGAGCAGGACGTGACCGTGCTGCCCGGCACCCAGCTGCTGGGGGCCACGGTGGTGGCCGAGGACGCCGTCGTCGGGCCCGACACGACGCTCAAGGACTGCGAGATCGGCTCCGGCGCCCGCGTCGTCCGCACCCACGGCGAGCTCGCCGTCGTCGGCGCCGGCGCCGACGTCGGCCCGTTCTCCTACCTGCGCCCCGGCACGCGCCTGGGCGCCGGCGGCAAGATCGGCGCCTTCGTGGAGACCAAGAACGCCGTCATCGGCGAGGGCTCCAAGGTGCCGCACCTCTCCTACGTCGGGGACGCCCAGATCGGACGCGGCAGCAACATCGGTGCCGGCACGATCTTCGCCAACTACGACGGCATCGCCAAGCACCGCACCACGGTGGGGGACGGGGCGCGCACGGGGTCCAACAACACCTTCATCGCCCCGGTGAGCATCGGCGACGGGGCCATGACCGGCGGCGGCACCGTCGTCCGCGAGGACGTGCCCGCGGGCGCGCTCGCGGTCTCCGCCGGGGCCCAGCGCAACCTCGAGGGTCACGCCGCACGCAGGGCCGCGTCACGCGCGGAAACCGACGGAGAACGCCACGCGGACCCCGGAGTTGGGCAGCCGGCCCCGGGTGGGACACAATCCCGGTAGAGGCCCTACGGCACCCCCTCCGGCGACCAGGAGCGCGACCGACGTGACCGGAATGAAGCGGACCACCGAGAAGAACCTGATGGTCTTCAGCGGCCGGGCACACCCGGAGCTCGCCGAGGAGGTCGCCTCCCAGCTCGGCACCGGCCTCGTGCCGATGTCGGCCTACGAGTTCGCCAACTCCGAGATCTACGTCCGCTTCGAGGAGTCGGTGCGCGGCTGCGACGCGTTCGTGATCCAGAGCCACACGGCTCCGATCAACGAGTGGATCATGGAGCACCTGATCATGGTCGACGCCCTCAAGCGGGCCTCGGCCAAGCGGATCACCGTGGTGGTGCCCTTCTACGGCTACGCGCGGCAGGACAAGAAGCACCGGGGCCGCGAGCCGATCTCGGCCCGCCTCATGGCCGACATGTTCAAGACGGCCGGCGCCGACCGGCTGATCGCCGTCGACCTCCACACCTCCCAGATCCAGGGCTTCTTCGACGGGCCGGTGGACCACCTGATGGCCCTGCCGATCCTCGCCGAGCACGTCAAGCAGCGCTACGGCCACGAGCAGCTGGCCGTGGTCTCGCCCGACGCCGGCCGGATCAAGGTCGCCGAGCAGTGGTCGAGCCGGCTCGGCGGCGTACCGCTGGCCTTCATCCACAAGACCCGCGACATCAGCCGACCCAACGAGATGGTCGCCAACCGCGTGGTGGGTCAGGTCGAGGGGCGCATCTGCGTCCTCGTCGACGACATGATCGACACCGGCGGGACCATCGTGAAGGCCACCGAGGCGCTGCTGGCCGACGGGGCCGCCGGCGTGGTCATCGCCGCCACCCACGCGATCCTGTCCGACCCGGCTGTCGACCGGCTCAAGAACTGCTCGGCGTCAGAGGTGATCGTCACCAACACGCTGCCGATCCCGCCGGAGCGCCAGTTCGACAAGCTGACCGTTCTCTCCATCGCACCCCTGCTCTCGCGCGCCATCCGCGAGGTCTTCGAGGACGGCTCGGTCACCTCGATGTTCGACGGGCACGCCTGAGCGCACGACCCCCGCGGTCAGCCGCGCGAGCGGCGCAGGTCGTCGAGCGCGTCGTCCCACGCCCGGCGCAGCACGGTCGGGACGTCGCCACGCAACGCGTCGGCCAGCTCCTCGACCAGTGGCTCGGTGAACGCCACCGCCGGGAAGGCGCGGCCGAGCCGGTCCTCGAAGCTGGGCCCACGCTTGACCGCGAGCGCCAGGCCCTCGGTGAGGTAGCGGCTCACGTAGGGGTGCACGAGCCCGGGCTGCTCGGGGTCCCAGAGACCGGCCGCGGTCGCCTCGAACTCCCGGTTCGACAGGGGCGGCTCGCCGGTCATCCGCTCCCAGGCGGCCGCCTTCGCCTCCTCGGTGGGGAGGGCAGCGAGCGCGCGGGCCGCGCCGAGCACGCCGGCGATGGTGCCGTCCGCCGCCCGCTCGTCACGGATCTCCTCCGCCCCGATCGCCCCGAGCGCGGCCAACCGGTGGATCGCCTGCCAGCGCACGTGACTGTCGACCTCCTGACCGGTGTGGGTCTCGCGGTCCAGCAGCCAGCGCTGGAGCAGCAGCGCGTCGGGGGTGGTGCGGGCCAGCACCCGGGTCAGGGCGACCGCCATCGTGTCGTCGGGCTCGGACGCCAGACCGGTCTCGCAGGCAGCCGCGACCGTCGCGATGGCCGCCGGCGCCCCGGCGGGGTCGAGGTGACGCGTCACGAGCTCACCGCTCGCCCAGGTCAGGACGACGTCGAGGATGCCGACGTTGCGCTCCCGCGGCAGGTGGCGGGTGACGAGGCCGAGGAAGTCGTCGGGTGTCAGCTCGCCGCACCGCACCAGGTCGATCGCGGTGCTCCACACGATGGCGCGGGTGTCGTCCTCGGCGACCAGGGCGAGGTCACGGGAGAGCGCCTCCCACGTCCGAGGGTCGAGCCGCAGCCGGGCGAAGGTCTCGCCCCGGCTGTTGGGGACCACGGCCGAAACGCCCGGTCCCAGCGGCAGCCGCAGGGGTGCATCGGCGAGGTCGACCACCTCGGTGGCCGTGGCGACCAGGTCGGCGTCGTACGCCGTCACGGTGAAGCGGTGGGGCCGGGACCCCTCCCGGGACAGCACGACGCCGTCGTCGTCACCGGTGACCCGGATGGTGTCGAAGCCCGTGGTGCGTAGCCAGGCCTGGACCCAGGCGCGCACGTCGCGGTCGGTCGCCTCGTCGAGCGCCGCGACGAAGTCGTCGAGCACCGCGTTGCCGAAGCGGTGGCGCGCGAAGTAGGTCCGCAGCCCGGCGAGGAAGTCGTCGTCGCCGAGCCACGTGACCAGCTGGCGGATCGCCGAGTTGCCCTTGGCGTAGGAGATGGAGTCGAAGTTGTTGCTCGCCTCGTCGACGTCGGGCACCTCCTCGGCCAGCGGGGCCACCGGGTGCGTCGAGCGCCGCTCGTCGGCGGCGTAGGCGCGGGCCTTGCCGCCGACGGCGAAGCTGACGAAGTTGCCGCCGAAGCCCGCGGCCTCGTCGGCGAGCCGGTAGCCCATGTAGTCGGCGAAGGACTCCTGGAGCCAGGTGTCCTCCCACCACGTCATCGTCACCAGGTTGCCGAACCACTGGTGCGCCATCTCGTGGGCGATGACGGTCGCCCGCCGCCGCCGCTCGTTGGCCGTCGGCACGCCCACCGGCAGCGTCTCGTCGCGGTAGGTGATGCACCCGGGGTTCTCCAACGCGCCCCAGTTGAGCCCCGGCACGAACACCTGGTCGTAGCTGCCGAAGGCGTAGGGCTCGCCGAACATGTCCTGGAAGCGGTCGAAGCAGGACTCGGTGACGTGGCGCAGCTCCTCGATGTCACGGTCGAGCTGTGTCGCGAGCGAGGCCCGCGCGTGCCAGCCGAACGGGATGCCGGCGTGCTCCCACGTGTGGGAGTGCCAGGGGCCCGCGCACACCGTGAACATCGGCAGCGGGATCGGCTCGGTGGTCGCGAACCGCCAGCGCGTGCCCTCCTGCTCGGCGAGACGGCCGTTGGCGAGAGCGGTCCAGCCCTCCGGCGCGGTCACCGTCACGGTGACCGGCGCCTTGAGGTCGTTCTGGTCGAAGCAGGGGAAGATCCGCTGGCACAGGTCCATGCCGACGTACGCGCCGACGTAGGTCTCGCCGTCGGCGGGGTCGGTGAAGGTGTGCATGCCGTCACCGTCGGTGACGTAGGGCAGCCGTGCCTCGACGACCACCTCGTTGTCCCGCGCGAGGTCGCGCAGCGGAAGCCGGTGCCCGTCGTAGTCGGCGGCGAGCACGCCGTCGACCACGACGTCGCGGGCCGAGGTCAGCTCGAGGAACGTCGCCGCTCCCTGCTCGTGGCAGCGGAACCGGACCACGGCGCGGACTCCGAAGTCCTCGCGCCGGGTGAGGTCGAAGTCGAGCTCGTAGGACACGTCCGAGAGCAGCGCCGCTCGCGCGCGCGCCTCCGAGAGGGTGAGAGACATGCGCCGACCATAGTCGGGCTCCACGTCGGGGCGCCCGGCGCCGGGGGAGGCCCGCGGATTGGCCTCGCCAGCGGGGGCGGGACTAGTCTGTGGCGGTTGCCTCGGCGAGGGACACCACACCGGGACCGGTGGGGTCGTCCGTGATCGACAGGGCGGGTCTGGACGCCGCGCTGTCGCGCGGCGTTCGTCGTTCCGGGGCCCTACGGACGTCAGCACACACGAGGAGCACGACAGATGGCCGAGAAGATCAACGCCGAGCAGCGCACCGAGTTCGGCAAGGGTGCCGCCCGCCGGATCCGCCGCGCGGACAAGATCCCCGCCGTCGTGTACGGCCACGGCAACGAGCCGATGCACCTGACCCTCCCGGGCCACGAGACCATGATGGCGCTCAAGCACGGTGGCAAGAACGCGCTGCTCGACCTGCAGATCGACGGCGACGCCCAGCTGGCGCTGACCAAGCAGGTGCAGGTCGACCCCATCCGCCGCACCATCGAGCACGTCGACTTCGTGGCGGTGAAGCGCGGTGAGAAGGTCCACGTCGAGGTTCCGATCCACGTCGTCGGCGAGGCCGCCCCGGAGACCCTGGTCGTCACCGAGAACTCGTGGGTCGAGGTCGAGGCCGAGGCCACCCACATCCCCGAGTACTTCGAGGTGTCGGTCGAGGGCGCCGAGGTCGGCACCCTGATCCACGCCTCCGACATCGACATCCCGTCGGGCTCCACCCTGCTCTCCGACCCGGAGCTGCTCATCGTCAACGTCGCCCAGCAGCGCTCCGAGGAGGAGCTGGAGGCCGAGCTCGAGGAGGCCGAGGCCGAGGTCGGCATCGAGCGCGACGAGTCCGAGGACGAGGCTGCCGAGGGCGCCGGTGACGAGGCCGCCGAGGGCGGCGACGACTCCGAGGGCGACTCCGCCGAGTGACCCTGCAGGACCTGCTCCGACGGGTCCTCCGGACGGGCCGGGACGACGCGATGACGCCCCAGACGACGCACGCCGACACCAGCGAGGTGTGGCTCGTGGTCGGGCTCGGCAATCCCGGCCCGTCGTACGCCGGCCACCGGCACAACGTGGGCTACCTCGTCTGCGACGAGCTGGCCTCCCGCATGGGCGGCGGCTTCCGCGCCCACAAGTCGGGACGCGCCGACGTGGTGGAGGGCCGGCTGACCCCGCCCGGGACGCCCGGTCCCCGCGTGGTGCTCGGGCGTGCCCGTGGCTACATGAACGAGTCGGGCGGTCCCGCCAAGGCGCTGGCCACCTTCTACAAGGTGCCGCCCGAGCGCGTCGTCGTCGTCCACGATGAGCTCGACATCCCGTTCGGCACGCTGCGCGTCAAGCGCGGCGGTGGCGACAACGGCCACAACGGCCTGCGCTCGCTGCGGTCCTCGCTCGGCACCGGGGAGTTCTACCGGGTGCGCGTCGGCATCGGTCGGCCCCCGGGCCGACAGGACGTGTCGGACTTCGTGCTCTCCCCCTACTCGACCGTCGAGCGCAAGGAGCTCCCGTTCCAGGTCGACCGCGCGGCCGACGCCGTCGAGTCCCTGGTCTGCGAGGGCCTCGAGCGCACCCAGCAGACCTTCAACTCCTGACCCCGGAAAGTAGGGTGACCCCCGTGACCGACCAGCCACCTGCCGCCATCGCCTCCGACGACCACGCCTTCGCCGTGTGGGCCGCCGAGCGGGCCGGCGCCCGGTTGCTCCAGGTCCGCACCGAGGGACTGGAGGGCAAGGCCCTCAAGGACGCCGGCGACGCCGCCGCACAGGAGACGCTCGCCGCGCTGCTGGCCGAGCACCGGCCCGGGGACGCGGTGCTCTCGGAGGAGGCGAGCGACGACCGGGCCCGCCTCGAGGCGGACCGGGTCTGGATCATCGACCCCCTCGACGGGACGCGCGAGTTCTCCGAGCCGCCCCGCGACGACTGGGCGGTCCACGTCGCGCTGTGGGAGAAGGGCGACCTGGTGGCGGGTGCCGTGGCGCAGCCCGCGCTCGGCGAGATCTACAACACCGGTACGCCGTCGGTCGTCCCGCCGCGCAGCAGCGACCGGCCGCGGATCGCCGTCTCCCGCACCCGGCCGCCGGCCTTCGTGGAGGCCCTCGCCGCCGAGATCGACGCCGAGCTGGTGCCGATGGGCTCGGCCGGGGTCAAGGTGATGAGCGTCGTCCGCGACGTCGCCGACGCCTACGTCCATGCCGGCGGGCAGTACCAGTGGGACAACGCCGCACCGGTGGCCGTGGCGCGCGCGGCCGGGCTCCACTGCTCACGGGTCGACGGCTCGCCGCTGGTCTACAACGAGGCGGACACCTCGCTGCCCGACCTCGTGGTGTGCCGCCCGGAGCTCGCCGAGGAGATCCTCGACTTCGTGCGGCGGCACGGCACCGACTGACTCGGCACCGACTGACTGGGGGCCTGCCCGCGGCTCACGAGACGGGGCCGGTCACCTCGAGTCCCGGGTTGCGGTCCAGCCAGGCGTCCATGCGGTCCTCGCGCACGTCACGCCACATCGCGGCGTTGGCCGGCCCGTCGAGGTAGACGACGCTCTGCTCGCCCTCCCAGCCGAAGCCGGCCACGGGTGCGGTGAGGAAGTGCATCGACCCCTTGCGCATGCCCCGGACGTCGAGGAGCAGGTCGCGCATCTCCCCGACCTCGAACTCCTCGTCGACGCTGACGTGCTGGGTCGCGGTGTCGAGCAGGTCGTAGAGGTCGAGGGGGCTCGAGGACCGCAGCTCGGTCATCGACTGGGCGAGCAGCGCCCGGAGCACGGCCTGCTGGCGGCGTACCCGGTCCAGGTCGCCGTTCGGGAGGCCGTAGCGCTGCCCGACGTACTTGAGCGCACGCTCGCCGTCGAGGAAGTGCTCGCCCTTGGTCCAGGTGATCTTGCGCTTGGAGTCGGTGACGGTGCGTGGCACCTTGACGGTGACCCCGCCGACCTCGTCGATCATCGCCTCGAACCCGGACCAGTCGACGACCGCCAGGTGGTCCATCCGCAGGCCGGTGAGCTGCTCGACGGTGGCCACGGCCAGGGACGGCCCGGCGAAGGAGAACGCCGCGTTGATCTTGGCCTCGCCGTAGCCCGGGATCGCCACCCACGAGTCGCGGGGGATCGAGATCAGGGAGCCCGTCTCACGGTCGGCGTCGAGGTGCAGCACCATGATGGTGTCGGTCCGCTGGGCGCCCGGGACCCACTCGGCCGCGCCGGCGCCGGCACCCGTGGTCGCCACGTCCGAGCGACGGTCGGTGCCCATCAGCAGGATGTTGACCGACTCGGCTCCGGGACCCGACGTGGGTCGCTCCGGCCGCTGCTCCAGTCCGTCGAAGACACCCTCGATCCGCTGCACCTGGCCGGCGAGCCGCGACTGCGTTGCGTAGAGCCCGGCGAAGGCCGCGACGGCGAGCACGACCAGCACGACGCCCCCGAAGATCGAGGCGCGCAGGATGCGGCGACGCGACGCGAGGCGTGGCATGGCTGCACGATGACCCGCTTCGCGGGCGGGTGCCCGATGTGCGGGCCGAAGTACCCAAAACGGGGGAGCGGTGGCGGTCGGGCTCAGCCGGCCGTACGCCGCAGCAGGCCCAGCCGCGGGCGCAGCGTCGGGTGGGTGCGCAGCCCGAGTCGCTGCCGCGCCAGCCACCACAGCGTCAGGTACACCGCGATCGAGATCGCCGAGGAGACCACGGCCAGCCCGACCACGCCCACCAGCAGCGCCGCGGCGGTGCCGAGCCCGACCCGGAGCGCCACCGAGACCGACTGCACCGTGGCGACGACGCCCTCCTGGTGCGACATGGTCAGCGCGGTGCCGCACTGGCCGCTGACCACGTTGCCGATCTGGGCCGCGGACAGCAGGAACAGCAGGAGCGCTGCCTCGCGGAACGGCTCGCCGAAGACGAGGGCGAGCAGGTCGCCGGGCACCACGAGCATCGGCACGAGCAGCACCAGGGTGGCCACGGCGGACACCGATGCGCCGGTCCGCAGCACCGCCTCGAGCCGGGCGCGGTCACCGCTGGCGAGCATCCGTGAGATCACCGGGGCGAAGACGACCTGGAGCGAGGTCGGGGCGATGGCCAGCACCAGCGCCATCCGTTGGGCAGCGGAGTAGAAGGAGGCGTCGGCGCTGACGAGCACGGCAGCGGCGATCCAGATCTCGACCGTGCCCGCGAGGTAGACAGCGACCTGGTTGACCGCGAACCGCCAGTTCCGGCCGACCATCTCGCGGACGTCGCCCACCACGGAGCCCGAGCCGGGTACGCCCGACCACCGACGGCTCACGAGGAAGCCCGCGGCCAGGACGGGGACGGCGTACCCGGCGGCGAGCGCGAGCACCGCCCCCGCCAGTCCCGTCTCGGGGAACAGCCACCAGGCCAGGGCGAGGGATGCGGCCTGCAGGCAGCTGACCAGGGCGCCGCCGGACCGGCCCTCGAGCAGGCTCGCGAAGCGGACCCGGCCGAAGCCGCGCAGGTAGCTCGCCCAGAGCTTCTGCAGACCACCGAGGACCGCCAGCAGTGCGAAGCCGACCGCCAGCACGAGCGCCTCGCGGTCGGGTCCCGAGGCGAGGTAGAGGACCAGGCCGGCGACGAGGGCGGCCGCAGGCAGGCTGATCAGTGCCGCAGCGCGGGCGCCCCGCCGCAGCACCGCGAGACCGGCGAGGTCATCCGCCTCGAGCCGGGCGGCGTCGCGCAGGCCACCCCGGTGGGCGCCGAGCAGGCCGAGCTGGCCGACGACCGTCGAGGAGGTCAGCGCGACCACGAAGTAGCCGTAGTCGGAGAGGCCCAACCACCGACTGGCGACCGCGTTGCCGACCAGGTAGCCGACGACGGCCACGCCGTAGGACGTGCCGAACCACACCAGCGCGCCCAGCACGGACGCGCGTCGGCCCGACCTCACGGAGCAAGGCCCGTCAGGTCCCCGGCCGGCTGGTCCCGCTCGGAGGCGCGACGCGAGAGGCGCCGGTGGACGAGGTACCCGGCCGCGAGGCCCAGACCCACCCAGGACACCGGCGGGATGAGTCCACCGCCGGCGGTGAACATCCGCACCAGCGGCAGTGCGAGGAGCGCCGTCACCGGCAGCATCCAGCCCGGCTCACGGTGCAGGCTGCTGGCCAGGGACAGGAAGAGGCCGATCAGCACGATCACCACGACGGCGGCGGCCAGGGCCGCGAAGACGCCGGCCCGCAACCAGGTGTCGATGACGAAGTTGTGGGAGCTCGCCCCCTCGGTCGCCACCCCGCCGAACAACAGGCTGGTGCCGAGGTTGTCGAGCGCCTGGTCCAGCAGGTTGCCGCGGGCCTGGTAGGAGCTGTCGTCCTGGGTGAACCGCACCCAGATGACGGTGAGGAAGCCGGTGGCCGCGAGCACGGCCCCGCCGAGGCCGACGACGAGCCCTCCGCCCACGAGACGGGGGGTCAGGCGGACCCCGAGCAGGGCGCGCAGCAGCGCCAGCAGCGGCCAGGCGGCGGCCGCGATGATCACCGAGCGCGACATCGACACCACGATCAGCAGGACTCCGAGCGCCATCGAGAAGGTGTAGAGCGCCCGCGCCCCGGCCGAGGTGAACGGACGCATGCCGACGCAGGCGGCGGACGCCGCCATCCCGACCAGCACCGCGCCGAAGACCTCGTGGCGCAGGTTGCCCCGCACGACCTCCTCGTCGAAGCCGAAGCCAGCGAACGCCGCGCGGAAGAGCTCGCGCTGGAGGACCTCCGGGTCGGCTGCGGCGATCGTCCGCCCGATCACGCCGACCGGGTTGATGCCGTTGACGATCATCGAGAACGACAGTCCGACCACCAGCGACATGGTCACCGTGAGGGCGCTCCACCGGAACGCGGCGACCCAGCGGTCGTGGTCGAGCGTGAGCCCCCGGTGGACGACGGTGGCGAGGGCGACGAACACGCCGAGGAAGACCAGCTGCTCGAGAGGCTGGACGAACCCGAGGCCGTGGTAGGCCTGTGCGGCGATCCAGATGGTGCAGAGCACGACGTTGGCGACGACGAAGGGTGCTGCGACGCTCAGCACCGGGGAGAAGACGCGGGATCGGTGGGAGACCAGCACCAGCGCGAGGAAGAGCAGCATGGCGGTGACGTGCAGCCGCAACGGCCCCGCGACCACGAACCACTGCAGCGGCAACGCGGCCATCACGGCCATGAGGAGCCACTTCACGGTGTCCCCCACTTCCTCCAACATGCGACCAAATCGACTGCCCGGCCCTAGTATGGGCCAGTTGCCGCATGCCCGCGTGCGTTCCCCGACGCACGGCGGTCGACCGGATGGGGGGTTCGGTGTGGAGCAGGACGTCACGACGCTCGGAGACCATCTCGCGATCATGCGTCGTCGGTGGCGGCTGCCTGTCGTCTTCCTGGTCCTCGGCGTCGCCGCCGGGGTCGGGCTGAGTGCGCTGCAGGATCCGCTCTACCGTGCGGAGTCGACCCTGCTGCTCGAGCCCGACAAGGTCAGCACCACGGCCGTGGTGATGGATGCCGACGAGGTGGCCACCCAGGCGCGAGTCGTGGCCTCGGCGCCGGTCGCCCAGCGGGTGGTCGAGCGGCTCGACCTCGACGAGCTGCCCGACGAGCTGCTGGGCACGGTGACGGCCGACGTCATCGAGCAGACCCGCACGGTCGCCATCACCGCGGAGCGGGGGACGGCCGCGGAGGCCGCGGCGGTCGCCAACGCTTTCGCCGAGGAGTTCGTCGCCTACCGCACGGATGCTGCCACCTCGGCCGCCGACGACGAGCGCAACCGGCTCTTCGCGCAGCTGGGCAGGCTGCGGGCCGACCTCAGCCTCGTGCAGGCCGAGCTCGACAACAGCCGTCTCGGTCCCGTTCGCCGGCAGCGTCTCGAGGCCCAGGAGCAGAGCCTCCTCACGGTGGAGGCCGAGATCCGCACCCAGCTGGCGATCCTCCAGTCCGACCAGCCGACCGGCAACGTCGGCGGACAGCTGTTGCGCAGCGCGGAGGAGCCCGCGACCCCGGCGCAGCCGCAGCCGATCCGGTCCGGCGCCTTCGGCGGGGTCCTGGGGCTGCTGTTGGGCATCCTGCTCGCCTACGTCCGCGATCGGTTCGACGACGCCATCCGCGACGAGCAGCGGCTCCGCACCGCCGTCGGCGTACCCGTGCTCGGCCGCATCCCGCAGACCCAGGGCGACGGCTCGAGACTCGTCACGATCGTGGCCCCCACCTCGCCCGAGAGCGAGGGCTACCGGTCCCTCACCACCAACATCCGGTTCCTCACCGCGCGCGGTGGTGAGCTGACGCAGGGCGAGATGCTGGTCGTGTCGTCAGCCGATGCCGGCGAGGGCAAGACGACCGTGGCCACCAACGTGGCGGTCACGGCGGCCCGGGTCGGGCTGGCGGTGATCCTCGTCGACGCCGACCTGCGCAACCCCCGCGTCGCGGAGCGCTTCGGCATCGAGGTCCCGCTCGGGCTGAGCCACGTGCTCGCCGACCAGGCCGACATCGAGGACACGCTCTACGACGCCGCGGCCATCGACGCCCCTGGACTGCGGATCATGTCGGCAGGCGCGATCCCGCCCAACCCGGCCGAGCTCCTGGCGGGGCCCCGCGCGGCGGCGCTCTGGAAGGAGCTGCGCGACATGGCCGACCTGGTCATCATCGACACCGCCCCGGTCCTCAAGGTGGCCGACACCCTGGAGATCGTGAGCGAGGCCGACCTGGCCGTCCTGGTCACCCGCCACCGCACCTCACGCGTCCACAAGGTGACCGCGGTGGTCGAGCGGGTCCGCCAGGTGGGCGGCCCGGTGTCGGGCGTCGCCTTCTGCGGCGTCCCGCAGAAGGACGCACCCTACGGCTACGGCGTCGCCAGGGAGTGAGTCCGGCGGAGCAGCACCGGCGCCACGCGCTCCACGTCGCTCGCGAGCTCCTCCAGGAGTCGACGGGCGCCACGGCGGGACACCTGCGCGGGGTCGGGGGTGTCGTCGTCCCCCGGGCTGACACGGGGTCGCAGCCACTGCAGGCGAGCGGCGAGGTCCTCACCGGGTGACTCCCCGAACAGCGGGCTCGACGTCAGCCTGATCACCTCACGCAGGGTGAAGGTGTGACCCACCAGGGCGGGGTCGCGCGCCACGACGGCGCGCAACAGGGCCCGCTCGAACGTCACGACCAGTCCGGCCGCGACCGCCTCGTCGGTGTCGAAGGGTCGCGACGCGTGTGTGAGCCCGTCCACCCCGCGCTGCTCGAGGAACTGGTGCACCGAGTCCAGCAGGGGCTCCCCGACGCCGGCGTACACACCGCTGCTGGCGATGCGGGGGCGCGGCTCCACACCGTGCTGGTCGGCCCACCTGCGCAGCAGGTGCGCGGCCAGTGGGCTGCGTGCGCGGTTCGCGTGGCAGACGAGGAGCAGGTCGGGGCGCTTGTGGGCCGTCTTCCTCACCACCCGAAGTCTTCTCCGAGGAGGTCCCTGAGCTCGGCGTTCCAGGGCGCGTAGTAGTCGGCGAGGCGCTCCCGGGTCTCGGGGAGGATCTTGGGGTTGGCCTCGCGGGCGTTGCGGGGTGAGAGGTCGACCGGGTGGTGGTCGAGGCCGAGGTGGTCCTCGATCCGGCGGAAGGCACCTGCTGCGTCGGTCTTGAGGGCCTCCAGCGGCAGCACGAGCAGCTGCTCGCGCGGGAAGACCGCGAAGTAGCGGCGCAGCTGTTCGGCGTAGTGGCCACGGGCCAGGTAGGTGTGGTGGTCGTGGTCGAAGTCGTAGTGCGCGGGATCGGCCAGCCAGGCGTCGGTGACGCCGGACGTGCGTCCCGCCTCGGCCTCGATGGCGGCCTCGAACGTGGGCAGGTCCTCCGTGCCGGCCACGACGCGGTCCCAGTAGTTGGAGTGCGCCCGGGAGACCGGCTCGCGGAGGATCGCGATCAGCCTGGCGTCGGGGGCGGTCTCGCGGATCCGTCCCGGGGCCGCGGGGTGGAAGAGGTAGTAGGGCGAGCTCTCGCCGACGGCCGCGCCGCCGGTGCGGCGCCGACGGGCTGCCCGCGCCCAGCGGGTGGGGAAGTGCGACAGGTACCAGTCCGGGCCGCGCCAGTAGTTGATGTCGAAGTAGTGGGGGCTCTTGTGCCGCTGCACCCGGGGGAACATCGGCATCACCTGCGGGTGCTGCACCAGCCAGTTCGCCACCGACGTGGTGCCCCCCTTCTTGGCGCCGACGACGAGGAAGTCCGGCATCTCGCGCAGCGCCGCGGTGGTCGTGCCGATCGTCCGGGCCGAGCTCCGGGCGACGTCGGCCACGGGCTCCGGGAGCTGGCGTCGCACGCGGTTGAACCAGGCCGACTTCCGCATGCCACCGATGGGTTCGGCGCGGGTCTCTCGTTCGGTCATCACCACGGCGGCAGCCTAGGTCGGCGGAGTCCCCGGTACGCGTGAGTCGACCTCGCGTACCGCAAGTAGGTGATGCCCGCCGCCAAACCCGGGGCGCCGCTGCGGCCGCGGCTACGGTTGCCGGATCCGTGGGGGAACGGAGGGGGCTGGATGTCTGCACGGTTGGGGGGCGGACCCGACATCGTCATCGCCGGAGCGGCGCGATCGGGCACGTCGTTCCTGGCGTCGACGCTGGGAGGACACCCGCAGGTCGACGCCTGCGCGGTGAAGGAGCCGAACTACTTCAGCCGCGAGTTCGCGCGCGGCGAGGAGTGGTACGACGCGCTCTTCCCGGCACGCCGCGACGACCGGTTGCGACTCGACGCGAGCATGTCCTACACCTTCCCGCACTTCCCCGACGCGCTGGACCGGTTGGCCGAGGCGGCGCCGGGTGCGACCGTCCTCTACCTCGTGCGGCATCCCGTCGCACGGATGCTCTCCCACTTCCAGCTCCACCGGGACTACTTCCGCAACGAGCCCGCGAGCACGCTCGGCGCGGCACTCGACCGCGGCTCGGTCTACGCCGGCACCAGCGACTACGCCGAGTGGCTGCGGCGCCTGGACAAGCTCTTCGGCCCCGACCGCCTGCTGGTGGTGCCGTTCAGCGCGGTGACCGGTCACCTCGAGGAGGTGCTCGACGTCGTGGCCGATCGCACCGGGCTCGAGCGGGCACCGTTCGACGCGGCGGCCGAGACGGCTCGGGCGCACCGCAACGACGTGGTCGCCCTGCGGGGCAGGGGGGTCCTCCTCGGGCGCCGACTGGTGCGCAGGTCAGGCCTCTACCCCGCCCTGCGACGCGGCCTGGGACCCGACCGGCTGCGCCGGGTCCGGTCGTTGGTGACGCGGCCCGTGGAGACCGAGTCGCTGGCGGGCGCCCTGGCGACCTGTCGGGTCGAGCAGCGCGTGATGCTCGCCGAGCGCTACGCCTCGGCCACCGCCGCCGTCGCCGATCACCTGGCGACCCAGGACGTCCGGCTCGGGCTGGACTGGAGCTCGGTGTGGAGCCGGGAGTGTCCCCTGCCCGGCCGCTGCGGGAGTGACTGGTGAGCAGACTCCGCACGGCCGGCCTCCCGGCCACCACACTGGTCTCACGCCTCCGGCCGGTCTGGCCGGAGCCCACCGACCTGCGCACGCGCCACGTCGGTCGCGGCGGCGGCACGCCCTACCTGGTGCTGCCCTCGATGCGACGCCCGACGCTGCTGGTGCCCGCGCACGACCGCGCGACCGCCACCGCGATCCGGCGTTCCGACGAGGGCCAGCGTTCCAGGCTCGGTCAGCGGGCCCTGGCCTGGTGGCAGCGCCACGGGTTGCTGCGGCTGCTCCCCGTCGGGAGGGTCGTGGTCGACGACCCGGACTCCTCGGCGGTGGTCTCGTTCGTGCGTGAGTGCGTCCCCGAGGCGCGCAGTGTCGTCGTCCGGCTGGGACGCCCGCGTCCCGGGCGGGCGGTGGTCCTCCACGCCATCGGTGACGACGGTCGCTCGCTCGCGTTCGCCAAGTGTGCGTCGGGTGACGCGGGCACGACCCTGCGCCGGGAGTGGGAGGAGCTGAGGCGCCTGGGGCCACACCCGGCACCGGGTGTGCGGGCGCCGCGGGTCCTCGGCTTCGAGGAGGTCGACGACCAGTCTGTGCTCGTGCTCGAGGCGCTCGTGCCGACCCGGGGGTCCGACGGTGCCGGGGTGCCGGTCGAGGCGATGCGTTCCCTCGCGGCCCGGGCGGGGATGCAGCGCGAGGCGCTCTACCGCACGGACGCGGTGATCCGGTTGCGCGCCGGCATCGCCGCCGTCACCCACGCCGGCAGCCGAGCCTGGCTGGAGGCGGCTCTCGACCGGATGCTCGCCGACCTCGGGGACGTCGTGGTCGAGACCGGGTCGTGGCACGGCGACTGGGTCGCCTGGAACATGGCGCGGGACGGCGAGGAGGTGCTGCTCTGGGACTGGGAGCACCACGAGACGGGCGTCCCGCTCGGCATGGACCACCTCCACCACGTCGCCCAGCGGATGCGGATGCGTTCTGGCACCTCCCCGGACGTCGAGGACCGGTGGGTCGAGGAGGCGCTGCGGCTGCTGCACGACGACTGGGCCGTCATGGGGGACGCGGCCGAGGCCACGATCCGCTGCTACCTGCTGACGGTCAACCTGCGCTTCGTCACCGACCGGCAGGACCACCCCGGGAGCCCCGTGCTCCGTGACGGCTGGTCGCGCAGCCTGGTGGAGCGGCACGACGCCGCCTGGGCGGACGAGCGCGCCACGGCGTACGCCGCCCTCGGGACCGCGACCGACCGTGACTGGCAGGTCGCCTGGCGACGTCGCCGCGGCTCACGTCCGCTGCGCGTCCTGCACGCGTCGGAGGTGCACTGGGGCGGTGTGGTCACGCTGCTCGACCACTTCGTCGCCGAGCAGGTCCGCGCCGGCCACGACGTCCACGTCCTCGCACACCCGGACCTGCCCGACCTCGACCCCGGCGCCCACCGCGTGCCCTGGTCGGTCGACCGCGACCGGCCCGGGACCCTCGTGGCCGCACAGCAGGAGCTGCGGCGGCTGGTGGACGAGCTCCGGCCCGACGTCGTCCACCTGCACTCGTGGTTCGCCGGTGCCCTGGGACGCAGCCCGCTGGCGCCGCTGCCGGTCCCCGTGGTCTACCAGCCGCACGCGTGGTCCGACCGGCTGTCGGCGGGTCGTGGACAGCAGGCTGCGGTGCGCGCCTCCGAGCGGCTGTTCGCCCGCCGGACGGACCTGCTGGTCGCCAACTGTGACGACGAGCTGGCACGTGGGCGGGGCCTCGGGATCGCGGTGCCCGGCCGTGCCCTCGGTGTGGCGGTCGACCTCACCCGCTTCCGCCCGCCCACCCGTGCCGAGCGGGCGGCTGCGCGGGCCGCGCTCGGCATCCCCGAGGGTCAACGACTCGTGCTCGTGCTGGGGCGGTTGACGCGTCAGAAGGGCCAGGACCTGCTGGTGCCGGCGTGGCGGGCGGCCCCGCCGCGGGAGACCGTGCTCGCGCTCGTCGGACCGGGTGATCCCGCGTTCGTCGCGGACCTCGCCGGTCCCGAGCTGGGGCGTTCCGTCCTGGTCCCGGGCGGCACCGACGACGTCCTGCCGTGGCTCTGGGCCGCCGACGTCCTCGCCCTGCCGTCGCGGTACGAGACCGTCGCACTGGTGGTGGCGGAGGCGATGGCGACCGGCCTGCCGGTGGTGGCGACGGCCGTGGACGGGGCCGCCGAGGTGCTCCGCGGCGGACCCGGTGAGCCGGCCGGGACCGTGGTCCCGGTCGACGACGCGGCCGCCCTGGTGCACGAGGTCACGGCCGTGCTCGCCGACGAGCTGCGGCACGCGCGTGAGTCGGCGGCTGGGCCGCGGCGGGCGCGCACCCTCTTCGACCCCGCGTGCGTCGCGCGGCGGCTGGAGGACGCCTACCTGGTCGCGATCGCCCGACACCAGACCGCCCGGAACCCGAGGGGAACGCGATGACCGACCGGACCGTGCCGACGTTCGCGGTGATCGGGGCTGCCCGGTGCGGGACGACAGGCCTCGTCGAGGGGTTGCGCACGCACCCGGAGGTCTTCGTCACCGAGCCCAAGGAGCCGCACTACTTCGCGCTGCACCGCACGGGTGCGCAGTTCACCGCCCCAGGAGACGACCACACGATCAACCGGGTGGCGGTCACGGACCGCGAGGCCTACCTCGACCTCTACCCCCGGCAGCACGACTACCGCGCCCTGGGCGACGCGTCGGTCTCCTCGCTGTACTACCACGAGGAGGCGCTGCCGGAGATCCTGCGGATGAACCCCGAGATGAAGCTGGTCGTGATGCTGCGCGAGCCGGTCGCCCGCGCGTGGTCGAGCCACCAGTACATGCGGGCGCGCGGGCTGGAGCCGGTCGAGGACTTCCTCGACGCCGTCTCGCTCGAAGAGGAGCGTCGCCGGCTCGGGTGGCACCACATCTGGCACTTCACGGCCATGAGCCGGTACGCCGACGCGCTCGAGGCCGTCCACGCGGCGGTGCCCCGCGAGCAGGTCGGCGTGTGGTTCCACGACGACCTCGAGGCGGACTACGTCGGCACCGTCGGCAGCATCCTGCGGTTCCTCGGCGTACCCCACCACGACGGCGAGGGGACCGGGGTGCCCCGCGTGAACGTGTCCGGCCAGCCGCGCTTCGCGGCGGTCCACCAGGCCATCGGGTGGGCCACCGGCCACGAGCGGATCCGCACCTTCGTCAAGGAGCACACGTCCTACCGGTTCCGGGAACGGGTCCGGCGGGCCGTGCTCCAGTCGGACCCGGTGCCCGCCGAGGTGCGTGACGCCCTCGCGCCGCTGTTCGTCGAGGACCTGCAGCGCGTCCGGGCTCTCCTGCCGGGCCCGGTCCCGGCCTGGCTCCAGCACCAGGAGGCTCCCGCATGAGGGTCCTGCAGCTCCACAACCACCACGCCTCGCTCGGCGGCGCGATGGAGGTGCTGGCCCACGAGGCGCGGCTGCTCACCGGCGGTGGGCACGAGGTCGAGGAGTTCGCGCTGCCGGCCGCCCAGGACCTGGGGCTGTCGTCGGTGCGGGCCGGGGCGAAGGCGGTCTGGAACGTCGAGGCGGCCCGCGAGACGCGCCGGCGGATCCGGCGGTTCCGGCCGGACGTCGTGCACGTGCACACGCCGTTCCCGCTGATGTCGCCCTCGGTGTTCCGGGCGGCCGCGGCCGAGGGTGTGCCGGCCGTGACGACGCTCCACAGCTATCGCTGGGTGTGCGCGGTCGGTACCTGCGTGCGCGACGACCGGATCTGCGAGGACTGCGTGGGATCGCGGTTGAAGCTCCCGGGCATCCGGCACGGCTGCTACCACGACAGCCGCGCGGCCACGGCGGCGCTGACGCTGGGCCTGGTGGTGCACCGCGCCGTGGGCACCACCCACCGCGACGTCACCCGCTACCTTGCCCTCACGGACTTCATGCGGCGGCTGATGGTGCGGGACGGCTACCCCGAGGACCGGGTGGTGGTGAAGCCCAACTCCGTGCCGGACCCCGGTCCGACCGTGGGCCGGACGGGCAGCAACGAGGTCTTCTGCGCGGCCCGGCTGATCGAGATCAAGGGCATCCGGACCCTGCTGGAGGCCTGGCGGCTGGCCGACCCGGGGCTGCGGCTCGTGATCGCCGGGGACGGGCCGTTGCGCGGCCTCGTGGAGGAGGCCGCGGCCGCCGACCCCCGGATCGAGTACCTCGGGTGGCTCGACGAGGAGGAGGTCACGGCGCGGATGCGCCGGGCGCTGGCGGTCGTCGTCCCCTCGGAGTGGTACGAGGGGCAGCCGCTGGTGATCCTGCGGAGCCTCGCCGTGGGGACACCGCTGCTGGTCTCGGACCTGGACAACCTCGGGGAGGACGTGCGGCGCCACGGCACCGGCTGGACCTTCCGCACGCGCGACGCGGCCAGCCTCGCCGACCAGCTGCGGGCCCTCTCCGCCCGCCCCGAGCGCGCCGAGGCGCTGCGCGGACGCGCCCGGGAGACCTACGAGCGCCACTTCTCGCCGGGCGTGGACCTGCAGCGCCTCGAGGCGGTGTACGCCGAGGTGGTCGCACCGCGAGCGGCCGAGGGCGCCCACGCCTGATTTGCGTGTTCGTGTGACGAATCCAGGCAAATCGGGTTAGCCTCGTCCCGATTCGTTCGCCGGGGGGCTGACACGAGGAGAGTTCCGTGACCCCCCAGACCCCCCTCACCCGACGTGCCCTGCTCTCGTCCTCCGCCCTGGCCGGAGCCGGTGCGCTCACCGTGATCCCGGGCGCCACGACGTCCTCGGCGGTGCCCACCCGGACGCCGCAGCGGGCCGACGCGCTCGTCGAGTCCTTCGGCATCGTGGTCCACCTCAACTGGCACAACAGCGTCTACGGCAAGCACGGCCGCGTGATCGACTGGCTGGAGCGGCTCGGCACCCGCCACGTCCGCACCCGGGTCGGTCCCAACGCCGACGCGCTCGACGCCATGGCCGAGCTGGCCCGCCGCGGGATCAGGGTGCAGGGCACGTGCGGCCTGTTCGGCGAGCCGCAGTCGATGAACGAGATCATGCGAGCCGTCGACCGTCGGTTCAAGAGGCCGGGACGCGTCTTCGACGCCTTCGAGGGCATCAACGAGCCGAACAACGACGGGGTGCCGTGGATCGCCGAGACCCGAGCCCGCACCAAGGAGCTCTACGAGGCGCGGCGTCGTTACGGCCTCGGCTACATCCCGATCGTGGCGCCGGCACTGGCCCGCGTGACCCGGGGCGGGGTGCAGGGCAGCACGACGCTGCAGCAGGCCCGCAACCTCGGCAGCCTCGAGCGATGGGTCGACATCGGCAACATGCACGTCTACCCCCAGGGGAAGGCGCCCAGCGAGGACATCGGCCACCTGCGCAAGTGCGCGCGCATCGTGTCCGGCCAGGGACCCGTCATGTGCACCGAGGGCGGCTACTTCACGGCCATGGGCTACCGGGGCCCCTCCAACCCGGTGCCGCACCACGTGGCGGCGGCGTACGCGCCGCAGGCGATCCTCGAGCACTGGCTGGCCGGGACCCAGCGCTTCATCCGCTACGAGCTGCTCGACGAGCCCGACGCCGACCGCAAGGACCGCGAGGGCACCCTGGGGACCATCCGGACCAAGGGCGGCGACTGGCGCCCCAAGCAGGACTTCAAGCCGGTCCGGAGACTGCTGCACAAGTTCGCGGACCCCGGCAACCAGAACTTCCCGCGCAGGCCGCTCGGGATGGCGCTCCACGACGCCCCCAAGAACCTGCGGGTCGCGACCTTCGTCAAGCGGGACGGCACCCACCTGGTGGCCCTGTGGCTGGATCGCAACATCTATGACCCGAACCGGCGCCGGATGCTGGTGAAGAACCTCAAGGAGCCCATGAACGACGTGGTGGTCGCCTTCGACGGGCGCCGCGACCTGACGGTCGAGCGGCTGGTCGACGCGAGCTACCGGCGCCGGTACGACGGGGTGACCCGTCGCCGCATCGGGCTGAGCGCGGGGGTCACGATCCTCACGATCCGGTGAGGTGAGGACCGGGCGGCGCGCGGTGGGGGCGCGCCGCCCGTCCCCAGGCCTTCGTCGCCGGGCCTACGGCAGGGCCGCGAAGCGGATGCCGCGGTGGTAGCGGCCGCCCCAGCGCACGCCGTCGGTGGCGAACCAGACCCCGTGCTCGGTCGGCACGATGTCGAAGCCGCCGGACTGCTGCGGCATGACCGGGTTCCAGTCCAGCGCCATGCCCGTCTCGGGGTCGATGGCGCCACCGCCACGTCGTTCCTTGGCGCCGACCCCCGCGGCGTTGAAGACGTAGGGCTCGTTGTTGTCCAGCCAGCGCGAGTGACCCTGGGTGTAGATCGCGGCGTCGGTGGCGGCAACGGACTTCACCGAGTCCCCACCCGTGTAGTTGATCCAGGTCGGCACCGTCGGGTCGAGCTCGTCGGTCTCGAACCTGGCGATGCTGTCGCACAGCTGCCGTCCGTACTGTCCCGGCTGGTAGCGGAAGCCGAACGCGGCGACGGCGAACCACGAGCTGTCGGGGGAGAAGTCGACGTCCTGGATGTAGGACTGCGTGACGCGCCGGCTCGAGCTGCAGTCGATGCCGTTCGGCTCGTAGTTCCACGGCGACAGGGTCGTGGTGCTCGGGCCGAGGTCGAGGAGGAACATCCGCGGCTTGTCGACACCGTCCACGGTCAGGAAGTTGCCGACGGCGGCGAGGTGCTCGCCGTCGCTGCTGATGTCGAACTTGAACACCTGCGCCGCGTTGCTGTTGGGCAGTCGGCCCCCGACGGCATGGTCGAGGTAGCGGGTGCGCCGACCGGTGTCCGGGTTCAGCGACATGAGACGACGCCGGAAGCTGCCGGCTGCCACCAGGTGACCCTGGTGGAACTCCAGGTCGGTCACCCGCTTGCCGCGGTAGGGCGGGTTGAAGTCCGGGTCCAGGGCGCCGGTGGCGAGGTCGAGCTTGGCCAGTGCCGGCCGCGGCTGGCCGTCGACGTTGCGGAAGCCGCCGCCGAGCCAGACCGAGGTCCCGTCGGAGACGACCGCCCAGACGGGTCCGTCGACCTCGGGCGCGAAGCTGGTGCTGATGGCGCCGGTGCGTGCGTCGAAGGCGAAGACGTTGCGGCGTGGGTACTGGCGGGTCCGGTCGCCGTTCTCGACGGTGCGGAACCGGCCACCGGCCACCATCATGGTGCCGGCCTCGCCGATCGTGTAGGCCACGGGCTTCCGGGCCCCGGGCGTCGTGGCGATCATCGGCACCCATCGCTCGGCTGTCTCGCTGACGGCCGTGCCGTGGACGTGGTCGGACCCCGTCGCCGGCAGCGTTCCCGCGAGACAGAGCGCGCTGGCGGTGGTCAGGGCGACGAGCGCGCTCGCGGTCCTGCGATTCATGGTGAGTTCCCCCTGTGGGTGCGGCCCCATCCCCACGGGTCCGCTCGCTAGGTTCCTTCGACCCTAGGAAGGGGCTGCAGGGGGAGCATCACCACATGTGGGTAAGGGCCACCCCCGTCGAGTGCCCGGTCTAGGGCAGCGCCGCGAAGCGGATGCCGCGGTGGTAGCGGCCGCCCCATCGGATGCCGTCGGTCACGAACCAGACGCCCTCGGCCGTGGGCAGGATGTGGAAGCCGCCGGACTGCTGGGGCATGACGGGGTTCCAGTCGTGCGCCATCCCGGTCACCGGGTCGATCGCCCCTCCGCCGGGTCGCGACTTCGCACCCGGTCCCTCGACGTTGAAGATGTTGGGGGCGTTGTTGTCGAGCCATCGCGAGTGGCCCTGCGTGTAGATCGCGGCGTCCGTGGCGGCGACGGACTTCACCGAGTCCCCGCCGGTGTAGTTGATCCAGGTCGGCACCGTCGGGTCGAGCTCGTCGGTCTCGAACCGGGCGACGCTGTCGCAGAGCTGGGAGCCGTGCTGCCCGGGCTGGTAGCGGAAGCCGAAGGCGGCGACGGCGAACCACGAGCTGTCGGGGGAGAAGCCGACGTCCTGGATGTAGGACTGGGTCACCCGTCGGGTCGAGCTGCACGGGATGCCGTTCGGCTCGTAGTTCCACGCCGACACCGTCGAGCCCGTCGTGCTGAGGTCGAGCAGGAACATCCGCGGGCGCTCGGCCCCGTCGACGGTCCAGAAGTTGCCCACCGCGGCGAGGTGCTGGCCGTCGCTGCTGATGTCGAACTTGAAGACCTGCGGCGAGTTGCTGTTGGGCAGCCGCCCCTCGATCGCGTTGCCGATGTAGCTGGTGGCACGACCGGTGTCCGGGTTGAGCGACATCAGCCGGCGCGGGATGGTGCCGGCGATGACGAGGTGACCGCGGTGCATCTCCATGTCGGTGACACGGCCGCGCCGGAAGGACGGGTTGAACGTGGTGTCGAGCGTCCCGGTGGCGAGGTCCAGCTTGGCGACCGCAGCGCGCGGCTGGCCGTTGACGGTGGTGAAGCCGCCGCCGATCCACACCCAGGTGCCGTCGGAGACGATGCTCCAGACCGGCCCGTTGACGTCGGGCCGGAAGCCGGTGCTCACCGCACCGGTGTCGGCGTCGAACGCGAACACGTTGCGACGGTTGTACTGGGTGGTTCGGGTGCCGTTCTCGACGGTCTGGAAACGGCCGCCCACGACCATCTGGTCACCGGCCTCCCCGATGCCGTAGGCCACCGGCTTCGCCGCGCCAGGCGTGGTCGCGATCATCGGGACCCAGCGCTCGGCGGTCTCGCTCACGACGCCGCCGTGGGCGTGGTCGGAGCCGGCCGCCGGCGTCGAGGTCCCCAGGGCCACGGCGCCTGCCGTGGTCAGGGCGACGAGCACGGCACAGGTCCTGCGGTTCATGGCTGTTCCCCCACCTCGTACGCGGCCCAACCCCCACCGGTGCCGCTCCTGACGTGAGCGTAGGGAGCCGCACCGGGGGCGGCATCACCACTAGTGGGTAACGCCTGGGCGCCGGCCTCACGGCAACGCCGCGAAGCGGATCCCCCGGTGGTAGCGACCGCCGAAGCGGACGCCGTCGGTCACGAACCACACGCCCTCGGCCGTCGGCAGGATCTGGTAGCCCCCGGACTGCTGGGGCATCACCGGGTTCCACGACAGCGCGAGACCGGTGACCGGGTCGACCGCGCCACCACCCGGCCGCTCGACCGACCCCGGACCGGGCCGGTCGAACGCGTCGGGGTTGTCGAGCCACCGCGAGTGGCCCTGCACGTAGACGGCCGCGTCGGTGGCCGCCACCGACTTCAGGGAGTCGCCGCCGGTGTAGTTGAGCCAGGTCGGCTCGAACGGGTCGAGCTCGTCGGTCTCGAAGCGCGCGACGCCGTCGCACAGCTGGCGGCCCTTCCAGTCCGGCTGGTAGCGGAAACCGAAGGCGGCCACCGCGAACCACGAGCTGTCCGGCGCGAAGTCGACGTCCTGGATGTAGGCGATGGCGTTGCGGCGCGTGGAGGTGCAGCTGACGCCGTTCGCCTCGTAGTTCCACGGCGACAGGGCCGAGCTGGTGTCGCCGAGGTCGAGGAGGAACATCCGCGGCCGGTCGGCGCCGTCGACGGTCAGGAAGTTGCCGACGGCGGCGAGGTGCTCGCCGTCGCTGCTGATGTCGAACTTGAAGACCTGCGCGGAGTTGCTGTTGGGCAGCCGCCCGCCGACCTGGTGGTCCAGGTACGTCGTGCGCCGACCTGTCACCGGGCTCAGCGACATGATCCGTCGGGGGATCGTGCCGGCCACGACGAGGTGGCCGTCGTGCAGCTCCATGTCCGTCACCCGCGCTCCCCGGAACGGCGCTGCGAACGTCGGGTCGAGCGCTCCTGTGGCCAGGTCGAGCTTGGCGACCGTCGAGCGCGGCTGCCCGTTGACGTTGCGGAAGGCCCCGCCGAGCCACACCGAGGTGCCGTCGGAGACGGCACTCCAGACGATGCCGTCCACGTCCGGTGCGAAGGTGGGGCTGATGGCCCCGGTGCGGGCGTCGAAGGCGAAGACGTTGCGTCGGGTGAGCTGCTGGGTGCGGTCGCCATTCTCCACGGTGCGGAACCGGCCGCCGACCACCATCTCGTCTCCGGCCTCGGCCACGGTGTAGGCGATCGGCTTCGGCTGGCCGTCGGTGGTGGCGATCATCGGTACCCACCGCTCGGCCTGCTCACCGACCACGCCGCCATGGACGTGGTCGGACCCCGTGGCCGGCACGGACGCGAGCGCCGCCACGCAGGCGGCGGCCACGGAGACTGTCAGGGTCCTGCGCATCATGTGTGGTTCCCCCCACCCGGGCGACGCACCCACCAGCGTCGCGATGGCAGGACGGTAGGGATCGTGACACGGGCCGGGCATCGCCCGTTGTGGGTAACGCGTCTCAGTAGGCGCCGCGGTGCCCCACGACGGCCCGCACCGTGCGGCCCAGGATCGCGGCGTCCATCGGCAGCGACCAGTTGTCGACGTAGCTCAGGTCGAGCCGCACCGACTCCTCCCAGGACAGGTCCGACCGTCCCGAGACCTGCCACAGGCCGGTGAGACCCGGCTTGACCGCGAGCCGGCGGCGCGGGTCGTGGTCGTACTGCTCGACCTCGCTGGGCAGCGCCGGCCGGGGCCCGACGAGAGACATGTGACCGCACACGATGTTCCAGAGCTGCGGCAGCTCGTCGACGGAGTACCGACGCAGGACCGCCCCCAGCGGTGTCACCCGAGGGTCGCTGCGCAGCTTGAACAGCACGCCGTCCGCCTCGTTGCGGTCGGCCAGCGCATCGACTGCCTGCTCGGCGTCACAGCACATGGTGCGGAACTTCAGCATCGTGAACTCGCGTCCGTCGCGGCCCACCCGGCGCTGCCGGAACAACGCCGGGCCGGGGGAGTCCCGGCGGACCAGCAGTCCCACCACGAGCAGGGCCGGCGCCAGCAGCACCAGGGCGCAGGCGGCGGCAACCCGTTCGGCCACGTCCTTGAGGAACCGGCAGCAGCCGCGTCCGGCGGCCGGGCGCACGTGCACCGCGCCCATGCCACCCGCGCGGACGGTGGTGGTGCGGGACGGGGCGACGTCGATCAGCCCCGTCCCGACGTACAGCTCCAGCTGGTGGCTCGCGGCCGCCCACGCGAGCCGGCGGATGGTGGTCGGCGTGAGGCCCGGGCCCGGAACCACCAGCAGGGCGTCCGCACCCTGGGCGAGGGCCAGTGCCGTGGGTCCCTCCGCCTCGGCCTCGGTGACCGGTCCGTGGACGTCCTCGCCCTCCCGGGTCAGCCAGGTGGCGACCACGTGGCACCGCTGCGGATCGCGAGCCAGCTCGTCCAGCGCGCGCTCGACATCAGCAGGAGCGCCCGCGACGACGAGGCGTACGCCGCGCTCGCCCAGCCACCCCGCCATGAGCACCGTGGCCGCCGAGGCGGCGACGACAGCGGCGACCGGGGCGACGAGACCGTCGAGCAGGGCGATGCCGAGCCCGGACCCCACCCAGCAGCCGAGCCCGACCACCGCACCGGCGTGGACGACCGGGCGCAGCCGGCTCAGGGTGCTCGCCAGGGGGCGCTCGGCCCAGCAGCCGAGGGCCGCCAGCAGCGCCGGCCAGGTGAGCAGGAGGCCGGCCGCCGCCAGCGGCTCGGGGTGGACACCTGCCGGCCACGTGGCGGCCAGCGCCGCGGACGCCGCCAGCAGGTGGATCAGGGGCTCCACACGGAGCCGGGGCAACCGCGTGACCCTCCCGGCCGCGGCCGGGGTCGCCGCCGACACCTGCTGGCCGACCTCCTGGCGGAGGTCCCCCAGCAAGGGTGCAGCGATCTGCGTCATCGGTTTCAGTTCCCCCCGGAACAGCAGCGCATCGGTGTCGCCGCACGTCGTTCCGTGCAGCGTAGGAACACGCGTTTGCACCGGACATGCCACAAATGAGGGAAAGGGTCGAGAACGCCTGAGCGCTCCCCACAATTGGGGATTCCCAACTCCACGGCGGCCCGGGGAGGGTGGTCTGCAGGGCCCCTCGGGACCCGCTGACGGCTCACCAGCCGCCCTCACCGCCCGGGCTGGGGAGGGTGGCCGTGGCCGAACCCTCTGGAGACCCCCCGCCCGGAGGCGAGGTGGCGGCCAGGGCCCGGCGCTGTCGGGTGCCTCAACGACCGGGACCGGTGCTGGACGGCTGGTGAGTCCTGGCGTGACCGCGGTGCCGGCGGCGGCCGCTACGGAGTGGGGGGTCGCCACCCCACCTTGTGGGCGAGGCCGACGGCTGCGAGCTGGGAGGACACCTCGAGCTTGGCCAGGATCGACTTGATCTGGGTCCGCACGGTGGCCTCGGAGACGACGCTGGCGCGCGAGATGTCCCGCACCGTGTTGCCCTCCATCAGGTTGCCGAGCACCTGGCGCTCCCGGCCGGTCAACCGCTCGAGACGCAGGTGCAGCTCCTCCTGGTCCTCCCGGTCGCGGTGCCAGGCGGTGAGCAGCCGCTCCCGCTCCTCGCGGTCGATGACCGGCAGGCCCTGGTTCAGCCGACGGACGGTGGCCATGATCTCGTTGAGCGGGCGGGTCTTGCTGAGCACCTTGCGCGCCCCGTAGCGCAGGCACTGGCCCCACCGGCTCTCGTCGGGCGAGGCCGTCACCACGACCACCCAGATCCCGGCCCGTGCGAGCGGCGCGATGATGCGCACGCCGTCGCCGAAGTGCCCGAGGTCGAGGTCCAGCAGCACGATCCGCGGGTGCAGCCGGACGATGGCGGACACCAGCGCCGCCTGTGAGCCGCGCATCTCCGAGACCGCCATCCGGCGTACGTCGTAGCCCTCCATCGACAGGGCGAGCTCGAGGGACTCGGCGAAGAGCGTGTGATCCTCGACGATGAGGATCCGCAGGCTGCTACGCGCGCGCGCGGGAGGCGCCATGCCCGGCCCTCTCGTAGGGGAGACGGAGGACGAAGGTGGCGCCACAGCCGGGGGTGGACAGGATCCGCAGAGACCCCCCGAGGTCCTCGACGAGCCGCCTCGCGACGTTGAGGCCGATGCCCTGACCGCGCGAGGCCGGTCCGCGCTCCCCCCACTCGAACAGGCGCGCCGAGACCTCCCGGGGGATGCCGGGCCCGAGGTCGGAGACCGTGAGCTCCACCGCTGCGCCGATGTCACGGGCAGCGACCCTGACCGGCGAGCCCGGGGCGTGCTGGGCGGCGTTCTCCAGCAGCGTCGTCACGACCTCGGTGATGTCGTCCGCGCGGCCACGCACCAGGTGCCCGGTCGGCGTCCAGTCGACCTGGCGCCCGAGCACGCGCTGCGCCACCACCACGGGTTCGATCGCCTGGTCGAGGTCGACCGGCCCGACCGGGGTCACCCGGGGTCCGCGGGTCGCCAGCCCACCGAGGCGCGCGATCTCCGCCTCCACCATCCGTTCGAGCTGCGCCCGCCGGTCCGGCGAGAGCCGGGTGCCGTCGTGGATGAGCTCGCTGGCGGTGACGATCCCGGCGATCGCGGCGTCCATCTCGTGCAGCCGCTCCCGGTCCAGCCGGTTGCGTTCCTCGACGTCGGCGACCCGCCGACTCAGCTCCGTGACGGTGCTCGTGCTGTCACGGATGGTCAGCCGGAGCACCGCGCTCGCCGCGACGCAGAGCAGCACCGCGAAGAGCAGGTCGGTGAGGATCGACACGACCGCGAATCCGACACCCTCGCCCCCCTGGTGGACGACGAGCTGGTTGAGGCCGAGCAGGACCACGGCGGTGACGATGCGGATCCGCGCCCACGCGGGCACCGGCACCAGGGTGGCCGCGGCGACGGCGAACGCGATGTAGAGCAGGGCCATGCCCGCCCCCGCGAAGATCAGGATGCCGAGCACCGCCGCCGGGTAGCCGCGGCCCGACTCGACCATCCCGATCCGGAACGCCGAGAAGACGACACCCAGGCAGACCCCGAGCAGCAGCGGGTCCAGCTGCGGCGGCACCGCGCGTCCCCACCACAGCATCGCGACGACGGTCGCCGTGAACAACAGGTCGGTGACCAGCAGGGTCGTCGAGTGGTCGACGAGCCCGGGCCCGTGCGCGAGCCGCAGCGCGGCGAACGAGAACCCCTTGATGGCCAGGGCGACGAACGCGGCCGCCAGCCAGGCCTGGCCCGGTTCGCCGGTCAGCCGCCACGCGAAGTAGAGACCGAGCGCGGCCGCCAGCACGACGGGATGCACCACCAGGCTTCCGATGCCCGCGGCGTCCTCGACGTTGCGCGTCTCCGGCGCGAGCCAGAACGCCACGAGAGCCGGCGTCACGCACACGAGCGCGACGAGCAGTGTCCCGTGCCACCCCCACACCCCATCAGGGATGCGAAACTTCCCCATCATGGTCCGCCCCCCCGGGATCCATGTACATGATCCGAACCAGACGTCGGCTCAGGACGGTTGATCCCCCCGGTGGACCCTCCCGTCGCGAGCCGCCCCTACGCCTGGCTCGGCGATGACTCCATAGGGAAGCGTAGGACCCCGGCGTGGCGCAAGTGCCAACCGGGTCCTGGCCTATACCAGAAATTGGGGAGGATCCATGGGCGACACTCCGGGTGAGCCCACCAGTCGCGACCGACCGTCGTGCCCCTGGGTGCCGTTAGGGGCTGGGAGGGGCGTGGTGCCCCGGCCATGGTGGGGGCCTGGCTCGGGACCGCGTCCTCCCGGACTGTCGTGACGGGCGACTGGTGGGCCCTGTGGGCGTTGGGGGCCCACATCCAACGATGGTCCATCCGCGCCGCCGATCCCATCCCCAAATGTAGGTGAGTCGCTGGACTGGTCCGCGACCCGGCGCGAAGCGGCGACACGATGACGTGTCGGCCACGGGCGCCCGTGTCGCGGGCGCGCCAGCCCGGGCCGCGAGGGGGAGGCAAGCATGCCGGGATCGACGGGTAGGCCCCGCGTCGCCGTGGTGTCGCCGCTCTACCTGGTCTCGGACGCGGTGGCGAGCGCCCTCGGGGGCCACGACTACGAGGTCGAGACGCCGGTCTGGCCCGGTGGGCGGCGTACCCGCAGCCACACCGCGAGGCTGGACGACGTCGAGGCGGACGTGGGCCTGCTCATGACCGACCTGGTGCCTGCTCCCCGGCTGCGGGAGGCCACCGAGTGCCTCAGGACCCTCGACCTGCCCTGGCTCCTCCTCACCGGGACGCCCTCGGGCCCCCTCTGGGGTGCCGTGCTCGACGTGGGGGTGCAGGGCATCATGCCCAGCTCGACCGGCCTCGCCGACGTCGTGGAGGCGCTGGACCGGCTGCTGGCCGGGGAGACCCTCGTCAACGACCAGGAGCGCACCGAGCTGGTCGAGGAGTGGCATCGCTCCCAGTCGCGCAAGGACGGCCTGGTCGAGCGGGTGCACTCCCTGACGCCGCGGGAGCGGACGGTGCTCCGGATGCTCTACGCCGGTCAGGGCGTGGGCCAGATCTCCGACGCGCTCAACGTCTCGGAGGCCACGGTCCGCAGCCACGTGAAGTCCGTGCTGCACAAGTTCCGCGTGAACTCCCAGCTCGACGCGGTGGCGGTGCTGGGCTGGTTGCGGGACGACCCCGAGTCGCTGGACTGGTGGGAGAGCGCCTGAGCCTCAGCCGCGCCGCGCGAGGAACTGCCGTACCGGCACGGGGCGCTTCTCGGCGTACCCCTCCGGCAGCCAGATGCTCCCGTGCCGGGTGAGGTAGTGCACCTGCCAGGCGTGGTAGCCGAGGAAGGACCGAGGGTGCCGCTTCATGACCTCCGCGTGCAGCGTCACCCCACGGACGTACGCCGGGTGGTTGTTGTAGCGGTAGAGGGCACCGGCCCGGTCGCCTGCGAAGTCGTTGGCTCGCAGCATCCGGCCGGCCGCGAGGATCGCGTCGCGGGGATCCTCGACGTCGCCCCCCGCGCCGTAGATGTCCCAGGTGGTGGGGATGAACTGCATCGGGCCCTGGGCGCCCGCCACCGAGGTCCCCTCGATGCGCCCGAAGGCTGTCTCGACCAGATGGATCGCCGCGAGGTACTCCCACTCCACGCCGAACCGCCGCTCGGCCGCCCGGTAGAGCCGGCGCAGCCGTCCGGCGGGCAGGGGCTCCACGATGCGCCAGGCCGGGAGCTCGTCGGCGAGGTCCCGGTCACGCGTGGCGTGCATCGACCGGAATGCCCGCCGGGCGGCCACGTTGTCGGCGGCCCGCCTCCGAAGCGGCCGGGGCAGCAGGGAGCGCACCCGCGCGTCCCAGGCCGGGCGGTCGGCCAGCGTCCGGTAGGCCACCTGCTGCGCGTGCCCGGCCAGCGCCAGGTCCTCCGCGTTCGTGGCGGGGTCGGCGATCACCCGCTCGGCCACCCGGATCTGGGTGGCCGCCTGACGCGCGGTGGACGGGCGGCGCGGCGCTCCGGAGCGGGTCCTCCGGAGCACGTCCTCCAGTCCCTCGGAGACCTTCGCGCCGCCGTCGTCGGGCCGTGCGGTGGGTGCGGGATCCGGGACGCCGGTGGGCCCGGTGGTCGAGGCCGGCCCGGTGGCCGGTTGCGAGCAGCCGCCGAGGAGCAGGCCGGCCAGCGCCAGGCCGGAGACGGTGCGTCGGGACCTCCGCAGGGACCTCACGAGGCCACCGTAGACTCGCGGGCAACACCCCCCGTCGCACCCGGCCGGGGGTCGGACGTGCGCCCGGAAGGTGACCCGTGACCCTCACCCATCTCACCGACGCGGTGCTCGCCGAGCCCACGCTGGCCCAGGCGATGACCGACGCGAAGGGCGGCGCCGTCGCCGCGCTCGACCTCACCGGCCCGGCCGGCCTGCGCCCGTTCGTGGTGGCCGGGCTGCTGCGTCAGGACCGCACCGTCCTCGCCGTCACCCCGACGGCCCGCGAGGCCGAGGACCTCGTGGCGGCACTCGGCGACGTCGTGGACCCCGACGAGGTCGCCTACTACCCGAGCTGGGAGACGCTGCCGCACGAGCGGCTGAGCCCCCGCAACGACACCGTCGGCCGGCGGCTGGCGGTGCTGCGTCGGCTCCGCCACCCGGGCACCGCCGCCGGGCAGGGACCGCTGCGGGTCGTGGTGGCCCCGGTGCGGTCGCTGCTCCAGCCGCAGGTCGCCGGGCTCGGCGACCTGGCGCCGGTCGAGCTCGTCGCGGGCGACACCGTGCCGCTGGAGGACGTGGTGACACGGCTCGCCGGCGCGGCGTACTCCCGCGTCGACCTCGTCGAGAAGCGCGGCGAGTTCGCGGTCCGCGGTGGCATCGTCGACGTCTTCCCGCCGACGGAGGAGCACCCGCTCCGGGTGGAGTTCTGGGGCGACGACGTCGAGGAGATCCGGAGCTTCGCGGTCGCCGACCAGCGGACCCTCGAGCAGGTCGACCGGCTCTGGGCACCGCCGTGCCGTGAGCTGCTCCTCACCGAGGACGTACGCCGCCGGGCGGCCGCGCTCGGCGAGGCGCACCCGCAGCTGGTCGAGCTGACCGACAAGATCGCCGCCGGCATCGCCGTGGAGGGCATGGAGTCGCTGGCGCCGGTGCTGGTGGACGAGATGGAGCTGCTCGTCGACCTGCTGCCGGTCGACACGCACGTCCTCGTGCTCGACCCGGAGCGGGTCCGGGCCCGTGCCCACGACCTGGTCGCCACCAGCGAGGAGTTCCTCGGCGCCAGCTGGGCCGCCGCGGCCGGGGGCGGGCAGGCACCGATCGACCTGGGCGCTGCGTCCTACCGCGAGCTGGGCGAGGTCCGGGAGCACGTGCTGGGCCGTGAGCAGGCCTGGTGGAGCGTCAGTCCCTTCGGGCTCGGCGACGAGGGCGTCGAGGTCGACGCCGACGCGGTCGACTCACGGCTGCTGCCGGCGAAGGCGGCCGAGCTCTACCGCGGCGACCTCGAGCGCGCCATCACCGACGTCCGCGGCTGGCTGGCAGACCAGCACCGCGTGGTGGTCGTCCACCCCGGCCACGGTCCGGCCGAGCGGCTGGTCGAGGTGCTCGCCGACCACGACGTGCCCGCCGCCCTGGTGGCACCGGAGGAGCTGGAGCCTCGGCCGGGCGTCGTGACGGTGACCACCGGCACGCTCGACCACGGTTTCGTCGACCCGTCGCTGCGGCTGGCCCTGCTCACCGGCGACGACCTGTCCGGGCAGAAGACCTCCACCCGCGACATGCGCCGGATGCCGGCCCGGCGGAAGAAGCAGATCGACCCGCTGGAGCTGACGGCGGGGGACTACGTGGTGCACGAGCAGCACGGCGTCGGCCGGTTCGTCGAGATGAAGCAGCGCGAGGTCGGCGGGGCCGTCCGGGAGTACCTCGTGCTCGAGTACGGCGCCTCGAAGCGCGGTGGCCCGCCGGACCGGCTCTACGTGCCGGCCGACGCGCTCGACCAGGTGACGCGGTACGTCGGCGGCGAGCAGCCCAGTCTCGACCGGCTCGGCGGCGCGGACTGGACGAAGCGGAAGAACCGGGCACGCAAGGCGGTGCGCGAGATCGCGGCCGAGCTGATCAAGCTCTACGCCGCGCGGCAGGCGACGCAGGGGCACGCCTACGGCCCCGACAGTCCCTGGCAGCGCGAGCTCGAGGACGCCTTCCCGTTCCAGGAGACCCCCGACCAGCTGAGCACGGTCGACGAGGTCAAGGCCGACATGCGGCGCACGGTGCCGATGGACCGGCTGGTGTGCGGCGACGTCGGCTACGGCAAGACCGAGATCGCGGTGCGGGCGGCCTTCAAGGCCGTGCAGGACGGCAAGCAGGTGGCGGTCCTGGTGCCGACCACGCTGCTGGTCACCCAGCACCTCTCCACCTTCGCCGAGCGGATGAGCGGGTTCCCGGTCACCGTGAAGCCACTGTCGCGGTTCCAGACCGACGCCGAGGCGCGGGAGGTCATCGCGGGTCTGGCCGAGGGCTCCGTCGACATCGTGGTCGGCACCCACCGGCTGCTCAACCCCGACATCCGCGTCAAGGACCTGGGGCTGATCATCGTCGACGAGGAGCAGCGGTTCGGCGTGGAGCACAAGGAGCAGATGAAGCGGCTCCGGACCTCGGTCGACGTGCTGTCCATGAGTGCCACCCCGATCCCGCGGACGCTCGAGATGGCCGTGACCGGGATCCGGGAGATGTCGACCATCACCACCCCGCCGGAGGAGAGGCACCCGGTGCTCACCTACGTCGGCGCCTACGAGGACCGCCAGGTCACGGCCGCCATCCGCCGCGAGCTGCTCCGCGAGGGCCAGGTGTTCTTCATCCACAACCGGGTCAGCTCGATCGAGAAGGCCGCCTCGCGGATCCGCGAGCTGGTCCCGGAGGCCCGTGTCGCGACGGCCCACGGACAGATGGGCGAGCACCAGCTCGAGCAGGTGATGCTCGACTTCTGGGAGAAGCGCTTCGACGTCCTGGTCTGCACGACCATCGTCGAGTCGGGGCTCGACGTCTCCAACGCCAACACCATGATCATCGAGCGGGCCGACACCCTCGGACTCTCCCAGCTCCACCAGCTGCGCGGCCGGGTCGGTCGCAGCCGGGAGCGCGCCTACGCCTACTTCCTCTACCCGGCCGAGAAGCCGCTCACCGAGACCGCGCACGAACGACTGGCCACCCTGGCCCAGCACTCCGACCTCGGTGGCGGCATGGCGATCGCGATGAAGGACCTCGAGATCCGGGGCGCCGGCAACCTGCTCGGTGGGGAGCAGTCGGGGCACATCGCCGACGTCGGCTTCGACCTCTACGTCCGGCTGGTCGGCGAGGCCGTGCAGGAGTTCAAGGGCGAGGCGGAGCCCGAGCTGCGCGAGGTGCGGATCGAGCTGCCCGTGGAGGCCCACCTGCCACACGACTTCATCCCGAGCGAGCGGTTGCGCCTGGAGATGTACAAGCGGCTGGCCGAGGTCCGCGCCGACGCCGACGTCGACGTGCTGCTCGAGGAGATGCAGGACCGGTACGGCGAGCCGCCGGAGCCGGTCGCGGCGCTGCTGCTGGTGGCTCGCTTCCGTGCCCGCGCGCGTCAGGCCGGGGTCGGCGAGGTCACGGTCGCCGGCCGCAACGTGCGGTTCGCCCCGGTGGAGCTGCCGGAGTCGCGCGTGGTCCGGCTGCAGCGGCTCTACCCGAAGAGCATCGTCAAGAGCCAGCTCGGCACGGTCCTGGTGCCCCGGCCGGGGACCCCGGGGGCGACGGGCCGTCCGCTGGAGGGAGTGGCCCTGCTTGAATGGGCCCGCGGCGTGATCGACTCCGTGATCGACCCGCAGGAGCAGAAGGAGAAGTCGTGAGCAAGACCCGTGGCCGCTTCCGGGGCGCCCTCGTCGTGGGCGTCGCCGCCCTCACCCTGACCGGATGCGCCGGCGCCGGGATGCACCCGGGCGTGGCGGTCCAGGTGGGCGAGGAGTCGATCACGATGGCCGAGGTCGACGAGATCGCGGTCGACTTCTGCGACGCGGTGACCCCGCAGCTGGAGCAGCAGGCCGAGACCGTGCCCAACGCCTACTTCCGCGGAGGCATCGCCGGCACCCTCGCCCTGCGCTCGATCGCCGACCAGGTCGCCGAGGACTACGGCATCACGCTCGACGGCGAGGACTACACGGCCCAGCTGGCGCAGATCCGTCGGGGCGTGGCCGGACTGCCCGAGGAGGTCCGTGAGTCGGTGCTCGTGGTCGACTCAGCGCCCCTCTACGTGGAGGAGGTGCAGGCGTCGGTCGGCGAGGTCGTGCTGGAGGGCGAGGGCGACCGGCAGGCGTTCCTGGCCGCGGGGCAGGAGGAGTTCGCGACCTGGGTGGCCGAGAACGAGGTCGAGTTCGACCCCTCGCTCAACACCGTCGCGGGCGAGGGCACCATCCGGAACGAGGACCGCTCGCTCTCCTTCGCCGTCAGCGAGACCGCCCGCAGCGGCAACGCCGCGGAGCCCAACGCCGTGCTCGCCCGACGGCTCCCCTCCACCCAGCGCTGCGGTCGCTGAGCCCGGCGGCGGTCCTCGTGGCATGAGCGGCGACCGGGACGTCCTCGAGTTCCTCGCCGTGGTGCGGAGGCTCCGGGCCGAGTGCCCGTGGAAGGCCGCGCAGACCCACCGCTCGCTGGCCCGCTACCTCCTCGAAGAGTGCCACGAGACCCTGGAGGCGCTCGACACGGGCGACGCCGTCCATCTCCGTGAGGAGCTGGGGGACCTGTTGCTGCAAGTGTTCCTGCACGCCGCCATCGCCGAGGAGACCGGCGAGTTCACGATGGCCGACGTCGCCGCGGACGTCACGGCCAAGATGGTCCGGCGCAACCCGCACGTCTTCGGTGACGTCGACGCCGCGGGCCTCGACCCCGCTGCGGTCAACGAGGTGTGGGAGGCGCGCAAGGCCGAGGAGAAGCGGCGTACGTCGGTGACCGAGGGCCTGGCCCCCGGGCTCCCCGCGCTGCTCTACGCCGACAAGGTGCTCGACCGGCTGCGCCGAGCGGGCGGGGGCGGCGCGCCCACCTCGACCGGTGACCCGGCGGGCGACGGGATCGGCGAGCGGCTGCTGGCCCTGGTCGCCGAGGCGCGCGAGCAGGGAGCGGACCCCGAGCAGGAGCTGCGCGACGCCGTGCGCCGGCTGGTGGCGCTGCGGGACGGCGACTGACCCGGCGCCGTCAGAGCAGCTGGCCGACCTGGTCCCAGAGCAGGATTGCGGAGAAGAAGCCGTAGAACACGACGGCCCACACGATCGCGCCCAGGCGGACGCCGGACAGTCCGATCTCCCGGGGGAGCACGCCCCGGTTCAGCTTGAGCAGCAGCGCGCTGTAGATGAACATCACGATCCCGTTGAGCGCCGAGGCGATCACGAGCAGCAGCAGCGGCTGGTCGACGCCGAGCAGCAGGATGACCGACCCGAAGAGGATCATCGCCCACACGGTGACGAAGTAGAGCCGGCTCTCGCTCCACCGCTGGCTGTCGCGCAGGGCTCCCGTGCGCAGCACGTCGGCCGTCAGGCGCGCGACCATGTCGAGGACCGCCAGGTTGGTGGAGAAGAGGACCGCGGTGCCGATCAGCCAGAACACGGTGCTCAGCCAGCCACCCACCGCCGAGCCGAGCGCGTCACCCTGCAGCCGGATGAAGTCGAGGCCCTCCGCGTCGGTGCCCGTGCCGACGGTGACGAACGTCAGGGTCATGAACACCAGCAGGGACACCCCGCCGATCAGCAGGAAGGTGAGCTGCTGCTCCCGGTCGGCCACCCGCCACCAGCCCTGCCAGCGCCGGAGGTTCTCGGCGTCCCGGCGGAAGAAGTAGCCGGTGGTCGGGCTGGCCTCCTCGCGGCCGGTGAACGGCGAGACGACCCGCGGCATCCGGGCCCCCATGCCCAGCCCCTTGTCGCGCACCCAGTTGGACTGGACGAGGTTCATGATGCCGCCGGCTCCCGCGAAGGCGATCGCACCCAGTAGCGGCGCCGCGCCGATGGTGGCGGCCGCGTCGGGGATGTCGCCGACCGCCGTGAAGCCGCCGGCCAGCTCGGCGTAGCCATCACCCCCGATGAGCGTGAGCGCGGCGTACACCACGAAGCCGACGATGAGCGCGACCATGAAGAACTGGATCTTCTCGACAGTGCTGTAGACGACCGGGGAAGCGGTGAGCACGACGCCGATGAGGACGAGGACGCCGATGGTCGCGAACGGGATGACCTCCTCGGAGAAGCCGAACACGAACGAGAGCGTGGTCGTGCCACCGGTCGCCCAGCCGGGCCACATCCAGGCCAGCACCGCCATCGCCACGAACAGCAGGCCCCAGGGCCGCCACAGCCGGGTGAAGCCGGTGACCGCCGTCTCGCCGGTGGCGAGCGTGTAGCGCTCGATCTCCATGTTGAGGAAGTACTGGGTCGTCACGCCCAGCACGACCAGCCAGACGAGCACCAGACCGACCTGGGAGGCGATGGAGGGCCAGAGGATGTACTCCCCGGACCCGATCGCGCCGGCGAGCAGCAGCACGCTCGGACCCACGACCCGGCGGAGCGGGGCCGGTTCGGGCAGGTCGGCGTAGTGGACGGGTGGGACGTTGGTGTGGGGGATCTCGGTGGCGATCTCGCCGACCCCGGTGGTCTCCTGCATCGAGCGGCACTCCTCTGTGCGACCTGCGGCCCGGGTGAGTGCTCCCTCGCGTCGAGGGCCACCCGAGTGGCAGGCGTCCCGGGAGGGACAACCCTCGACATTCCCGGCTCGAAGGTAGTCAGGTGTCGCGCCCGGGTCAACGGGCCGGTCGACGGCCCGGTTCGACGGCCCGGGTCGACGGCTCGGGAGTCGTCCCGCGGGGAGGGACGCCGCGCGCCCGTCGGGCGGGCCGCCACTAGGCTGGCCGCGCAGCAGCTGACCTCGACCCAGGAGAGACACCGTGGCATCCATCGCAGCCGTCGGCGCCCGCGAGATCCTCGACTCGCGCGGCAACCCCACCGTCGAGGTCGAGGTGGTGCTCGACGACGGGACGTACGCCCGCGCCGCCGTCCCGAGCGGTGCCTCCACCGGTCAGTTCGAGGCGGTGGAGCTGCGCGACGGCGGCAAGCGCTACGGCGGCAAGGGCGTGGCGAAGGCGGTCTCGGCCGTGGTCGGCAAGCTCGGCCCGGCCCTCGAGGGCCTCGAGGCCGACGACCAGCGGCTCGTCGACCAGGCGATGCTCGACCTCGACGCGACCCCCAACAAGGCCTCCCTCGGGGCCAACGCGATCCTGGGCACGTCGCTCGCGGTGGCCCGGGCCGCCGCCGACTCCGCCGGCCTGCCGCTGTTCCGCTACGTCGGTGGGCCCAACGCCCACCTGCTGCCGGTGCCGATGATGAACATCCTCAACGGTGGGGCCCACGCCGACACCAACGTCGACGTGCAGGAGTTCATGATCGCGCCGATCGGTGCCGCGACGTTCCGCGAGGCCCTGCAGCAGGGCGCCGAGGTCTACCAGGCCCTCAAGGCGGTGCTGAAGAAGAAGGGGCTCGCCACCGGCGTCGGCGACGAGGGCGGCTTCGCGCCTGACCTCTCCTCCAACCGCGACGCCCTGGACCTGATCGCCGACGCGGTCAAGTCCGCCGGCTTCAAGCTGGGCAAGGACATCGCCCTCGCCCTCGACGTGGCAGCCACCGAGTTCTACGAGAAGAAGTCCTATGTCTTCGAGGGCAAGAAGCGCTCGGCCGAGGACATGGCGCACTACTACGCCGACCTGGTCTCGGCCTACCCGATCGTCTCGATCGAGGACCCCCTCGACGAGGAGGACTGGGACGGGTGGCGCGCCATCACAGAGCTGCTCGGCGACCGGACCCAGCTCGTCGGCGACGATCTGTTCGTGACCAACGTCGAGCGGCTGCAGCGCGGCATCGACGGCGGCCAGGCCAACGCCCTCCTCGTGAAGGTCAACCAGATCGGCTCGCTCACCGAGACCCTCGACTCGGTCGACCTCGCCCACCGCAACGGCTTCCGCTGCATGATGAGCCACCGGTCCGGCGAGACCGAGGACACCACCATCGCCGACCTCGCGGTCGCCACGAACTGCGGCCAGATCAAGACGGGTGCGCCGGCGCGGTCGGAGCGGGTCGCCAAGTACAACCAGCTGCTGCGCATCGAGGACGAGCTCGGTGACGCGGCGCGGTACGCCGGCGCGGGCGCGTTCCCCCGGTTCAGCCGCTGAGCCCACTACCGTTGGCCCGGTGAGCGAGCGACGAGCCGGGCGGCAGACGCGGGGGCCGGCCGGGCCCCGTCGCCCCGCGCGTCGGGGTCAGGAACGGGCAGCGGCCCGGACCCGTGCCACGACGACCGGCGAGACTCGGCGCCGGCCGCGGCTCACCGGCCGCGCGGCGGTCCTGGTCCTGGTGCTGGCGGTGCTCGCCGTCTCCTACGCCTCCTCGCTCAAGGCCTACCTGGTGCAGCGCGCCCACATCGCCGACCTCAAGGCCGAGATCGCGGAGACGTCGGCCGACATCGACGAGCTGGAGCGCGAGAAGCGCCGCTGGCGCGACGACGCGTTCGTGCGGGTGCAGGCCCGCGAGCGGTTCGGCTACGTGATGCCCGGTGAGACCGCCTACGTCGTCCTCGACGAGGACGGGGAGCCGGTCGAGAGCCGGGCGGAGCTCCACGACCCCGCCGAGGTGCTGGCCGAGCCGCCCACGCCGTGGTGGGAGGATGCGTGGGAGTCGGTGGAGCTCGCCGGCTCGCCGCCGCGCCACGACCCGCCGCCGGCCACCGACCTGGAGGCACCGAAGGATTGAGCCCGGATGAGCCCACGATGACCACCGTCGACCCCGCCGACGAGGCGGCGATCGAGCGGCAGCTGGGGCGCCCGCCCCGGGCGATCGCCGGGATCGGTCACCGCTGCGGGTGCGGGCTGCCCGACGTCGTCACGACCGAGCCACGCCTGCCCGGCGGGACCCCGTTCCCGACCACGTACTACCTGACCTGTCCGCGGGCCGCCTCACGCATCGGCACGCTCGAGGGCTCCGGCCTGATGAAGGAGATGGAGGGCAGGCTCGGCGCCGACCCGGCGCTGGCCGCCGCCTACCGGGCGGCCCACGAGGCCTACCTCGAGGACCGGGCCGGGCTCGGCGACGTCCCCGAGATCGACGGGATCTCCGCCGGCGGCATGCCCGACCGCGTCAAGTGCCTCCACGTGCTGGCCGCCCATGCCCTGGCCGCCGGCCCGGGGGTCAACCCGTTGGGTGACGAGGTGCTGGAGTCGCTCGGGGAGTGGTGGGCGGAGGGTCCCTGCGTCGCCCCCACCGATGGGTGACGCGGTCGCCGCGATCGACTGCGGCACCAACACGGTCAAGCTGCTCGTCGGCAGCTTCGCGGGCGACGGGCTCGACGTCGTCGAGCGGAGGTCGGAGGTGGTGCGCCTCGGGCAGGGCGTCGACGCGACGGGTCGACTGGGCGAGGAGGCGCTGGCACGCACCTTCGCCGCGCTCGACGACTACGCCGGTCTCGTCCGGGCCCACGGGGTCCCCCCGGAGCGGATCCGCTTCTGCGCGACCTCCGCGACCCGCGACGCCGCCAACGCCGCGGAGTTCGCGTCCGGGGTCCACGCCCGCCTCGGGGTGAGCCCGGAGGTCCTCTCCGGCGACGAGGAGGCCGCGCTGGCCTTCGCCGGAGCGATGCGCGGCGTGGGCCACGCCACGGCTCCCCTGCTCGTGCTCGACGTGGGCGGTGGCTCCACCGAGGTGATCCTCGGCGACCGCGACGGTGTCCGGGTCGCCCGGTCGATGGACGTCGGCTCGGTCCGGCTCCACGAGCGCCACGTCCGTCACGACCCACCGACCGCGGCCGAGGTCGCCGCCGTCGCGGCCGACGTCGACGCCCACCTCGACGGGTGCGGCGTGCCGCTGGCGGAGGCCGCCACCGTCGTCGGGATCGCCGGGACCTGCACCAGCCTCGCCGCGGGGGTGCTGGACCTCCCGGCCTACGACCCTGCGGCGATCGACGGGTCGGCCCACGCGGTCGCCGAGGTCCGGGAGACCATCGACCGCGTGGTGGCGCTGACGGTCGACGAGCGGCGGGCACTGCCCTGGTTGCACCCCGGCCGGGCCGACGTGATCGGCGCCGGGCTCGTCATCGTCGAGCGGGTGCTCGCTCGCACCACGGTCGCCGAGCTCGTCGTCAGCGAGTCCGACATCCTCGAGGGGATCGCGTGGTCGCTGGCGCCGTGAGCCCGCTGCCGCACCCGGTCACGGGCCAGCTGTTCCCGTCACCGGTCCCGGCCGGGACCGGGTGGCCGGACGACCCGGCGCGACCGGACACGCCCGTCGCGCGCACCGCTGCCGGCGTACGCCGCCTGGCGGCCGGACCCGACCTGGCCTCGCTCGACGCGCGGGTGAGCGTCTGCTCGGCGTGCCCGAGGCTCGTCGGCTGGCGGGAGCAGGTCGCCCGGGAGAAGCGGGCCTCGTTCGCCGACCAGCCCTACTGGGGGCGGCCGATCGCCGGGTGGGGGTCGGCGACGCCCCGGATCCTCGTGGTGGGCCTGGCGCCGGCAGCCCACGGTGGCAACCGCACCGGCCGGGTCTTCACCGGCGACTCCAGCGGCGACTGGCTCTTCGCGAGCCTGAACCGCGTCGGCATCGCCACGCAGGAGACCTCCCGGCACGCCGGTGACGGGCAGCGCCTGGTCGAGGCCCGGATGGTCGCCACCGTGCGGTGCGCACCGCCACAGAACCAGCCGACCGTCGAGGAGCGCGACACGTGTGCGCCGTGGCTGGAGCGCGAGCTGCGGCTCGTGCTGCCGCACGTCCGGGTCGTGGTGGCGCTGGGGGGCTACGGCTGGGCCGCGTCGCTGCGAGGCCTCGAGAGCGCAGGGGTCGCCGTGCCGCGGCCGCGGCCCCGGTTCGGCCACGGCACCGAGGTCGGCCTCGACGGACTGACCCTGCTCGGGTGCTACCACCCGAGCCAGCACAACACCTTCACCGGGCGTCTCACGCCGGCCATGCTCGACGAGGTCCTCGGCCGGGCCCGCGCCCTGGCCCGGTGACAGGATGAGCGTCGTGACCCTCCACGCGATCACCGTCCTCGGCCACGACCGACCCGGCATCATCGCCGAGACCACGCGCGCGCTGGCCGGCCTGGGCCTCAACCTCGAGGACTCCACGATGACGTTGCTACGCGGCCACTTCGCGATGATGCTGGTCTGCGAGGGCACCGCCGGTGACGACGAGATCTCTTCCGCGCTCGCCCCGCTCGCCGAGGACGGCACCCTGACCGTGTCGGTCCGTGAGGTGCCGCAGGAGCACACCCCCGACACCGACGGGACCTCCTGGGTCCTCACCGTGCACGGCGGCGACCGGCCGGGGATCGTCTCCGCGGCCCTCGCACCGGTGGCCGCCGCGGGCGGCAACATCACCGACCTCACCACCCGGCTCGCCGGTGACCTCTACCTGCTCGTGGCTGAGCTCGACCTGCCCGCCGGAGCCGACGTCGACGCGCTCCGTGCAGAGGTCGACCACGCCGCCGGCGAGCTGGGCGTCGGCGCAACGCTGCGCGAGGCCGAGGCCGACGACCTGTGATCCCGCACCCCTCCGTGGTGGCCTGGTCGGAGGTCGGGCTCGGCGCCACCGGCGTCGTACGCCGGGTGCTGACCGCGCCCGACCCGGCGCTGGCCACGCCCGGGGAGCCCGTGGACCCCACGGCGCCTGACGTGCGCCAGCTGGCCGCGGATCTGGTGGCGACGATGCGGGTCTCTCCCGGGTGCGTCGGCCTCGCGGCCCAGCAGGTGGGGATCTCGGCACCGGTCTTCAGCGTCGACGTGTCGACCCACCCCAAGACCCGGACGCACCACGGCACGTTCGTGCTGTGCAACGCCGAGGTCGTCGCCGCCAGCCGCAACGAGCGGGCGCGCGAGGGATGCATGAGCGTGCCGCACCTGACCGGCGACGTGAAGCGAGCCACGCGGCTGGTGGTCCGCGGCCAGCTGCCGGGGTCGGGGGAGGAGGTCGAGCTCGAGACCGACGCGTTCGAGGCGCGGGCGCTGCAGCACGAGATGGACCACTGCGCCGGGCTGCTGTTCCTCGACCGGGTCGCCGGGGCGCATGCCGTCCACCCGCGCAAGACCTACCTATGATGCGAGGCGGCACAGCCAGGTCCGCCCCGGTATCCCAATCGGCAGAGGAGGTCGCCTTAAAAGCGACTCAGTGTGGGTTCGACCCCCACCCGGGGCACCCTGAGAATCAGCCCAGAACGGGAACAGCGGCGCGGGTGCGCTCGTTCTCCGGATACCGCAACAACTAGACTGGAATGCACCGGCAGGCGTCAGATCGACGCCCGCCCGGCCTCCAAGGAGGAGACCATGCAGAGCAACAACCCCGTGTTCCGCCGCTCGGAAGCGTTCAACGGCGCCGGGGCCACCGCCTACGGCAACCAGACCTATCCCGGCAACGGCGCCGCCTACCCCGGCTACGGCCAGCAGACGCCGTCCGGGTACGACCAGCAGTACGCGCCGACCGGCGCCGGCGAGCGGATGACGATCGACTCGGTCGTGCAGAAGACCGGCCTCTCGCTGGCCATCGTCTTCCTCACCGCGGCCGTCACCTGGTTCATGACCGGTGACATCCGGACCAGCGAGGACAACCTCGGGACCCTCTACCTGGCGCTGATGGTGGGTTCGTTCGGTGCCTTCGGTCTGTCGATGGTCAACTCGTTCAAGCGCGTGGTCAGCCCGCCGCTGGTGATCGCGTTCGCCGCCCTCGAGGGGGTGGCGCTCGGCGCGTTCAGCAAGCTGATCGACGCGATGTTCGTCAACGAGTCTGGGCTCGGCAACAACCTGGTCCTCCAGGCGGTCATCGGCACCTTCGCCGCGTTCGCCGGCACCCTGGCCGCCTACAAGTTCTTCGAGATCAAGGTCGGCCAGAAGTTCCGGACCTTCGTCATCGCCGCGATGTTCGGCATGGTGGCGCTCGGCCTGCTCGAGTTCGTGCTCGGCATGTTCGGCAACGCGATCGGGTTCCTCGGCTTCGGCGGGCTCGGCCTGCTGTTCTCGGTCGCCGGCCTGGTCCTCGGCGTGTTCATGCTGATCCTCGACTTCGACTTCGTCGAGCAGGGCATCGCCGCCGGCATCGAGGAGCGCGAGTCGTGGCGCGCGGCGTTCGCGATCACGGTCAGCCTGGTCTGGATCTACACCAACCTGCTGCGGATCCTCGCGATCCTCCAGCAGGACTGACCCGACCGACAGTCCACGACGGCCCGCCCGGAGCGCTCCGGGCGGGCCGTCGCTACGTCCGGGCGTCCTCCTCGACCCGCTCCTCCGCCTCCGGGGCCTCGGCGGTCGCACGCGGGTGGCGCCGGCGTCGCCGCATCTCCACCCAGAGGCCGCGCACCCCGCGGCGCGACCCGGCGACCTCCGTGCCTCCGAGCTCGGTGCCCGTGGTGCGCGCCGCCTCGATCGCGGCGACGGCGACGGGGCGGAGCTTCTCGCCACGCCGCGCCTCCAGGAGCTCCGGGTCGTCGGGGCCCAGCCCGAGGGCGGCCAGCGCCGAGGGGAGCAGCACGTCCGCGAGGGCGCGGTAGCCCTCCGCGGAGGGGTGGAAGCGGTCAGGACCGAAGAGCAGCGCGGGCGCCGCGTCGAACTCGGGTCCGAGGATGTCGCCGAGCGAGACCGTGCGCCCGCCCTCGGCGACGACCGCGATCGACTGCGCTGCCGCGAGCCGGCGCGACCACGCGCGGGCGATCTGCTTCAGCGGCGGCGGGATGGGGCGGATGGTGCCGAGGTCGGGACAGGTGCCGACCAGGACCTCGACCCCGGCCTCGCGCAGCCGCCGGACGCCCTCGGACAGGTTGCGCACCGACGTGGCCGGCAGCACCTGGTGGGTGATGTCGTTGACGCCGATGAGGATGACGGCCAGGTCGGGGTCGGTGCCGAGCGCCCGGTCCACCTGGGCGGCCAGGTCCCGTGACTCGGCGCCGACGACGGCCAGCTCGCGCAGGTGCACCCGGCGTCCGGCCTCGCGAGCGACGCCCGAGGCCAGGTGGGACCCCGGGGTCTCCTCCACGCGGTGGACGCCGTAGCCCGCGGCACTCGAGTCGCCGAGGAGGGCGATCTTGACGGCCGGGCCGCCGAGCCCCCGGCCGTACCACCCCGTGGCGTCCGGGGGAGGGGTCCCGAGCGGCTCGCCGATCGCCTTCCTGGCGAGCTTGGCCTCCGTGGCGAGCAGCCCGTAGAGCGCTCCCCCCACCACCGACAGCCCGCCGCCCCCGTAGGCGGCGGCTGCGGCGAGCTTGCGTGCGGCGGCGGCCTTTCCCATGCGGGCAAGGCTACGAGTTCGCCGATGTCCGCGTGACGCCTCTCCACCCCTAAGGTGGCGGCGTGCAGTACGTCGACTCGCTCCTGGACCTGATCGGTGACACCCCCCTGCTGCGGCTGCGGCGCTCGCTGGACGGTCTCGACGCCCCGCTGGTGCTCGCGAAGGTCGAGTACCTCAACCCCGGTGGCTCGGTGAAGGACCGCATCGCCACCCGGATGATCGAGGCGGCCGAGGCCGAGGGGCTGCTGCAGCCCGGCGGCACCATCGTCGAGCCCACCTCGGGCAACACCGGCGTCGGCCTTGCCATGGTCGCCCAGCAGAAGGGCTACCACTGCGTCTTCGTGTGCCCCGACAAGGTCAGCGAGGACAAGCGCAACGTGCTGCGGGCCTACGGCGCCGACGTCGTGGTCTGCCCGACCGCGGTGGCGCCGGAGCACCCCGACTCCTACTACTCGGTGAGCGACCGGCTGGCGGCCGAGCCCGGCGCCTGGAAGCCCGACCAGTACTCCAACCCCCACAACCCGCGCTCCCACTACGAGACGACGGGTCCGGAGGTCTGGCAGCAGACCGAGGGCCGCATCACCCACTTCGTCGCCGGCGTCGGCACCGGCGGCACCATCAGCGGGGTGGGCCGCTACCTGAAGGAGCAGAACCCGGAGATCCAGGTCGTCGGTGCCGACCCCGCCGGGTCGGTCTACTCCGGCGGCAGCGGTCGCCCCTACCTCGTGGAGGGCGTCGGGGAGGACTTCTGGCCCGACACCTACGACCGGCAGGTGGCCGACCGGATCATCGAGGTCTCCGACGCCGACTCCTTCGCCTACACCCGTCGCCTGGCCCGCGAGGAGGCGCTGCTGGTCGGCGGCTCGTCCGGCATGGCGGCGTACGCCGCGAAGCAGCTGGCCGAGGAGCTCGCCGCCGAGGGGCGCACCGACGCGGTGATCGTGGTGCTGCTGCCCGACTCCGGTCGCGGCTACCTGACCAAGGTCTTCAACGACGAGTGGCTCGCCCAGTACGGCTTCCCCGTCCGCAACGGCGGTCAGGACGAGAAGACGGTCGGGCAGGTGCTCCGGGGCAAGGACGGGCGGCTGCCGGACCTGGTCCACACCCACCCCGGCGAGACGATCGCCGAGGCGGTCCACATCCTGCAGGAGTACGGCGTCTCGCAGATGCCCGTCGTCCGGGCCGAGCCCCCGATCGTGGCCGCCGAGGTGGCCGGGTCGGTCTCGGAGCGGACCCTCCTCGACGCGCTCTTCGCCGGCCACGCCCGCCTCACCGACCAGGTCGAGGACCACATGTCGTCGCCGCTGCCGACGATCGGGTCCAGCGAGCCCGCCAAGGACGCCGTTCCGCTGCTCGAGCACGCCGACGCGGTGCTGGTGCACGAGGACGGCAAGCCCGTGGGCGTGCTCACACGCCAGGACCTGCTCGCGTTCCTCGCGCGCGGCTAGTTCCTTCGGCGGGCCCGAGTGACCCGGGGTGACCACCTGCCCGGGGCCCCTCGCGTCGGACCCGGCGGACCCGGAAACCTGACGAATCCGGTCAAACTTTCAGTCATCTACTCGCTGCGGTAACAAGCAGCCCACGCTGCGGATACGCCCTGCGCAAGCCGCGGAAAAGCGACTCACGTCGTCCCTACGGTTCCCTCGAACCGCGGGTCCACCTCCCCCGGACCCGCCCCCATGGAAGGGACCCCCCGCGATGAACAAGATGATGAAGGGCTCGATCGCCGGCGCCACCGGCATCGCCCTGCTCATGGGCGGCTTCGGCACGTACGCGCTGTGGAGCGACAGCGAGGACCTCGCCCAGAACGGTGTCACCTCGGGTGAGCTGACGGTCGACACCACGGGCGGCGTCTGGGACGACCTCGGTACCCCCGGCGTGGCCGGTGACTGGTCGGCCGCCGACAAGCTGGTGCCGGGTGACCAGGTGTCCTACACGCAGACCTTCACGGTGTCCGCCACGGGCAAGAACCTCCAGGGCACCATCGCCCTGGCCACCGGCGCGCTCTCGAGCGGCTTCGGGGGCGGCAACCTGACCCGGGCGGTCGACGTCAACGTGACCACCCCGGGCACGGCGACCATCACGAAGGACTCGCCCACGAGCTTCTCCTTCACCTCGCCGTTCGACACCGCGACCCTCACGGCCGTCGTGACCTACACGTTCAACGACGTCGACAACCTCACCGACCAGAACGCGTCGGCGAGCACGCCGGCGTCCGCGTTCACCATCAGCCAGACCTCCTGATCCGGTCTGCCAGATGCCCAGGGGTCCTCTCGCCGTGGCCGTGGCCGGCGCCCTCCTCGTCGGGGGCGCTGCCACGGGGACGACACTCGCCTCCTGGGTCGACAGCGCACAGCTGGCCGGCACCGCCGTGAGCTCCGGCACGATCTCCTTGACGGTGGACGGCACGACCACGGCGACGTTCGCATCCCTGCCGGCGCTGTCTCTCAACGTCGGCGGCACGCCCGGGGCTGCGCAGTCCTTCACCGCCACGCTGCGCAACGACTCGGTCGGCAAGAACCTCCGGATGCGGATGTACGTCGACGACGTGACCACCGGGCAGGCGGACCTCAACGGTGGCCTCGAGATCTCGGTGGCCGGGGCCGCACCTGCGGCCGCATGCCCCGCGCCGGCCTGGCAGAACCTGAGCGCGACCAACAACACCGAGGTCACCGGCGCCCCGCTGGCCCCGGGGGGTACCCGCAAGCTGTGCGTCTCGCTGCGCGTGAGGGCCGGCGCACCCGCGGCCACCGCCAGCAGGACCGGCACCCTCACCTTCGCCTTCCGTGGCGCCCAGGTGTCGTCGTGAGCCGGCCCCTGCGCCGCGCGGCGGTCCTCTCGACGCTGGTCGCCTGCTTCGTGGCGCCGGCGACGATCTCCTACGCGCTCTGGTCGGTGACGGCGACCGGCACGGTCGGCGTCTCCACCGGCGGCGTCATCGGCGGGTCCGCCACCTACTACCTCTCCAACCCCGGGACCGGCAACACGGCCTCGAGCACCCACCTCGACCTGGTCACGACGGCGCCCACCCTCGGCTCGCTGCCCAACTACGACACCGACCGCGACGCCTTCCCCGGCCGCCTGCTCCAGAAGGGGAACGGTCTCTCCGAGACCGACCCGACCAAGCACCAGCTCTGGTCGGTCAGCGGCCCGGTCGCTGCCGTGAACGCGCCCGTGAAGCTGCGGCTCTGGAGCGCCATGAAGGACTTCGACACCACGAAGAAGAGCTCCGTGGTCGCCGGCCTTTACCAGTGCAACGACAACCCGAACTTCACCGGGTGCAACCTGCTGGCCCAGGCGACGGTGGCTCCGTCGGGCGCCTGGAGCGGCGGCAGCGGCGGCTGGGTCGCCAAGGAGTGGAGCTTCGGGACCCTGACCCTCGCCGTTCCCCACAACCGACGGCTCTACGTGAAGGTCGCGGTCAACAACGCCAGTGACGACGACGTCTGGTTCGCCTACGACACGGCCGCGCAGCCGAGTGCGCTCGAGATCGGCTGAGTGAGGACGATGAGCACGCGCACGCAGTGCCCGGAGCCGGCGGAGGCCGTCGACACCCGTGCCGCCACCGCCCGCCTCCGCCACGTGCTGACGCAGGTCGTGAGCTGGTGCGTCCTCGCGAGCGTCGTGGTCGGTGCGTTCGCGCTCATCGTGGTCCCGAAGGCGACCGGCTCGCGGCCGCTCACCGTCCTGAGCGGCTCCATGAGCGGCACCTACGAGATCGGGGACGCGTTGATCGTGCGACCGGTGGACGCCGCCGAGCTGGCCGTCGGCGACGTCATCACGTTCCAGTCGGTCTCGGACGACCCGTCGCTGACCACCCACCGCATCACCGCGATCGCCTTCGGCAGCGAGGGCCGCTCCTTCATCACCAAGGGCGACGCCAACGGCGCGGTGGACCCCGAGCCGATCACGGAGCCCCAGGTGATGGGGAAGGTCTGGTACTCGGTGCCCAAGGTCGGCTACGCCTCGGTCTGGATGGCCGGTGACTGGGCGCAGAACGCCATCAACGCGCTCGCCGGGCTGCTGATCCTCTACGGCCTCTGGCACATCGGCGCCGGCATGCTCGAGAAGCGGCGCGGGGAGCAGCCGGCTTCGCCCGGCGACAAGGTGGTGGAGCCCTCGCGCGCCTGGCACACGGGCTACATGAACCGCTCCTACCAGGGTGCGTTCGCGGCGTCCGGTGTCCTGGCCGTCGCGGCCGTGCTGATCGTGATCGTGGGGCCGCCCGCCCGGGCAGCTGCAAGTGAGAGCCCGAGGCTGTTGGTGGGCAGCAGTGCGGGCGGCCCCTTCCTCGACCAGCTCCCGTCGGCGCTCTTCGCCGACGCGGAGCTGGTCGGCCCCGGTGACGAGGTGGGCGACACCTTCTGGGTGATGAACAACGCCCTGACCGACGCCCGCGTCACCGTGTCGGTGCTCGAGGACGAGCCCGACAACGAGCTGGAGGCAGCGACCTCCTACGAGCTTGCGGTCGGTGGCGCCCGTACCCCCGACGGGCCCACCGACCGCGAGGCAGACCCCTGCCACACCGTGGCCACCGGGCCGCTGCTCGCGCCGGGGGAGGTGCTGCCGGTCACCGTGACCGCCCGCGTGGGTGACCTCACTGGACGGTCCGGCATGGGCCAGCGGGCCTCCATGGACCTCCGGGTCTCGCTGACGCAGGCGACCGACGTCATCGAGATCTGCGGCGAGGAAGCAACAGAGGACCCGCAGCCTAAGTCCGGCCAGACGGGGACCGACGCCCCGGCCGTCGACGCTCCCGTGGACTGCAGCCGCGACGTCGTCGTGACGACGGCGGGGGCGCCGACGTGCGTCCCGACCGTCGTCGCGGCCGGCGTGAACGCAGGGGACGCAGCCGTCGGGGGTGTGTCGGCCGACGACGCCCGCCCCGCCGCCGTCGCCGCGGGCGTGGCCGGCGGCCTGCTCCTCCTGTGGGCCAGGCGTCGCCGGCACCGGTCCCACCGGCCCCGGCACCGGGGCTGATCTCCCGCGGGGCGGGGTTCTCTCCGCCGAGCAGCCGCGCGGGTTGCGCGTCGTGAGTAGCGTGGGCCCGTGACCCAGGCACCCGCGGACACCACGCTCGGCGCCCTGCGCGCGAGCGGTCACGTGCACCGGACCCTTCGCGAGGAGATCCGGGCCAACCTGCTCGCCACGCTGACGGCCGGGGAGAGCCCATGGCCCGGGCTGCACGGGTTCGACGACACCGTGATCCCCCAGCTGGAGCGAGCCCTCATCGCCGGCCACGACGTGGTGCTGCTGGGCGAGCGTGGCCAGGGCAAGACCCGTCTGCTGCGTGCGCTCGCCGGACTGCTCGACGAGTGGACCCCGGTCATCGCGGGGTCCGAGCTCGCCGAGCACCCGTGCCACCCGATCACCCCCGTCTCCCGACGGCGGGCGGCCGAGCTGGGCGACGACCTGCCCGTGACCTGGCGCCACCGCGAGGAGCGGTACGCCGAGAAGCTCGCCACGCCCGACACCTCGGTGGCCGACCTGATCGGCGACGTCGACCCGATGAAGGTGGCCGAGGGCCGCCACCTCGGGGACCCGGAGACCATCCACTTCGGCCTGATCCCCCGCAGCCACCGGGGCATCGTCGCCATCAACGAGCTGCCCGACCTGGCGGAACGGATCCAGGTGGCGATGCTCAACGTGATGGAGGAGCGCGACATCCAGATCCGCGGCTACGTGCTGCGGCTGCCCCTCGACGTGCTCGTCGTGGCCAGCGCCAACCCCGAGGACTACACCAACCGCGGTCGCATCATCACGCCCCTCAAGGACCGTTTCGGCGCCGAGATCCGGACCCACTACCCGGCCGGGCTGGCCGACGAGGTCGCCGTGATCCGCCAGGAGGCGCACCTCGTCGCCGACGTGCCCGACCACCTCGTGGAGACCCTGGCCCGGTTCACCCGGCTGCTGCGGGAGTCCAGCGCCGTCGACCAGCGCTCGGGGGTCTCCGCCCGGTTCGCGATCGCAGGCGCCGAGACGATCGCCGCCGCCGCTCGCCACCGGGCGACGCGCCAGCGGGAGGAGCACGCCGTCGCCCGGGTCGTCGACCTCGAGACGGCCGTCGACGTCCTCGGCGGCAAGGTGGAGTTCGAGACCGGCGAGGAGGGCCGCGAGCGCGAGATCCTCACCCACCTGCTCCGTACCGCGACTGCGGAGACCGTCCGTGCGCAGCTGCGCGGCGTCGACCTAGCCCTTCTCGTGGAGGCCCTCGACGACGGCCGCGTGGTCACGACCGGCGCCCAGGTCAGCGCCCGCGACTTCCTGGCCGGACTCCCCGTGCTCGGTGAGTCGGAGCTCTACGACGAGATCTGCGCGCGGCTGGGGGCGACCGACGACGGTGCCCGGGCCTCGGCCATCGAGCTCGCCCTCGAGGGGCTCTACCTGGCCCGCAAGGTGGGCAAGGACAGCGACGGCACGGAGACGGTCTACGGATGAGTGACTTCCGGGTGACGGCGTCGGCCGGCTCCCTGCGGGGACCGGGACCGACCATGCCGCACGCCTGGACCGCCGGGGGAGTCTCGATCGAGGCCGACTTCACCGGCGCGCACCTGCTCCACCTCGCAGTCGCGGGGTGCGTCCTCAACGACACCTTCCGGGAGGCCCGGGAGCTCGGCCTGGAGGTGGCGGGCGTCCGGGTCACCGCCAGCGGCGGGTTCGATGACGGGTGGGCCAGCACGGGGATCGGTTACGAGGTCGAGATCGACGGCCCGCGGGGGGCGGAGCTCGAGGACCTGCTTGCCCGGGTCGACGCGGTCGCCGAGATCCCGCGCACGATCCGCGCCGGCGGTGAGGTGGGTCGGCGGTGAGCCGATACCGGCGCTACGACGGCGGCGACCCGCTCGCCCCACCGGTCGACCTCGCCGAGGCTCTCGACGAGATCGGCCACGACGTCATGGCCGGCTACAGCCCGGAGCGCGCGATGCGGGAGTTCCTGCGCCGCGGCGGCACCGACCAGACCGGCCTGGACGACCTGGCCCGGCGGGTGGCCGAGCGGCGCCGCGAGATGCTGCGGCGCCACGACCTCGACGGCACCCTGCAGCAGGTGCGCGAGCTGCTCGACCGGGCGGTGCTCGAGGAGCGCAAGCAGCTGGCCCGCGACGTGACCATGGACGACGCCGACCGGGCCTTCCGCGAGATGCAGCTCGACTCCCTGTCGCCGAACACCGCGGCGGCCGTGACCGAGCTGGCGGCGTACGACTGGCAGAGCCGGGAGGCGGCCGAGGCCTACGAGGAGATCAAGGACCTGCTGGGTCGGGAGCTGCTCGACCAGCGGTTCGCCGGCATGAAGCAGGCGCTGGAGGGCGCCACCGACGAGGACCGCGCGGCCGTCAACGAGATGCTGACCGACCTCAACGACCTGCTGGAGAAGCACCGGCAGGGCACGGACACCCAGGCCGACTTCGAGGAGTTCATGGCCAAGCACGGCCAGTTCTTCCCGGAGGGTCCCCGTGACATCGACGAGCTGCTCGACGCCCTGGCCGCCCGGGCGGCAGCCGCCCAGCGGATGCTGAACTCGATGAGCCCCGACCAGCGCCAGGAGCTGATGGAGCTCTCGCAGCAGGCCTTCGGATCGCCCGCGCTCACCGAGCAGCTCGCACGGATGGACGCCAACCTGCAGGCGCTGCGGCCGGGCGAGGACTGGACGGGGTCGGAGTCCTTCGAGGGCAGCGAGGGTCTCGGCCTCGGCGACGGCACGGGTGTCCTCCAGGACCTTGCCGAGCTCGACCGGCTCGCCGACCAGCTCGCGCAGTCCTACGACGGCGCGCGGCTCGACGACGTCGACCTCGACGCGCTCGCCCGCCAGCTCGGTGAGCGGGCCGCCGTGGACGCCCGCACCCTGCAGCGCCTCGAGCAGGCGCTCCGCGACAGCGGCTACCTGCGACGCGGCACCGACGGGCAGTACCGCCTCAGCCCCCGTGCGATGCGCCAGCTCGGCCAGGCGCTGCTGCGCGACGTGGCGCAGCGGATGTCCGGCCGACAGGGTCAGCGCGACCTGCGCGCCGCCGGGGCCGCGGGCGAGCTCTCGGGGGCCTCCCGCGCGTGGGAGTTCGGCGACACCGAGCCCTGGGACCTGCCGCGCACGGTGCTCAACGGCGTACGCCGGCGGGTCGCCGAGCAGGCCGCCGAACTGGGCGCCGCCGACGTCTCGGCGCTGGCGCTGCGGATGGAGGACATCGAGGTCCAGGAGACCGAGGCCCGCACCCAGGCGGCCGTGGCGCTGCTGGTGGACACCTCGTTCTCGATGGCCATGGACGGCCGCTGGGTGCCGATGAAGCGGACGGCGCTGGCGCTGCACACCCTGATCCGGACCAGGTTCCGCGGCGACCGGCTGCAGCTGATCACCTTCGGGCGCTCGGCCCGGGTGATGGACATCGAGGAGCTGACCGCGCTCGACGCGCGCTGGGACAAGGGCACCAACCTCCACCACGCCCTGCTGCTGGCCAACCGGCACTTCCGCAAGCACCCGGAGGCCCAGCCCGTGCTGCTGGTCGTCACGGACGGCGAGCCGACGTCCCACCTGGAGCCGGACGGCGAGGTGCACTTCTCCTACCCGCCGCACCCGCTCACCATCGCCTACGCGGTGCGGGAGCTCGACCACGTGCGCCGGATGGGGGCGCAGACGACGTTCTTCCGGCTGGGGGAGGACCCCGGCCTCGCGCGGTTCGTGGACTCCATGGCCCGGCGCGTCGAGGGCCGGGTCGTCGCGCCGGAGCTCGACGACCTCGGCGCGGCTGTCGTCGGCTCCTACCTCGACGGGCGGATCCCCGCCTCGTCCTACCGCGACCACTTCGGTGACTGGATGGGCGGGCGTGGCTTCTGGGTCTCGGGCGGCTGATCCTGACCGCGGCGGGTGGGGGTCAGCCGTGGAGGACGGCCGCCAGCTCCTCGACCCCGTCGACGAGCCGGGTCCCCGGGCGGGCCCACGAGGCGTTGGCGTCCACGGCGTGCACCGGTACGCCGGCGGGCAACCGGCCCGACGCCGCCAGCTCGCCGGCCAGCTGCTGTGAACCGGCCCGGTCGTAGCCGCACGGGGCCACCACGACCACCTCGGGGTCGGCCGCCTGGACGGCCTCCCACGTCACCCGCTCGGACTTCGCGCCGGCCCGCCCGAGCAGCGGCTCGCCGCCGGCTGCCTCGACCATCTCGGGCACCCAGTGGCCGGGGGCGAAGGGCGGGTCGGTCCACTCGAGCAGCATGACGCGCAGTCGCGGCCGGCCGGCCACGCGCCGGCGTACGGCGGCGAGCCGGTTCCGCTGGTCCGCGACCAGCGCAGTTGCCTCGCTCTCGTGGCCGGTCGCCTTCCCGAGCGTCTCGATCGAGACCAGCACCTCCTCCAGGGTGTGCGGGTCGATCGTCAGCACCTCGGCCGTGCACCCCAGGTGGGCCAGCGCATCGTCGACCACGGAGACGTCGACCGCGCACACGGCGCAGAGGTCCTGGGTGACCACCAGGTCCGCGTCGAGGCCGGCGAGAGCGCCCTCGTCGAGGTGGTAGAGGTCCTCGCCGCGGGCCATCGCCGTGGCGACGAAGGCGTCGATCTCCGCCGGGGCGAGCCCCTCCGGCATCGCCGAGGTCGAGACGATGGTCCGCGAGCGTGCCTCGGCGGGGTGGTCGCACTCGAAGGTCACCCCCACCACGTCGTCGCCGGCGCCGATCGCGAAGAGGATCTCGGTGGTCGAGGGCAGCAGGGACACGATCCGCACGGGCCCGACTCTACGATCGACCGCATGACGGACCCCCTTGCCGGCCCCCTCGCCGGCCTGCAGGCACTCGCGCGCGACCGCACCGAGCGCGACGGCCTGGTCGCCCAGCTGCAGGTGGCGCGTTCTCGCCGCGACGCGGCGCAGCAACGCGTCGAGGAGGCGCGCACCCGGCTGCACGCCGAGCACGCCGACGTCGAGGCCCTGGAGTCGATGTCGCTGACCCGGGTCCTGGCCGGGCTCCGCGGCAGCCGCGACGCCGACCTCGACCGCGAACGGGCCGAGGAGCAGGCGGCGCGCTACGCCCTCGCGGAGGCCGAGGCGCGCGCCGCGGTCGAGGAGCGCGAGGTGCAGACCCTGACCTCGCGGGTCAACGGCTACGGCGACCTCGAGGCACGGCACGCCGAGCTGCTGGTCGCCCGCGAGCAGGAGCTCGCGGCCGACCCGGCGGCCGCTGCGACCGCCGCCACGCTGGCGGAGCTCGCCGAGCGGACGGGGGTGCTCGAGGCCGAGCAGACCCAGATCGCCGAGGCCCACGCCGCGGGCGCCCAGGCCCACGCGGCGCTCGACGCGGCGCTGCGCCACCTGGGCGGGGCCGGGTCGTGGGCGACGTACGACACCTTCTTCGGGGGCGGCATGGTCGCCGACCTCGTCAAGCACGACAAGCTCGACCGGGCGGCCCGCCTGATGCGGGAGGCCGACGCGGCCCTGGCCCGGCTGGCCCACGAGCTCGCCGACGTCGGGGTGGGCGCCGTGGGCGAGATCGGCATCTCCGACCTCACCAGGGCGCTCGACGTGTGGTTCGACAACCTCTTCAGCGACTGGGCGGTCCGCGACCGGATCGCCCGGGCGTCGGAGCGCGTCCACCACCTGCGGGACGCCGTCGACCGGATCGGGCACGACCTCGCCAGCCGGCGCGCGGAGGGCTCCGCCCGGCTGGTGGCCCTGGCCGCGGAGCGCGAGCGGCTGCTGACCGAGGGCACCTGAGTGGACGAGGTCCTGCTGTGGCTGGCGCTCGCCGGGTTCGCCGCCGGCTTTGTCGACGCCGTGGTCGGCGGCGGCGGCCTGATCCAGCTGCCGGCGCTGCTCCTCGGGCTGCCCGGGGCGAGCCCGGTGCAGGTGCTCGCCACCAACAAGCTCGCCTCGATCTGCGGCACGACGGTGAGCAGCGCGACCTACTACCGACGGGTCCGGCCCGATCCGCGCACGTTCCTCCCGCTGATGCTGCTGGCCTTCGTGGGATCCGCGCTCGGCGCGCTGGTGGCGACCCAGATCCCGAAGTCGGCGTTCGACCCCATCGTCCTCGTCGCCCTGGTCGTGGTGGGGGCCTACGTGCTCCTGAAGCCCAAGCTGGGTGAGCAGACCGTGCTCCGCTTCGCCGGTCACCGCCACCTGGCCGCGGCCATGGTGACGGGTCTGGCGATCGGCTTCTACGACGGCGCGCTCGGCCCGGGCACGGGGAGCTTCTTCGTGTTCACGCTCGTGGGGCTGATGGGGTACTCGTTCCTGGAGGCCAGCGCGAAGGCGCGCCTCGCCAACTGGACCACCAACCTCGCGGCGCTCGTCGTGTTCGTGCCGGCGGGCGCGGTGCTCTGGAAGACGGGGCTGGTGATGGGGGTGTGCAACCTGCTCGGCGGCTGGCTCGGCGCCCGCACCGCCATCTCCCGGGGCAGCCGGTTCGTGCGGGTGTTCTTCGTCGTCGTCGTGTCCGCCTTCATCGTCCGGATCGGTGGGGACGTGGTCGGGTTCTGGTGAATCAGGCATCGGGCCGGACGGCGTTTGCGACCATGGCCCGGATGTCCTCGCCGATCCTCCGTCCCCGCGTCGCGGCACTGGTGGTCGCCCTGCTGCTGAGCGCCTGCACCGGCGACGGGACCGAGCCCGCCTCCGAGGAGTCCGAGGCGGCAGCCTCGCCGTCGGCGACCGACGTCCCGGCGGAGCCGGGACCGGCGGAGGAGATCGGGCTGGTCGAGGGATGGGGTCCCTCCCAGGCCCAGCTGGACCGCGCCGTACGCCAGGCGCGTCGGCTCACGGTGCCGGAGCTCGCCGGCCAGCTGATCGTCGCCTCGTGGTCCGGGACGCGCGCCCCGGTGCGGATGGTGCGTGACCTGCACCTCGGTGGGGTGATCGCGTTCAGCGAGAACGCCACCTCGGCCCAGCAGATCGCCATGGTGAACCGGTCCCTGCGACGCCGGGTCCCGCGACCCTGGCCCTTGTTCGTCGGGGTGGACCAGGAGGGCGGCATCGTGGAGCGGGTCGCCACCACGCCGTTCCCGGCCTTCATGAGCACCGGCGCCGCCAGGGACGGCGACCTCACGACCCGCGTCTTCCGGCGGTACGGCGCCGAGCTGGCCGGCCTCGGCTTCACCGTCGACCTCGCCCCGGTCGCCGACGTCACCACCGGGCCGGCCGACCCCACGATCGGGTCCCGCTCGCCGGGCTCGGACCCGCGCCTGGTCGCCGAGCACGCGGAGGCGGCCGCGAGTGGGCTGACCGCCGGTGGGGTGGTCCCGGTCCTCAAGCACTTCCCCGGCCACGGCTCGGTCCCCGCCGACAGCCATCTCACCCTGCCCGTGCAGGAGCGGTCGCTGCGCCAGCTGCGTCGGGCCGACCTGGCGCCGTTCGCGGCCGCGGTCGAGGCAGGCCTGCCGGCGGTGATGACCGGACACCTCGACGTCCGTGCCGTCGCCCCCCGTGTGCCGTCGAGCCTCTCCCGCAAGGTCGTGACCGGCCTGCTGCGCGAGGAGCTCGGGTTCGAGGGCCTCGTGGTCACCGACTCGCTCCAGATGGCAGCCGTGACGCGGCGGCGCGACCCGGCGGCGGTGGCCGTGCAGGCGATCCGGGCCGGCAACGACGTGCTGCTGATGCCGCCGGATCCGGCAGCGGCCCGGCTGGCCCTGGTCCGGGCGGTGCGCCGGGGGACTCTGACCCGCACCCGCCTGGTGCAGTCCGCGGCCCGCCAGATCGCGCTGCTCCTGCACACCGTCCGCGACGGTCGCGGGGTGCCGGCGGGTTCCTCGCGCGCGGCGTCGCGCGAGCTGTCGGCCGCCGCGGTCACCGTGGTCGCCGGGCCGTGCGAGGGCCGTCTCGTCGGCGACGCGGTGGTCCCGCTGGGTGACCCGGGCACGGCGAGGGCCTTCATCCCGGCTGCCCGTGCCGCCGGGCTGGAGGTCCGGGTGCCCCGGAGGCCGCCGGACCGGCTCGCGGACGCGCGCCCGCGTCCCGAGCGGCGGGCGGGGGAGTCCCGCGCAGACCACCGTGACCGGGTGCGTCGGTGGCAGCGGCAGGAGCGCCGGCGCCGCGAGGCGCTCGCCGCGTGGCAGGCCGACGAGGAGGAACGGCTCGGCGACGCGGCCCGCGTGGCCTTCGCCGGGTACGGCGACGGGCCGGTCACCGGCGACGTCGCCGTGGCCACGGACACCCCCTACGTGCTCGCCTCGTCCCGCGCGCGGGTGCGCGTGGCGACCTACGGGGCCACCCCGGGAGCGATGTCCGCACTGGTCGACGTGCTCACCGGCCAGGCGACCGCACCGGGCCGGCTGCCGGTCCACATGCCCGGCGTACCCCGTGCCGGCTGCGGGGTCTGACGCCGCCTAGAGCGGCTCGACGAGCAGCGCGGTCCCGTGGCCGGCGACCCGCGTCAGTACCAGCGTCGCGGCCCGGTCACCCTGCAGCGACAGCCGCTGTCGCAGCTGGTCGGGCACGACGCTGACCCCGCGCTTCTTGATCGTCAGTGATCCGATCCCACGCTCGCGCAGGGCGGCGCGGAGCGGCTTCTCCCGGTAGGGGAGCTCCTCGGTCACCCGGTAGCCGCGGGCGAACGGGGTCCGGAAGGCGTGGTCGGAGGTGACGTAGGCGATGTGCTCGTCGACGAGTCCGCCACCGACCCCCGCGGCGACGGCGGTGACCAGCCCCGCCCGGATCACCGCGCCGTCCGGCTCGTAGAGGTAGTCGGCCACGGCCCGGACCTCCGCCGCGTCGTCGTCCTCGTCGGTGATCGTCGCCAGGCCACCGTGGCCGATCACCGTGGCCCGGCGCGAGACGGTCGCCAGCCTCTCCGACCAGAGCGCGGCCTCCTTCACCTCGCCGTGGTCGCTGACCCACTCGGCCTCCACCTCGGCGGGAACCAGGTCGTGGGGGATGCCCGGGGCCACCTTGACGCACGCGGCGCGCCGGAACAGCTCCGAGACGAACGACCACGGCGGCGTCCAGTCGTCGACGGAGAACTGCCGACCGCGCGCGGAGCGCCGTGCGGGGTCGGCGAACGCCACGTCGAAGGGGGAGGTGTCGAGCCGGGTCGCGTCGGCGACCGTGACCGCGCCGGGCAGCCCCAGCGCCGCCAGGTTGGCCTCGGCCACCGCGACGCGCACCGGGTCGAGGTCGACTCCCGCCACGGTCATGCCCGCCGCCGCGGCCGCGACGAGGTCGCCGCCGATGCCGCAGCCCAGGTCGATGACGGTGGTGGTCGAGGCCGCCTCGAGCCGGGCCGCGCGGTGGCGCGCGACCGGGAGCCGGGTCGCCTGCTCGAGGCCCTCGGGGGTGAAGTACATCCGGCGGGCCAGGTCGCCGAACTTGTCGACGGCGCGGCGTCGCAGCTCGACCTGGGTGAGGGCGGCCGCCACCTGGTCGGAGGTGCCCAACCTGCGCAGCCGGGACTGCACCGCCAGCTCCTCGCCGGTCTCGGACTCGGCGGCGGCGAGCAGCTGCTGACCGTCGTCGGTGAGCAGCCACCGGAAGGCGTCGAGGTGCATCCGCCGATCCTGTCAGAGGAGCGGGTGGGGCTCCCGGCAGGTGGAGCCGGTCGACACGGTCGGGCCTGGGCAGCCCACTCTGGCACTCACGTGGGGTGAGTGCTAGCGTCTGATCTGGCACTCTCGCCCTGAGGGTGCCAGCGCTTGCGACGACGCACGGCACCCGCGACGACGTACGTCCCCCGCAGGCACAAACGTCCCGGAGCCGCCGGGCTCCTCCGCAGGATGAAGAGAAAGTAGAGGTTGATCAGAAGTGTCGGTCAACATCAAGCCCCTCGAGGACCGCATCGTCGTGAAGCCCCTCGACGCCGAGCAGACCACCGCCTCCGGCCTGGTCATCCCCGACACCGCCAAGGAGAAGCCCCAGGAGGGCGAGGTCCTGGCGATCGGTCCCGGTCGCATCGACGACAACGGCAACCGCGTCCCGCTGGACGTGGCCGTGGGCGACAAGGTCATCTACAGCAAGTACGGCGGCACCGAGGTCAAGTACGCCGGTGAGGAGTACCTGATCCTCAGCGCCCGCGACGTCCTCGCCGTGGTCGGCTGACGTTCCACCCCTTTTCGCGATAGTCCCTAACGAAACGGTCGCGATTCCCCGGAATCGTCAGCCCGTTCGTTAGGGACTATCCGTTTCCCCACCCACGAGGAGAACGAGGAACCCCATGCCCAAGATCCTGGAGTTCGACGAGGACGCCCGCCGCGCGCTCGAGCGCGGTGTCGACGCCCTCGCCGACACCGTCAAGGTGACCCTCGGCCCCAAGGGCCGCTACGTCGTGCTCGACAAGAAGTGGGGCGCCCCGACCATCACCAACGACGGAGTAACCGTCGCCCGTGAGGTCGAGCTCGACGACCCCTTCGAGAACCTCGGTGCCCAGCTCACCAAGGAGGTCGCCACCAAGACCAACGACATCGCCGGTGACGGCACGACCACCGCGACGGTGCTCGCGCAGGCCATGGTCCACGAGGGCCTGCGGGCCGTCGCGGCCGGCGTCAACCCGATGGGCCTCAAGCGCGGCATGGACGCCGCGGCCGAGGCCGTCAGCGACGCGCTGCTCGAGACCGCGCGCGAGGTGGAGACCAAGGAGGACATGGCCTCCGTCGCCACCATCAGCTCCCGCGACAGCCACATCGGCGAGCTCCTCGCGCAGGCCTTCGACAAAGTCGGCAAGGACGGTGTGATCACCGTCGAGGAAGCCAACACCATGGGCACCGAGCTCGAGTTCACCGAGGGCATGCAGTTCGACAAGGGCTACATCTCGGCGTACTTCGTCTCCGACCCGGAGCGCATGGAGGCCGTCCTCGACGAGCCCTACATCCTGCTCCACCAGGGCAAGATCTCCTCGGTGCAGGAGCTGCTGCCGCTGCTGGAGAAGGTCATGGGCGCGAGCAAGCCGCTCTTCATCCTCGCCGAGGACGTGGAGGGCGAGGCCCTCTCGACGCTGGTGGTCAACAAGATCCGCGGCACCTTCACCGCGGTGGCCGTCAAGAGCCCGGCGTTCGGCGACCGTCGCAAGGCGATGATGCAGGACATCGCGACCCTCACCGGCGGCCAGGTCGTGGCCCCCGAGGTCGGGCTCAAGCTCGACCAGGTCGGTCTGGAGGTGCTGGGCCAGGCCCGGCGCGTCGTGGTCACCAAGGACAACACGACGATCGTCGACGGGGCCGGCGACGCCGCCGAGGTCGAGGCGCGGGTCAACCAGATCAAGGCGGAGATCGAGAACACCGACTCCGACTGGGACCGCGAGAAGCTGCAGGAGCGGCTGGCCAAGCTGGCCGGCGGCGTCTGCGTGATCAAGGTCGGCGCCGCCACCGAGGTGGAGCTGAAGGAGAAGAAGCACCGCATCGAGGACGCCGTCTCCGCGACGCGCGCCGCGATCGAGGAGGGCATCGTCCCTGGCGGTGGTTCCTCGCTGATCCACGCGGTCTCGGTGCTCGACAACGACCTCGGGCTCGAGGGTGACGAGGCCGTCGGCGTCCGTGTCGTGCGCAAGGCCGCCGACGAGCCGCTGCGCTGGATCGCCGAGAACGGCGGCGACAACGGCTACGTCGTGGTCGCCAAGGTCCGCGAGGGCGGCACCGGCACCGGCTTCAACGCCGCGACCGGCGAGTACGGCGACCTGGTCGGCCAGGGCGTCCTCGACCCGGTGAAGGTGACCCGTTCCGCGCTGGTCAACGCCACCTCGATCGCCGCCATGCTGCTGACGACCGAGACGCTGGTCGTCGACAAGCCCGAGGAGGAGGAGCCGGCTGCCGCCGGCCATGGCCACGGCCACGGCCACTGAGCCACCTGCTCAACGCGACGGCCCACCCGGTCTCACCGGGTGGGCCGTCGTCGTCCCCGGCGGGTTGCCCGTGCGGTGGGCTCGCGGGTGCTTCACTTCCCCCATGACGGCAGCGAGGGTGGCCACCTGGGCGACGACCGGGGCAGTGGTGATCTGGGCGGTCAAGGCCGTGGCGATCGGGACCGCGGGTGGGCTCGACCGCAGCCCGGCAGAGAGCCCGCTGTTCCTGGCGGGCATGCTCACCTTCCTGGTCGGCGTGGTGGCGATCGGGCTGGCCGTCACGGCCGGGCGGGGGCTGGCGGTGCGCCTGCTCGGGGTGCTCGGGGCCGTGACCGGCCTCTTCGTGGCCTGGATGGTCATCGACACCGCGATCGCCGCCCTCGCGCCCGAGCAGGACCCGCACTGGGTGTGGGAGGAGCTGCAGCTGTGGGTGATCGCGGTGCTCACGGCCGTCGGTTGGCAGGTGTGGGCGCGTCGGGAGCCGGCGACCGCGCCGGCGGCCGTGGGCTGAGCGCGACCACCCGTCGCCGGGCGGCCGGCGTGTGGAAGGCTGCGGCGTGACCTCCCCCGTGCTCTCCCGTGCCGCGGAGCGGCGCCTGCTGTGGTTGGTGCCGGTCATCCTCGCCGGCCTGTCGATGCTCGGTCCCTTCAGCATCGACACCCCCTTCCCGGCGTTCCAGGAGATGGGCCGCGACTTCGCGGTCGACAGCGCCGAGATGCAGCTCGTCGTCTCGACGTACCTGCTCGCGTTCGGGCTGATGAGCCCCTTCCACGGGCCGCTCTCCGACGCGCTGGGCCGCAAGCCGGTCATCGTCGGTGGGGTCGCGGTCTACGTCGCGTCGTCGATCGGCTGCGCCTTCGCCCCCGGCCTCGGCAGCCTGCTGGTGTTCCGGGTGCTGCAGGGTCTCAGCGCGGGCGGTGGGGTGATCGTCAGCCGCACGGTGGTGCGCGACATGTACGACGGCGCGCAGGCGCAGCGGATGATGAGCCGGATCATGCTCATCTTCGGCCTCGCCCCGGCGGTCGCGCCGATCATCGGCGGCCTCCTGCTGCAGGTGGGTCCGTGGCCGGTCGTCTTCTGGTTCATGGCGGGGATCGGGCTGCTCCTCGTGACGGTGGTGGCCGTCGCCCTCCCCGAGACCCACCCGCCCGACCAGCGCACGCCGCTGAGGGTGGGGGCGCTGGTCGGGTCGATGCTGGCGGTGACCCGCCACCTGCCCTTCCACCGGGTCGCGTGGGCCGCGGCGCTCGGCTTCGCGGGGCAGTTCCTCTACATCGGGGCCGCGCCGATCTTCGTCGTGGAGCTGCTCGGTCTGGGCGAGCTCGACTTCTGGGTCTTCTTCGTGCCGATGATCGGCGGCGTCACGCTGGGCGCGCTCGTCTCCGGTCGTGCAGCCGGCCGCGTGGCTCCCAGCACCCTGATCACGGCGGCCATTGTGTTCTCGGTCCTCGGGGCGCTGGTCAACGTGGGGCTGGCGACGCTGCCGACCGCGGCCGACCTGCCCTGGGCCGTCGTGGGTCCGGCGCTGATCGCGGTCGGTACGGCGGCGGCGTACCCCAGCCTCCAGCTGGCGCTGCTCGACATGTTCCCGGCCAGCCGGGGCGCGGCGGTCTCGATGTTCACGTTCTTCACCCTGCTGCTCAACGGGGTCGCGGCCAGCGCGCTCGCGCCGTTGGTGACCGGCTCCGTGCTGACCCTGGCCCTGGCGTCGACCGTGATGGTCGCGGCAGGCCTGGGCTTCTGGGTCTGGCACCTGGCCGTCACCGGGCCGGACCCGCGGCCGCGCCCGACCGTGCGGAATCCGTGAGCCGAGGGGTCTCCCGTCCTCCCGCCGGACGCGCCACCGGCTGACGCCCTCGGCTCTCAGCCCAGCGCGCGGTCGAGGTTGATGGCCGCCGAGATCAGGCTGAGGTGGGTGAAGGCCTGCGGGAAGTTGCCCAGCTGGTCACCGGTCAGGCCCACCTGCTCGGCGTACAGACCGAGGTGGTTGGCGTAGGTGAACATCTTCTCGAGCGCCAGCCGCGCGTCCTCGAGCCGGCCCGCCCGGGTCAGCGCCTCGACGTACCAGAACGAGCAGATCGAGAACGTGCCCTCGACGCCGTCGAGCCCGTCGGGGGCGCGGCCGAGGTCGTAGCGGAAGACCAGGCTGTCGGCGACCAGCCGGTCCTCCAGCGCCTCGAGCGTGGAGAGGAACCGTGGGTCGTTGGGGGCGAGGAACTTCACCAGCGGCATCAGCAGCAGCCCGGCGTCGACCGTGTCGCCGCCGGCGTGCTGGACGAAAGAACCGAGCTCGTCGTTCCAGCAGTCCTCCACGACGTGGCGCTGGATCGCGTCGCGCACCCTGCCCCAGGCGGAGAGGTCGCCGGGGAGGCCGCGCTGCCGGGCCATCCGGATCATCCGCTCGATGGCGACCCAGCACATCAGGCGGGAGGTGGTGTGGGGCCGGGGGTCGTCCCGGATCTCCCACATCCCGGCGTCCTCACGTTCCCAGTGCTCCGCCACCCAGTCGACGATGCGGGTCATGTCCCGCCACGCGTCGACGCTGATGCCGGGTCCGTACTTGTTGTAGAGGTAGACCGAGTCGATGACCTCGCCGTAGATGTCGAGCTGCAGCTGCTCGGCGGCGGCGTTGCCGACCCGGACCGGGCGTGAGTCGGCGTGGCCGCGGAGGTGGTCGAGCTCGTGCTCGGTGCCGGGCACGTTGCCGTCGAGGTCGTAGAGGTTGCGCAGCGGCCCCAGGCCGGATCCGTCGGAGCCGCCCTCCGACGTCGTGTCGTCCCCCATGCGCTCGGACAGCCACCGCATGAAGGACGCCGCCTCGTCGGTGAAGCCGAGCCGCAGCAGCGCGTAGATCGTGAAGGCGGCGTCCCGGACCCACACGTAGCGGTAGTCCCAGTTGCGCTCGCCCCCGACCTCCTCGGGCAGGCTCGTGGTCGGTGCGGCCACCACGGCACCGGTCGGCTCGTGGGTCAGCAGCTTGAGGGTGATCGCGGACCGCTGCACCATCTCGCGCCACCGGCCCCGGTAGAGGGAACGGTCCAGCCACGACCTCCAGAACCGGGTCGTCTCCTCGAAGGCGTGCTCGAGGTCCGACTCCTCCGGGAGGTCGTCCCCGGCTTCCAGCACGTGCAGGGTGAAGCGCGCCTCCTGCCCGTGGTCGAGGGTCACCTCCGCCGCCACGCCGCCGTCGACCACCTCGAGGTCGTGGGTGGCCGTGATGCCGAGGCGTACGTCGCCGTCGACCAGGAGCACCCCGGCGTCGGTGCGCTGCGGGCTGGGCCGCTCGCGGCCGTAGTCGGGCCGCGCCTGCAGGACCGTCCGGATCGTGACCTCGCCGCGCACCGAGCGGATCCGGCGTACCAGCCGTTGCCGGTGGTCGGGGTCGTGCGCCTGCAGCAGGGGGAAGAAGTCGTGCACCTCGGCGACCCCCGCCGGGCACATGAACCGCGTCACCAGCACCGCGGAGTCGGGCAGGTAGAACTGGTGGGTCCTGCTGTGGCCGCCGACGATCTCGATGCCCCAGTGGCCGGCGTCCTCGTCGAGCAGGCGGCCGAAGACGCTCGGGCCGTCGAAGCGCTGCGGACAGAACCAGTCGATGGTCCCGTCGGTCGCGACCAGGGCGCAGCTGCGCAGGTCGCCGATGATCCCGTGGTCGGAGATCGCGGCCTGCCCGCTCATCGGCCGAGCCGCCATCCGCCGGGCGCCAGGGCCACCGCCGCCTCGGGCCCCCAGCTGCCCGGCTCGTACGGGTGCACCTGCGGCCGGTCGTCGAGGACCGGTTGCACCACCTGCCAGAGCCGGTCCACCTCGTCGGAGCGGGTGAAGAACGTCCGGTCGCCCTCCAGCGTGTCGAGCAGCAGCCGCTCGTACGCCGCCAGCGGCTCGGCCTCCTCCTCGTCCACGTCCTCGGCCAGGTCGAGGCGGAAGGTGCCCTCGGTCAGGTGCATCGTGGGCCCGGGTCGCTTGGCTCGCACGTCGAGCTGGATCTGCACGTCGTCGGTGAGCTCCAGCACCAGCTCGTTGGCGGCGCACTCGGCACCGGGCAGCACGGTCGTGGCCGGGGTGCGGAAGCGCAGGGTGATGGTCCTCCGTGTCTCGGCCATCCGCTTGCCGGTGCGCAGCAGGAAGGGCACGTCGCGCCAGCGGTCGTTGTCGACGTACGCCTCCAGCGCGACGAGGGTCTCGACGTCGGAGTCGTCGTCGACGTCGTCCTCGTCCCGGTAGCCGTCGTACTGACCGAGCACGACCCGGCTGGGGTCGAGGGGCCGCAGGCTCTCGAACACGGCCGCCTTGGCGTCGCGGACCGACCGCTCGTCGAGGTCCTCCGGCTCCTCCAGCGCCACGAAGCCCAGCAGCTGGCACAGGTGGGTCGAGACCATGTCACGCAGGCAGCCGGTCGACTCGTAGAAGCTGCCCCGCCCCTCCATCCCGAGGGTCTCGGGGACGTCGATCTGCACCGACTCGATGCTGTGCCGGTTCCAGGCCGGTTCCAGCACCCCGTTGGCGAACCGCAGCGCCAGGATGTTCTGCACCGCCTCCTTGCCGAGGAAGTGGTCGATGCGGAAAACCTGGTCCTCCTCGGCGACCTCCCGGAGCGCGGCGTCCAGGCTGCGAGAGCTGGCCAGGTCGAGGCCGAAGGGCTTCTCGACGACCAGCCGTGCCCGCTCGGTCAGGCCCTCGCGCCCGAGCATGGCCGCCATCGACTCCAGCACGTCCGGCGGCACGGAGAGGTAGAGCAGCCGGCGCACGTTGCCCACCTCGGTGTCGAGGTCGTCCTCGACGGCCCGGACCACCTCGGCGAGGTCGGAGCCGTCCTCATCGGTGGCCGCGCAGTAGCTCAGCCGCCCCAGCAGGTCCTCCAGCACCCCCTCGTCGACGTCGTCGACGGCGTCGTCGACCGCCTGCCGGACCAGGTCGCGGACCTCGTCGTCGGACCGCTCGCTGCGGCCGCTGCCGACGACGGCGTATTCCTCGGGGAGGAGCCCGCGGGCGGCCAGCGTGTAGAGGCCCGGGAAGAGCTTGCGGGCAGCCAGGTCGCCGGTGGCGCCGAAGAGGACCAGGACGTGGGGCGGAAGGTCGCGCATGCCCCCATGGTGGCAAGTGGTCGAAGCGGCTGCCCGGCTGCGCGGGCGCGGCACCTAGACTGAGGCGCGTGGAGGTCCCTGAGAAGTTCGCCGCGCTCGGTCTCACCTACGACGACGTGCTGCTGCTGCCCGGCCACTCCGACCTGGCACCCAGCGACATCGACACCACCTCGCGGTTGACCCGCGAGATCTCGCTGCGCGTGCCGCTCGTCAGCGCGGCCATGGACACCGTGACCGAGTCGCGGATGGCGATCGCGATGGCGCGCCAAGGCGGTCTCGGGGTGCTGCACCGCAACCTGTCGGTCGCCGACCAGGCCTACCAGGTCGACCTCGTGAAGCGGACCCAGACCGGCATCATCTCCAACCCCGTCACGATCGGGCCCGATGCGACGCTGGAGGACCTCGACCGGATCTGTGGGGAGTACCGCGTCTCGGGCCTGCCGGTCGTCGACGTGGAGGAGCGGCTGCTCGGCATCTGCACCAACCGCGACCTGCGTTTCACCCCGGTCGCGGAGTGGGCCACCACCAAGGTGGACGAGGTCATGACGCGGATGCCGCTGGTCACCGGCCACGTCGGCATCTCCCGCGACGAGGCCACGGCACTGCTGCGCAAGCACAAGAGGGAGCGGCTCCCGCTCGTCGACGAGCAGGGCCGTCTCGCGGGCCTGATCACCGTCAAGGACTTCGTGAAGTCCGAGCAGTTCCCGAAGGCGTCCAAGGACGCCGACGGTCGGCTCATGGTCGGTGCCGCGATCGGCTACTTCGGCGACGCCTGGGACCGCGCGACCACGCTGGTCGAGGCGGGCGTCGACGTGCTGGTGGCCGACACCGCCCACGGCAACGTGCGGCTGCTGCTCGACATGGTCGCCCGGCTGAAGTCCGACCCCGCGACCGCCCACGTTCAGGTGATCGGCGGCAACGTCGCGACCCGTGAGGGCGCGCAGGCCTTCGTCGACGCGGGGGCCGACGCGGTCAAGGTCGGCGTCGGGCCGGGTTCGATCTGCACCACCCGGGTCGTCACCGGCGTGGGGGTCCCCCAGATCACCGCGGTCCACGACGCCTCGCTGGCGTGCCGGCCCGCCGGCGTACCCGTCATCGCCGACGGGGGCATGAAGTACTCCGGCGAGATCGCGAAGGCGATCGTCGCGGGCGCCGACACGGTCATGGTGGGGTCGCTGCTCGCCGGCTGCGAGGAGTCACCCGGTGAGCTGGTGTTCGTCAACGGCAAGCAGTACAAGTCCTACCGCGGGATGGGCTCGCTCGGCGCGATGAGCAGCCGGGGCAAGAAGTCGTACTCGAAGGACCGCTACTTCCAGGCCGAGGTGGCCTCCGACGACGAGATCGTCCCCGAGGGCATCGAGGGCCAGGTGGCCTACCGGGGACCGCTGGCCGCCGTCGCCCACCAGCTGATCGGCGGCCTCAACCAGTCGATGTTCTACGTCGGCGCGCGGACCGTCCCCGAGCTGCAGGAGAAGGGTCGGTTCGTGCGCATCACCTCGGCCTCGCTCACCGAGAGCCACCCCCACGGGGTCCAGATGACCAGCGAGGCCCCCAACTACACCGGCCGCTGACCACCCTGACCCCGCCGAGCCGTCACTTGTGCTGGTTCAGATGGCGCCGAGCCGTCACTTGTGCTGGTTCAGATGGGGCCGAGCCGTCAGTTCTGCTGGTTCACGAGCCGCCGAGCCGTCAGTTCTGCAGCGTGAACACAGCCCTCTGACGCCTCCTGCCATGAGCGCCACGGTGGGCTCGCGCCACGCCTGGCGGCTCGTCGGACCGGGTAAACCAGCTGCAGTGACGGCTCGGCACGGTCTGAACCAGCTGCAGTGACGGCTCGGCACGGTCTGAACCAGCACAAGTGACGGCTCGGCAGGGTGTGGACCAGCCGGAGTGACGGGTCAGCCGGCGTCGCGGTAGAGGCAGAACGGGTGGCCGGCGGGGTCGAGCATGACGCGGACGTCGTCCTGGGGCTGGTACGACGCCTGGGTGGCGCCGAGGCCCTCCGCCGCGCGGACGGCGTCGGGCACCGAGCGGACGCCGACGTCGAGGTGGAGCTGCATCTGCTGGTCACCCGGCGTCGTCGGCCACGCGGGCGGCACGTGCTCCTCCTCGAGCTGGAAGGCAAGATAGGTCCGCGTCCCGCTCCGGTGGAGGGTGACGAACGCCGGATCGCCCTGGTCGAGGTCGCCGCCGAGCAGCGCCTGGTAGAACCGACCGAGCCCGGGGGGATCGGGTGTGCCGATCACCGTGCCGAGCCATCCCGAGAGTCCGCCGATGCCGTCCACGGGGGTCATCCTGCACCGGCCACCGGTCCGGGGTCGACCGACTCGGTAGCCTGACGGCGTGACGGAGATCGAGATCGGCCGGGCCAAGCGGGGTCGCCGCGCCTTTTCCTTCGACGACATCGCCATCGTCCCCTCCCGGCGTACCCGCGACCCCGAGGAGGTCAGCACCGCCTGGCAGATCGACGCCTACCGGTTCGAGCTCCCGATCGTCGCCGCGCCGATGGACTCGGTCATGTCGCCGACGACCGCCATCGCCCTGGGCCGCCACGGCGGGCTCGGCGTCCTCAACCTCGAGGGGCTCTGGACCCGCTACGACGACCCGACCGCGCTGCTCGCGGAGGTGGCCGACCTCGACGGCGCCGAGGCGACCACCCGGATGCAGGACATGTACGCCGAGCCGATCAAGCCCGAGCTGATCACGGCCCGCCTCCACCAGATGCGCGACGCGGGCGTGACCGTGGCGGGCAGCCTGAGCCCGCAGCGGACCAAGGAGTTCGCCAAGACCGTCGTGGACGCCGGCGTCGACATGTTCGTGATCCGGGGCACCACCGTCAGTGCCGAGCACGTCTCGAGCCAGGCCGAGCCGCTCAACCTCAAGGAGTTCATCTACGAGCTCGACGTACCGGTCATCGTCGGCGGGTGTGCGACCTACCAGGCCGCCCTCCACCTCATGCGCACCGGCGCGGCCGGCGTCCTCGTCGGGTTCGGCGGGGGAGCGGCCCACACCACGCGCACCGTCCTCGGCCTGGCGGTCCCCATGGCCAGCGCCGTCGCCGACGTGGCCGCTGCGCGCCGCGACTACCTCGACGAGTCCGGCGGCCGCTACGTCCACGTGATCGCCGACGGCTCCATCGGCCGCTCGGGTGACATCGCCAAGGCCGTCGCCTGCGGTGCCGACGCGGTCATGGTCGGCTCGCCGTTCGCCCGCGCCAGCGACGCCCCGGGCCACGGCTTCCACTGGGGGACCGAGGCCCACCACCCCGAGCTGCCCCGCGGCCAGCGGGTCCAGTTCGAGACGGTGGGCACGCTCGAGGAGATCCTGTTCGGCCCCTCGCGGGTCGCCGACGGGACGATGAACCTCGTGGGCGCGCTGCGCCGGGCGATGGCCACCACGGGCTACACCGAGCTCAAGGAGTTCCAGCGGATCGAGGTCGTCGTCGAGTGACGGGTGGGCTGGGGCCGGCGAGCCGCGAGGAGTCCCTCGCGGCGATGAGCGCCGCGACCCCGGAGCGGCCGATCGACGTCCTCGTCGTCGGTGGGGGGATCACCGGCGTCGGCATCGCCAACGACGCCGCGACCCGCGGCCTCTCGGTAGGGCTGCTCGAGCAGCGCGACCTGGCCTCCGGCACCAGCAGCCGCAGCTCGAAGCTGGTCCACGGTGGGCTTCGCTACCTCGAGATGCTCGACTTCGGGCTGGTGCGCGAGGCGCTCTCCGAGCGCGGGCTGCAGCTGACGCGGCTGGCGCCCCACCTGGTGCGGCCGGTGCCCTTCCTCTACCCGCTCCACCGCACGCTCGAGCGGCCCTACGTCGGCGCCGGGCTGGCGCTCTACGACGCGATGGCGATGCTGGGCAAGTACGACATGGGCGTGCCACGCCACCGCCACCTGTTCCGCAAGCAGGTCGCGCGGATCGCCCCCGACCTGCGCACCGACGAGCTGTCCGGGGCGATCAAGTACTACGACTGCCAGGTCGACGACGCCCGCCTGGTCGTGTCGATCGCGCGGACGGCCGCCTCCTACGGCGCCCACGTCGCCACCCGCACCCGGGTGTCGGGGTTCCTCCGCGACGGTGACCAGGTCGTGGGGGTCCGGGCCACGGACCTCGAGACGGGTCGCGAGCTCGAGGTGCGGGCCCGGGTCGTCATCAACGCGGCCGGCGTCTGGACCGACGAGATCCAGCAGCTCGCGGGTGCGGGCCGGCTCCACGTCCGCGCCTCCAAGGGGATCCACCTCGTGGTGCCGCGCGACCGGATCCGTTCGGAGTGCGGGATCATCACCCGCACCGAGAAGTCCGTGCTCTTCGTCATCCCGTGGGGCACCCACTGGATCATCGGCACCACCGACACCCCGTGGGACCTCGACAAGGCCCATCCGGCCGCCAGTCGTGCCGACATCGACTACCTGCTCGGCCACGCCAACCGGGTGCTGCGGGAGCCGCTCGACCACACCGACGTCGAGGGGGTGTACGCCGGGCTGCGACCGCTCCTGTCGGGCGAGACCGAGCCGACCTCGCGGATCTCCCGCGAGCACACCGTCACCGTCCCGGCCCCGGGACTCGTGCTGATCGCCGGCGGCAAGCTGACGACGTGGCGGGTCATGGCCAAGGACGCCATCGACGCCGTGGTCGACCTGCTCGAGGACACCCAGGCGCCGGTGCGCACCTGCATCACCGACCGGGTCCCGCTCGCGGGCGCGTCCGGCTTCGAGGCCCGCACCAACCAGCGGGTCATGCTGGCGCGCCGCGCCGGGCTGAGCCTGGCCCACGTCGACCATCTGCTGGGCCGCTACGGCGGCCTGATCGACGAGCTGCTCGACCTGATGGAGGAGAGCCCCGGGCTGGCCGAGCCGTTGGAGGGCAGCGAGGGGATCTACCTGCGCGCCGAGGTGGTGCACGCGGTCACCCACGAGGGTGCCCGGCACCTCGACGACGTGCTCACCCGACGTACCCGCATCTCGATCGAGACCTTCGACCGCGGCACCGTCGCCGCCCGCCCGACGGCGGAGCTGATGGCGGAGGCGCTGGGGTGGGACGAGTCCCGCGTCGCCGAGGAGGTCGACCACTACCTGCGCCGGGTGGAGGCCGAGCGGCAGTCGCAGCGGAAGCTCACCGACCAGGAGGCCGACGAGGCCCGCGTGAGCGCGCCGGAGATCGCCGGCCCCGCTTGACAGCGCGCCGCAGTGTGTCAAGCGTCTCAGTCGGTCCGCATACTCTGGATCACGAGACCGGGGTCACATACTCTCGGTAGGCATGAGCGCCACCAACCCCTCCGGCGGACCGCTGGTCGACGGTCCGGCCGACCCCGAGCACGACCCCCGCGCTTCCTACGCACTCGAGCCCGACGACGTACGCCGGCTGACCGGCCGCGTCCTCGCCAGCGGCGGGGAGACCACGCCCGTCTCGTCGCCGCTCAACGGCCAGCCGCTGGCCCACGTGCCCCAGTCGTCGACCGCCGACGTGCGGGACGCCGTCGCGCGGGCCCGCCGCGCCCAGGAGACCTGGGCCCGCACCCCGGTGGCCGAGCGGGCCGCCGTGCTGCTGCGCCTCCACGACCTGGTCCTCGACCGGCAGGCCGAGATCTGTGACCTGGTCGGTCTGGAGTCCGGCAAGGCGCGCAAGGACGCGTTCCTCGAGGTGGCCCACGTCGCGCTCACCGCGCGCTACTACGCCCGCACCGCCGAGGACCACCTCGCGACCCGGCGGGTCCCGGGCATGTTCCCGGGTCTCACCCACGTGGAGCTCAACCGGGTGCCGAAGGGTGTCGTGGGCATCATCTCGCCCTGGAACTACCCCTTCACGATGGCGCTCTGCGACGGGCTGCCGGCGCTGGCTGCCGGGAACGCCGTGGTCATCAAGCCCGACGCCCAGACCATGCTCACCGCGCTGCTGGGGGCCGAGCTGCTCGAGCAGGCCGGCCTCCCGCGCGACCTCTGGCAGGTCGTGGCCGGCCCGGGCAAGGACATCGGTCCGCCGCTCATCGAGGGCTCCGACTACATCTGCTTCACCGGCTCGACGGCCACGGGCCGGCTCATCGCCTCCCAGTGTGCCGACCGGTTGATCGGGTGCTCGCTGGAGCTCGGCGGCAAGAACCCGTTGCTGGTGCTCCGGGACGCCGACCTGGAGAAGGCCGCCGAGGGTGCCACCCGCGCGGCGTTCTCCAACGCCGGACAGCTCTGCGTCTCCACCGAGCGGTTCTACGTCGCCGACCAGGTCTACGACCGCTTCGTCGAGCGGTTCGTGGCCCGGACCGAGGCGATGACGCTCGGCTCCACGCTCGACTGGTCGGTCGACATGGGTCCCCTGATCTCCCAGCAGCAGCTCGACACGGTCACCACCCACGTCGAGGACGCGGTGAGCAAGGGCGCGAGGCTGCTCACCGGCGGCCGCCCCCGCCCCGACCTCGGCCCGTACTTCTACGAGCCGACGATCCTCGAGGGCGTCACCCCCGAGATGACCTGCTTCGGCCACGAGACCTTCGGGCCGGTGGTGGCGCTCTACCGCTTCCACGACGAGGCCGACGCGGTGGCGCGGGCCAACCAGGGCGACTACGGCCTCAACGCCTCGATCTACAGCCAGGACGGCCGTCGCGCCCGGCAGATCGCCCGCGAGATCAGGTGCGGGACGGTCAACATCAACGAGGGCTTCGGAGCGACCTTCGGGACGCTGGCCGCCCCCATGGGCGGCATGCGGCAGTCCGGGATGGGGCGCCGGCAGGGGAGCGAGGGCATCCTCCGCTACACCGAGACGCAGTCGGTCGGCACCCAGCGCGGCCTACGCATCGGACCGTCGTTCGGGCTGGACCAGGAGCAGTACGCCGCGGTGATGACCGCCTCGCTGCGCGTGCTCAAGAAGCTGGGGCGTGCCTGAGCGATGACCCACTACGACGTCCTGGTGATCGGGTCCGGCTTCGGCGGCTCCGTCACGGCCCTGCGGCTCACCGAGAAGGGCTACCGGGTGGGCGTCCTGGAGGCCGGCGCCCGCTTCGAGGACAGCGACTTCGCCGCGACGTCGTTCGACACCAGGCGGTTCCTCTTCGCCCCCGCGGTCGGCTGCTACGGCATCCAGCGCATCGACATGGTCAGGGACTGCCTGATCCTGGCCGGCGCCGGTGTGGGCGGCGGCTCGCTCGTCTACGCCAACACGCTCTACGAACCCCTCGAGGCCTTCTACCGCGATCCCTCGTGGGCCCACATCACCGACTGGAAGCGCGAGCTGGCGCCCTACTACGACCAGGCGAAGCGGATGCTCGGCGTGGTCGACTACCCCCACCGCACCCCGTCCGACGACGTGATGGAGAAGGTGGCCGGCGAGATGGGGGTGGGGCACACGTTCCACCCGACCCCGGTCGGCGTGTTCTTCGGCGGTCCCGGGCAGCAGCCCGGGGAGCCGGTCGCCGACCCCTACTTCGGGGGTGTCGGCCCCGACCGCAACCCGTGCCGCAACTGCGGCGAGTGCATGACCGGGTGCCGCCACAACGCGAAGAACACCCTGGTGAAGAACTACCTCTACCTGGCCGAGCAGGCCGGGGCGGTCGTGCACCCGCTGACCACGGTCACCCGGGTCAGGCCACGCCCGGCCGGCGGCTACACCGTGGAGGCCCGCTGGACCAAGGCGAAGCTGTCGCGGCGTACGGCGACCAGGACGTTCACCGCCGACCAGGTGGTCTTCTCCGCGGCCGCCCTGGGCACCCAGCGCCTGCTCCACCGGCTGAAGGCCGAGGGCGACCTGCCGCTGCTGTCGGACCGGCTGGGCCACCTCACGCGCACCAACAGCGAGTCGATCCTCGGCGCGATCGCACCCGACCTGAGCGTGGACTACACCGAGGGGGTGGCGATCACCTCCTCCTTCCACCCCGACGCCGACACCCACGTGGAGCCGGTCCGCTACGGCAAGGGCTCCAACTTCATGGCGCTCCTCCAGACCGTGCTCACCGACGGGGAGGGCCCGCTGCCGCGCTGGCGCACCTGGCTGCGGGAGCTGTGGGTCGAACGCCGCAGCGTCCGGGACCTCTACGACCTCCGGCACTGGTCGGAGCGCACCGTCATCGCCCTGGTGATGCAGTCGCTGGACAACTCGATCACGACGTTCCCGCAGCGGACACCCCTCGGGTGGCGGCTCTCCTCGCGGCAGGGACACGGTCGCCCCAACCCCACCTGGATCCCGGCCGCCAACGAGGCGGTACGCCGGATGGCGCGGGTCATGGGCGGGACCCCGGGCGGGTCCATCGGCGAGCCCTTCAACCGGCCGCTGACCGCCCACTTCATCGGCGGCTGCACGATCGGCGACTCGCCGGAGTCCGGGGTCGTCGACCCCTACCAGCGCGTCTACGGCTACCCCGGGCTCCACGTCGTCGACGGGTCCGCCATCTCCGCCAACCTGGGGGTGAACCCGTCGCTGACGATCACCGCGCAGGCCGAGCGGGCCATGGCGTACTGGCCCAACAAGGGGCAGGCAGACCCGCGCCCCGACCTGGGCGAGGCCTACGAGCAGGTCGCGCCGGTGCGACCCGCGCGGCCGGTGGTCCCGGACGCCGCGCCCGGGGCGCTCCGGCTGCCCGTGGTCGGCGTCTCCTGAGCGCTGCAGAACTCGCAAAAAGTTCTCGGTGACCCCGCGTAACCACCCCGCGCGGCCGTCGTTGGGACGGGTGAGACCCGGCCGTCATGCTCCCTCCCGATGCCGGGTCAGGATGTTCACCCGCCACGCGGGTGGACGCTCAGGGCCCGGCCACCCTCCCTCCCCGGCCGGGCCCTGACTCATTTTCACGCGCACTGGTCTCGACAGGCTCCGCCGACGTGGGGTGGGGTCGGCGTGCCGGGCCGGGGGTTTCGTGGCTCGGGCGCGGGACGCCTTCGCACCTCAACCTCCGGCGAGCGCGGGACGCCGTCGCACCTCAACCTCCGGGGGCGGTGGGGGCGTGGCTGCTCGGTAGGCTGCGGCCATGACGGAGGTTCCCGAGCACGACCTGGTGCTGGTGGTCGACTTCGGCGCCCAGTACGCCCAGCTGATCGCCCGCCGGGTGCGGGAGGCACGGGTCTACTCCGAGATCGTCCCCCACTCGATGCCCGTCGCCGAGATGCTGGCGCGCAAGCCGGCGGCGATCATTCTCTCCGGTGGCCCCTCGAGCGTGTACGCCGCGGGCGCGCCCGGCATCGACGACGACCTGTTCCGCGCCGGGGTGCCGGTCTTCGGCATGTGCTACGGCTTCCAGCTGATGGCCCGCGGGCTGGGCGGGGAGGTCGCCCACACCGGGGCCCGCGAGTACGGCCGCACCCGGGTCGCGGTCACGGCCCCCGGCACGCTGCTGGCCGACGTACCCGCCGAGCACACGGTCTGGATGTCCCACGGCGACTCGGTGACGGCCGCGCCCCGGGGCTTCGACGTGCTCGCCGCCACCGCGGTGACCCCGGTCGCCGCCTTCGAGGACCTCGACCGCGGCCTCGCCGGCGTCCAGTGGCACCCCGAGGTGCTGCACACCGAGCACGGCCAGCAGGTCCTCGAGCACTTCCTGCACCAGATCGCGGGCTGCCGGCCCACCTGGACGATGGTCAACATCGTCGAGGAGCAGGTCGAGCGGGTCCGCGAACAGGTCGGCGAGGAGGGCCGCGCGATCTGCGGGCTCTCCGGGGGCGTCGACTCCGCGGTCGCCGCCGCGCTGGTGCAGCGGGCCATCGGCGACCGGCTCACCTGCGTCTTCGTCGACCACGGGCTGCTCCGCAAGGGCGAGGCCGAGCAGGTGGAGCGTGACTTCGTCGCCGCCACCGGGGTCGACCTCCACGTCGTGGATGCCGAGAAGCGCTTCCTCGACGCCCTGGCCGGCGTCTCCGACCCCGAGGAGAAGCGCAAGGTCATCGGCCGCGAGTTCATCCGCGTCTTCGAGGCGGCCGAGGCCGAGGTGCTGCACAAGTACGCCGTCGACGAGGGCGCGTCGGTCGCCTTCCTGGTCCAGGGCACGCTCTACCCCGACGTCGTCGAGTCCGGCGGCGGTGCCGGCACCTCCAACATCAAGTCCCACCACAACGTGGGCGGGCTGCCCGACGACCTCGAGTTCGAGCTGGTCGAGCCGCTGCGCACCCTCTTCAAGGACGAGGTGCGGCTGGTGGGCGAACAGCTCGGGCTGCCCGCCGAGATCGTGTGGCGCCACCCCTTCCCGGGGCCGGGCCTCGGCATCCGGATCGTCGGCGAGGTGACCCGCGAGCGGCTCGACATCCTGCGGGAGGCCGACGCGATCGCGCGCGAGGAGATCACCAAGGCGGGCCTGGACCGCGACATCTGGCAGCTGCCGGTGGTGCTGCTCGCCGACGTGCGGTCGGTCGGGGTCCAGGGCGACGGGCGCACCTACGGCCACCCCATCGTGCTGCGGCCGGTCAGCTCCGAGGACGCGATGACCGCCGACTGGTCCCGGTTGCCCTACGACGTGCTGGAGACGATCTCGACCCGCATCACCAACGAGGTCGCCGAGGTCAACCGGGTCACCCTCGACATCACGTCCAAGCCGCCCGGCACCATCGAGTGGGAGTGAACCGGTCCCACGCCCCGGCGTGGCGGTTCCCGGGTGTGGGACGCCGCGCACACTAGGCTCTCGTCATGGACCTCGATGCCCTGACGGCCGAGGTGGACGACCTTCTCGGGGAGGCCGACCAGGCCCTGGCCCGCGACTACCCCGGCGAGCGACCCGGTCGGCAGCCGGTCCACACCTACTACCTCCCCGCCGACCGGTACCACGCCCGCAGCGTCCACGACCTGTCCCGTCAGGCCGAGCAGGTCGTGCTCGACCACGCCGAGGAGTTCCTCGAGCTCATCGGCGACGACGACGATCTGATGGCGCGGGTGCTCTCCAAGCTCGACACCGAGGCCGTGGAGGACCTGCGCATCGACTTCGAGGACGGCTACGGCGACCGCGGTGACGAGACCGAGGACGACGACGCGGCGGCCGCCGCCGCCGCGCTCACCGAGTCGATCGAGGCGGGGGAGTCCTCGCCGTTCTCGGGCATCCGGATCAAGAGTCTCGAGCCCGCGACCCGCCACCGCGGGCTGCGCACGCTCGTCGGGTTCGTCCGGGCCCTCGGCACGGTGCCGGACGGCTTCGTGGTGACCCTGCCCAAGGTCACCTCGGTCGACCAGGTCGCCGCCCTGGTGCTGGCCTTCGAGCGCCTCGAGGAGGAGGTGGAGGGCCGGCTGGAGCTCGAGGTCCAGGTCGAGACGCCCCAGTCGGTGCTGGGTCCCCAGGGGCACACGCTGCTCCCCCAGATGATCCAGGCGGGCGCGGGCCGGCTCACCGCCTTCCACTTCGGCACCTACGACTACAGCGCCGCCTGCGGGATCGCCGCCGGGCAGCAGAGCCTCGAGCACCCGGCGGCCGACCACGCCAAGGCCGTCATGCAGGCCGCGGCTGCCGGCACCGGCGTACGCCTCTCCGACGGCTCCACCAACCGGCTGCCCGTCGACGACCAGCTGCTGCCGGGCTGGGAGGAGCACCTGCGGCTGGTGCGGCGCTCCCTGGAGCGGGGCTTCTACCAGGGCTGGGACCTCCACCCCGCCCAGCTGCCGACCCGGTTCGCCGCCACCCACGGGTTCTTCCGCGAGGGCTTCGACCGCGCCGCCCAGCGGCTGCGCGCCTACGCCGGCGGCACCGGCTCCACCGTCCTCGACGAGCCGGCGACGGCCCGTGCGCTGGCCGACTTCGTGCTCCGGGGCCTGGACTGCGGGGCGGTGGAGGAGTCCGAGGTCCGCAACCGGACCGGGCTGTCGACGAGCCGGCTCGCCGACCTGGCCAAGCGTCCCGTCGGAGGCGGGTGAGCGTGCGGATCAGGCTCGGGCACAACCGCTACGGCAAGGCGGAGAACCGCGTCGTCCGCATCGTGCGTGACACGCCCCGCCACGAGATCCGCGACCTCAACGTCTCGACGGCCCTCCGGGGTGACTTCGCGGCCGCCCACCTCGACGGCGACCAGTCCGACGTGCTGCCCACCGACACCCAGAAGAACACCGCCTTCGCCTACGCCAAGGAGCACGGCGTGGAGGCGATCGAGGACTACGCACAGGCCCTCGGACGCCGGCTGCTCAGGGCCACGCCGGTCGCCACGGGCTGCGAGGTCCGCGTCGAGGAGCACGCCTGGGAGCGGGTCCCTGGCGGCCCTGGCGGCACTGGCGGCCACGACCACGCCTTCGTGCGCCGCGGCACCGAGGTCCGCACCACCACCGTCGACGTGACGGACAGCGGCGTGACGGTGCGGTCGGGGCTGACCGACCTGGTGCTGCTCAAGTCGACGGGGTCGGAGTTCAAGGGGTTCCTGCGCGACGACTACACGACGCTGGCCGACGCCGACGACCGGGTGCTGGCCACCTCCCTCACCGCGACCTGGACCTTCGGACCCGACCGTCCCGACCGCCCGGCGGCATGGAACACGGCGTACGCCGAGGTGCGGGCCGTGCTGCTGGAGACCTTCGCCAACACCCACAGCCGGGCGCTCCAGGAGACGTTGTGGCTGATGGGCCGGGCGGCGCTGGAGCACCGACCGGACCTCGCGGAGATCTCCTTCGTGGCGCCCAACCGGCACCACCACCTGGTCGACCTCGCGCCGTTCGGCCTCACCAACGACGGCGAGGTCTTCATCGCCGCCGACCGGCCCTACGGCCTGATCGAGGCCACCGTGACCCGGGACGACGCATGACGCTCGAGGAGTTCAACGCGCTCCCCGAGGCCGAGGCCCGGTCCCGGCTGGCGGCCTGCCTCGACGTACCCCGCTGGGTCGACACCGTGGTGGCCGCTCGGCCCTTCCCCGACCTCGGCGCCCTGCGGAGCGTGGCCGAGGTCGCGGCCTCGTCGATGTCCGAGGCCGAGCTCGAGCAGGCGCTGGCTCGCCACCCCCGGATCGGGGAGCGCGCGGGTGCCGGGCACGACGCGGCCGCCTCGGCGCGGGAGCAGTCCGGCGTCGACGCCGGCGACCGGGCCGTGGCCGAGCGGCTGACCGCCGGCAACCGTGCCTACGAGCAGCGGTTCGACCGGGTCTTCCTGATCCGTGCCGCCGGCCGCGACGCCGACGAGATCCTGGCCGAGCTCGACCGCCGGCTCGACAACGACGACGACACCGAGCGCCGGGAGACGATCGGGCAGCTCGCCGAGATCGCGCTGCTGCGACTGGAAGAGGTGGTGGGCCCATGGCCACGCTGAGCACGCACGTCCTCGACACCGCCGCAGGTCGGCCCGCGGCGGGCGTCCCCGTCACCCTGCTCGCGCCTGACGGCACGGTCCTGGGGGAGGGGGTGACCGACGCCGACGGTCGGGTGGCCAGCGTCGGGCCCGACCTGGCCCCCGGCACCTACCGGCTGCGGTTCGTGACCGCCGCACACCTCGGCGAGCACGCGTTCTACCCGGAGGTTGACGTGGTATTCCGGATCGCCGCCGACGAGCACCACCACGTCCCGCTGCTGCTGAGCCCTCACGGCTACACCACCTACCGTGGCAGCTGAGGAGTACGACACGGTCGTCCGCGCCGCCCGCGCGATCGTGGCCGGTGCCGAGCGCGCGGTCTCCCTCGGCATCCGGTCCGGCCGGATCGCGACCCTCGACGCGGACGCCGACCTGCCGGCGGACCTCGAGCTCGCCGCGGACGAGGTGCTGCTCCCGGGGCTTGTCGACACCCACGTCCACGTCAACGAGCCGGGGCGTACGGCGTGGGAGGGCTTCGAGTCCGCCACCAGCGCGGCGGCCTCGGGCGGTGTCACCACCATCGTCGACATGCCGCTCAACTCGATCCCGCCGACCACCACGCTCGACGGGCTGCGGGCCAAGCAGGCCGTCGCCCGCGACCGGGTCCGCGTCGACGTGGGCTTCTGGGGCGGCGCCGTGCCCGGCAACGTGGCCGACCTCGCCGAGCTCCACGCCGCCGGCGTCCTCGGTTTCAAGTGCTTCCTGCTGCCCTCGGGGGTCGAGGAGTTCCCCGAGCTCGACGGACCCGGACTGCGGGAGACGATGACCGAGCTGGCCCGTCTCGACGCGCTGCTGCTCGTGCACGCGGAGGACGGTGCCGAGATCGCGCCCGAGGCGCCGCACTCGCGGGCCTACGCCGACTTCCTCCGGTCGCGGCCGCCGGCGGCGGAGAACGCCGCGATCGAGCGCGTGGTGGAGGCCGCCCGTGCGACGGGCGCCCGCGCCCACGTCGTCCACCTCTCCAGCGCCGACGCGCTGCCGGTGCTCCGCGCGGCCCGCGGCGACGGCGTCCGCGTCACGGTCGAGACCTGCCCCCACTACCTCGGCTTCTGTGCGGAGGAGATCCCCGACGGCGCGACCCAGCTGAAGTGCTGCCCCCCGATCCGCGACGCGGGCAACCGCGACCGGCTCTGGGCGGGACTCGTCGCGGGCGACATCGACCTCGTCGTGACCGACCACTCGCCGTGCACCGCCGACCTCAAGCGGTTCGACACCGGCGACTTCGGCGACGCCTGGGGCGGCATCGCGTCGCTGCAGCTCGGGCTGCCGGCGGTGTGGACCGAGGCGCGGAAGCGGGGCCTCGGGCTCGGCGACGTGGTGCGGTGGATGTGCGAGCGACCCGCCGACCTCGTCGGGCTCGCCCACAAGGGTCGCATCGCGGTCGGCGCCGACGCGGACCTCTGCGTGCTGGCCCCCGAGGAGACCTTCACCGTCGACCCGGCGCGGCTGCGCCACCGCAACCCGGTCTCGGCCTGGGCCGGGCGTACGCTCACCGGCACGGTGCGGCAGACCTGGCTGCGCGGCGTACGGCTGGACCCGGACGGTGCACCCCGGGGCCGGCTGCTCGAGAGGGGAGACGCATGACCTACTACGTGCCGCGCGGCGGGCTGCCCGCGCAGGACGAGCTCACCACCGACCGGGCGGTCTTCACCGAGGCCTACGCCGTCCTCCCGCGCGGCACGATGCGCGACATCGTCACCAGCCGGCTCCCGCACTGGCGGGACACCCGGGCCTGGGTGCTGGCGCGGCCGTTGTCGGGGTTCGCGGAGACCTTCAGCCAGTACGTCGTCGAGGTCGGTCCCGGCGGTGGTAGCGACCGGCCCGACGACGACCCCCGCGCCGAGGCGGTGCTCTTCGTCGTCGACGGCGCGCCTCGCCTCACCGTGGCGGGCACCGACCACGAGCTGCGGCCCGGCAGCTACGCGTTGCTCCCGGCCGGAACGGCCTGGTCGCTCCACAACGACAGTGACGCGACGGCGACGTTCCACTGGATCCGGAAGGCCTACGAGCCCGTCGACGGCTACGACACGCCCGAGGCCTTCGTGACGCACGAGGACGACGTCGCGCCCGAACCCATGCCCGGCACCGACGCCTGGGCGACCCAGCGGTTCGTCGACCCCGACGACGTCCGCCACGACCTGCACGTCAACATCGTCAGCTTCGAGCCGGGCGGGTCGATCCCGTTCCCGGAGACCCACGTGATGGAGCACGGCCTCTACGTCCTGGAGGGCAAGGCGGTCTACCTCCTCAACCGTGACTGGGTCGAGGTGCAGGCCGGCGACTTCATGTGGCTGCGGGCGTTCTGCCCGCAGGCCTGCTACGCCGGTGGCCCCGGTCGGTTCCGCTACCTGCTCTACAAGGACGTCCACCGCCACGCACGGCTGCTCCCCTGATCGCGGCGTGTGCCCCGGAGTGCGCCGGAGCGCACCCTCCGGCACACGCGGCGGCATAGAGTGGGTGGATGGAGGCGTCGATCACCGTCAACGGTCGGCCCCGCTCGCTGGCCGGCACGCGGGTGCACGCGTCCGCGCTCGACGCGCTGCGCGACCTCGGGTTCACGGGCGCCAAGGAGGGCTGCGCTGAGGGTGAGTGCGGCGCCTGCTCGGTGCTGGTGGTCCGGCCCGACGGCGACGGCTCGCAGTGGACCGCCCTCAACGCCTGCCTGGTCCCGGCGGCTGCCCTCGACGGCCAGGAGGTCGTCACCGCCGAGGGGCTGGGCTCACCCGAGGCGCTCCACCCCGTGCAGCGCGAGCTCGCCGGACGGGGCGGCTCGCAGTGCGGCTACTGCACGCCGGGGTTCGTCTGCAGCATGGCGGCCGAGTACTACCGCCGCGACCGCCGACCGCGCGAGCCCGACGTCGAGCACGGCTCCAACGGCTTCGACATCCACGCGCTCGGCGGCAACCTCTGCCGGTGCACCGGCTACCGGCCCATCCGCGACGCCGCCTGGGCCCTGGCCGACCCGGCGCCCGACGACCCGCTGGTCGACCGGCTCTCCCGGCCCGCGCCTGCCCCGGCACCGACGCGGATCGAGACGCCGACCGGTCGCTTCGCGCGGCCGGCCAGCCTGGAGGAGGCGCTCCAGCTGGTGTCCGAGCACCGGGAGGCCACGGTGGTCGCGGGCAGCACCGACTGGGGAGTCGAGGTCAACCTGCGCGGCGAGCGGGCGGCGTACGTCGTGGCGGTGGACCGGCTGCCGGAGCTGCGCGAGCTGGAGGTCGCCGACGACGCGATCCGGTTCGGGGCGGCGCTCACGCTCACCGAGCTCGAGCGCGAACTCGCGGGCCGGGTGCCGATGCTCGACCAGGTGTGGCCGCAGTTCGCCTCGCGGCTGATCCGCAACGGCGCCACCGTCGGCGGCAACCTGGCCACTGCCTCGCCGATCGGTGACCTGGCACCGGCGCTGCTCGCCCTCGAGGCGGAGCTGGTGCTGGTGTCGGTGCGCGGCGAGCGGGTCGTGGCCCTGAGCGACTTCTTCACCGGCTACCGCGAGACGGTGCGGGAGCCTGATGAGCTGATCGGCTCCGTGCGGGTGCCGCTCCCGCTGAGCCCGGTGGCCCAGTTCCAGAAGATCGCCAAGCGCCGCTTCGACGACATCTCCGGGATCGCGGTCGCCGTCGCCCTCGACGTGGCGGACGGCACCGTCACCCGGGTTCGCATCGGGCTCGGAGGCGTGGCCGCGACGCCGATCCGCGCCACGGCCACCGAGACCGCGCTCGAGGGGCGGCCCTGGGACGTCGACACCGTCACCGCCGCGGCCGCGGTGCTGCGCGGTGAGGGCACCCCCATCGACGACGCCCGCGCCAGCGCCGCCTACCGGTCCGCCATGCTCGGCAACGCGCTGCCGCGACTGTGGGCGGAGGCCGGCCGTGACTGAGCTCAGCCGCCGCCCGGAGGGGGCCGTCGTGGGGGAGCAGCTCGCCCACGAGAGCGCCGCCCTCCACGTCACCGGTCACGCGCTCTACACCGACGACCTGCTGCCGCGCACGTCCGGGCTGCTCCACGCCCACCCCGTCCAGGCGCCCCACGCACACGCCCTGGTCACGGCGCTGCGCGTCGAGCCGGCCCTCGACGTCGCCGGGGTCGTCCGGGTGCTCACCGCCGCCGACGTCCCGGGCGTCAACGACGCCGGGGTCAAGCAGGACGAGCCGCTCTTCCCGACCGAGGTGATGTACGTCGGGCACGCGGTCTGCTGGGTGCTCGCCGACTCCCTGGAGGCCGCGCGGCTGGGCGCGGCCGCCGTCGAGGTCGACTACGAGCCGCTGCCCTCGGTCATCGGGCTGCGCGAGGCGATCGCCGCCCACTCCTTCCAGGGCGGCCAGCCGACAGTCGCGCGTGGCGACGTCGAGGACGGGCTCGCCGCGTCCGCTCACGTGTTCAGCGGCGAGACCGAGATGGCGGGCCAGGAGCACTTCTACCTCGAGACCCACTGCTCGCTGGCGCAGGTCGACGAGGCCGGGCAGGTCTTCGTGCAGTCCAGCACCCAGCACCCCACCGAGACGCAGGAGATCGTCGCCCACGTGCTCGACCTCCCGAGCCACGCGGTCACCGTGCAGTGCCTGCGGATGGGTGGCGGCTTCGGCGGCAAGGAGATGCAGCCGCACGGGTACGCCGCCGTCGCGGCCCTCGGCGCGACCCTGACCGGGCGGCCGGTGCGGCTGCGCCTCAACCGCACCCAGGACATGACCATGACCGGCAAGCGGCACGGTTTCCACGCCGAGTGGCGGGTGGGCTTCGACGACCACGGCCGGCTGCAGGCACTCGACGCCACCCTCACCTCCGACGGCGGGTGGAGCCTCGACCTGTCCGAGCCGGTGCTGGCCCGGGCGCTCTGCCACGTCGACAACGCCTACTGGATCCCGCACGTCCGGGTGAACGGGCGGATCGCGCGGACCCACAAGACCTCGCAGACGGCGTTCCGGGGCTTCGGCGGGCCGCAGGGGATGCTCGTGATCGAGGACATCCTCGGCCGGTGTGCCCCGCTGCTCGGCATCGGGCCCGAGGAGCTGCGGCGCCGCAACGTCTACGTGGCGGGGCAGGAGACGCCGTACGGACAGCCGGTGCGCCACCCGGAGCGGCTGGAGACCGCGTGGGACCAGCTGGTGCGCGAGGCCGACGTCGACCGACGCCAGCAGGACATCGCGGCCTGGAACTCCAGCCACCCCCACACCAAGCGGGCGCTGGCGATAACGCCGGTGAAGTTCGGCGTCTCCTTCAACTTCACGGCCTTCAACCAGGCCGGGGCGCTGGTCCACGTCTACAAGGACGGGTCGGTGCTCATCAACCACGGCGGCACGGAGATGGGGCAGGGGCTCCACACCAAGATGCTGCAGGTGGCGGCGACCGCCCTCGGGGTACCGCTCGAGCGGGTGCGGCTGGCGCCGACCCGGACCGACAAGGTGCCCAACACCTCCGCCACGGCCGCCAGCTCGGGCGCCGACCTCAACGGCGCGGCCGTCAAGGACGCCTGCGAGCAGATCCTCGGCCGCCTGGAGCGGCTCCGCGCCGGCCGCGAGCTGACCTGGGAGGAGCTGGTCCGGGAGGCCTACCTCGGGCGGGTCCAGCTGTGGGCCGCCGGCTTCTACCGCACGGAGGGGCTGCACTGGGACTCCACCGTGATGCGCGGTCACCCGTTCAAGTACTTCGCCTACGGCGTCGCCGCCACCGAGGTGGAGGTCGACGGCTTCACCGGTGCCTACCGCACCCGGCGGGTCGACATCGTCCACGACGTCGGCGACTCGCTCTCCCCGCTCGTCGACCTCGGCCAGATCGAGGGCGGGTTCGTGCAGGGCGCGGGCTGGCTGACCCTGGAGGACCTGCGGTGGGACCAGTCGGACGGGCCCTCGCGGGGCCGACTGCTGACGCAGGCGGCGTCGACCTACAAGCTCCCCGCCTTCTCCGAGATGCCCGAGGAGCTCCACGTCTCGCTGCTCGACCGGGCCCACGAGGACGGCGCCGTCTACGGCTCGAAGGCCGTGGGGGAGCCGCCGCTGATGCTCGCGCTCTCGGTGCGCGAGGCGCTGCGCCGGGCCGCGGCGGCGTTCGGCGAGGAGGGAGTCAGCGTCGACCTGGCTGCCCCGGCGACCCCCGAGGCCGTCTACTGGGCGGTGGAGCAGGCGCGGGGTGGCGGCACCGGCCGCGTCACCATCGGCTCGGTTGAACCGGAGCAGCCGGCCGCCGACCGGCCGCCGATCCGACCGCGCTCCGAGCGGCACGCCGGAGTGGGGGACTAGCCGTGCACTGGGCCGAGGCCGTACGCCGGCTGCGGAACGACCGGGTCGCCGGCGTGCTCGTCACGCTCACCGACGTCCGCGGTCACGCGCCGAGGGCAGCCGGGGCCAAGATGGTCGTCTCCGCCGAGGACACCTGGGGAAGCGTCGGCGGCGGCAACCTCGAGGAGACCGCCATCACGCGAGCGCGGGCGATGCTCGCCGCGGAGGCGACCGGCCCCGAGTCGCTGGAGGTCTCGCTGTCCGACAAGGCGCGCACCGACCACGGACGGCAGTGCTGCGGCGGCGAGGTGACGGTGCTCCTGGAGCCGCTCCCGGTCGTCCCCGCGGTCGCCGTCTTCGGCGTCGGTCACGTCGGCCTCGAGCTCGCCCGGATCCTGGCCCGCCACGACGTCGAGCTGCACCTGGTCGACTCCCGGGCCGACCAGCTCACCGAGGGGCGGCTCGCCGTGCTCGCCGACGCGGTCGCGGGCGTGCACGTGCACCACGCCCCGGTGCCCGAGCTCGTGCTGGGTGAGGTCCCGACCGGTTGCCACGTGCTCGTGCTGACTCACGACCACGCCGAGGACTTCGCGCTCTGCGACGCAGCCCTGCGCTGCCAGCACCTCGGCAGCGTCGGGCTGATCGGCTCCTCGGCGAAGTGGGCTCGGTTCCGCCGCGGGCTGCTGGTCGAGGGACACGACGAGGCCGTCGTGGACCGGATCCGGACCCCGATCGGCGACCCCGCCGTCGGCGGCAAGGAACCGGCCGCCATCGCTCTCTCGGTGGCTGCCGGGCTCCTGCAGCAGCTCGCCCTTCACGACGCCCGTCGGTGAGCGCGGGGCCCCCGGGCCCCCGGCGAGGATGCTCAGGTCGGCTGGTGGTCCCCGGGGTCGTAGCCGGCCTCACCGGGGTGGTCACCACGCACGGCGCGTCCGCCCATCACGCGGATGGTGACGAAGACGACTCCGATGAGGACGACGAGGCCGATCAGGATGACCACCGCCGTACCCGACATCAACATGTCCATCACGGTCAGTCACTTCCCTTCGCCTCGAGCCTAGGCGCGCGGGGTCGCCGTGGTCCTTACGATCCGGTGGTCCCCTCGAGGGCCGGGCGCCGCGGCAGCCGCTCGAGCGTCACCGCCCCCGGTCCCCACCCTGCCTGACCAGCCGCACGACTCGACCGACGTTGGGCGACCAGCCGACGCCGAACGCGCGCGGCAGCAGCACCCGCTCGTCGTCCGGCGACCACACCGACGCCTTCACCCGGGCCGGGGTCGGCGGACGCAGGTCGTAGGGCACCCAGCCGAAGAGGGCTCCCTGCCAGGTCCGCTCCTCCTTCGGCTTGCGCAGCTCCTGGGCGAGGGCCACTCCCATCAACGTCACCGAGACGAGCTTGGCTGCGTCGCGGGCGCGACTCCGCTTCCGCTTCTGGTCGGTGTCTTCGTCGTGACTACCCATGCACCCATCCTTGCGCGCCGGTGGGTGCGAGGGCAGGCAGCTCCCGCCGGCCGGAGGTCACTCGCGCTCGAGCACCGCCTCGTACGCCGCCAGCGTGAGGAACGCCGGGTACTCGTCGGCCACGGCCGACTCCTCGAAGAGCCGGCGGGCCTCGGGCAGCAGGTCGTCCTGGGTGCCGAGCAGCTCCACCAGCCCGGCGTACTCCTCCTCGACCACGCGCGCCACCAGCTCCCGGGTCACCGTCTCACCGGTGTCGAGCGTGACGTCGTTGTGGAGCCACTGCCACACCTGCGACCGCGAGATCTCGGCGGTGGCGGCGTCCTCCATCAGGTTGTCGATGCCGGCCGCGCCGTTGCCCGAGAGCCAGGCGTGGAGGTACTGCATGCCGACACGGACGTTGCCGCGCAGCCCGGCCTCCGTCCGCTCACCAGGCGTCTCGGCGACGGAGAGGAGGTCGGCCGGCGTGACGGACACGTCCTCCCGCTGCACGACCAGCTGGTTGGGGCTCTCGCCCAGCGTGGCGTCGAAGACCTCCTCGCACACCGGTACCAGGTCGGGGTGGGCCACCCACGACCCGTCGAACCCGGCCTCGGCCTCGCGGGTCTTGTCGTCCCGCACCTTCGCGAACGCGCGCTCGTTCACCTCCGGGTCGCGCCGACTCGGGATGAAGGCCGCCATCCCTCCGATGGCGTGGGCGCCGCGCCGGTGACAGGTGCGCACCAGGAGGTCGGAGTAGGCGGCCATCATCGGCGCGCGCATCGTCACCGCGTTGCGGTCCGGGAGCGTCCACCCCGGGCCGGCGTCGCGGAAGTTCTTGATGATGCTGAACAGGTAGTCCCAGCGACCCGCGTTGAGGCCGGTGGCGTGGTCGCGCAGCTCGTAGAGGATCTCCTCCATCTCGAACGCCGCGGTGATGGTCTCGATGAGGACCGTCACCCGGATCGAGCCGTGAGGGATCCCCAGCACCTCCTCGCTGTGGGTGAACACCTCGTCCCACAGTCGCGCCTCGAGGTGCGACTCGAGCTTCGGGAGGTAGAAGTACGGTCCGCTGCCGCGCCCGAGCAGCTCGGTGGCGTTGTGGAAGGCGTAGAGGCCGAAGTCGACCAGCCCTCCCGCAACGGGCTCGCCGTCCACGAGCAGGTGCCGCTCGTCGAGGTGCCACCCGCGGGGGCGTGGCACCAGGACCGGGATCGCGTCCGGGTCGCGCAGCGCGTACTCCTTGCCCTCCGGCGAGGTGAAGGCGAGCGTGCGGCGCACGGCGTCGCGCATCGTCAGCTGGCCGCCGACCACGTTGGCCCAGTGAGGCGTGTTGGCGTCCTCGAAGTCGGCCAGCCACACCCGGGCCCCGGAGTTGAGCGCGTTGATCGCCATCTTGGGGGTGGTCGGACCGGTGATCTCGACGCGCCGGTCGAGCAGGTCCGGCGGCGCGGGCGCGACCTGCCACGTCGACTCGCGCACGTGCGCCGTCTCGGGCAGGAAGTCGAGCGTCCCGGCGACCCCGATCTCGTCCCTGCGCTGGGCGCGCCGGTCCAGCAGCTCCGTGCGCCGTCGGCCGAAGCGGCGGTGGAGGTCGGCGACGAACGCCAGCGCGTCCGGGGTGAGCACCTCTGCGGACCGGGGGACCTCGGGTCCCGAAACCTCGACGTCACTCATGGAGCGAGTGTAGGAGTAACCCACCGCGCCCGGGTCGAGGTCGACGTCGGGGTGGGCGGTCCCGGGTCAGTCGGGCTCGCCCACGTCCTCCGGAGGTGGGGGCCCGGCGCCGTCGTCGGCGCTGTTCCCCTGGTCCTCGAGGTCCGCCGGTGCGGGCGGCTCCTCCGCCGCCCCGGCGCCCCCACCGTCGGCACCCCCCACGTCCGACGGCGGGGGCGCCTCGGTCCCGGAGGCCTGGGCGCTGCCCTGCTCGAGCTCACGCGGCGGCGGTCCCTCACCGGACGAGGAGCCGTCGGCCTGACCGAGGCTGCCGAGGTCCAGGGGGGCCGGTGGCCCGTCCGCGGAGCCGGTCCCCGTCCCGGACGAGCCGAGCGTCGTCGTCGACCCGCCCACGGTGATGGTGATCGTGATGTCGCTGTTCACGGGTCCTGCCTCTCGGAGAACGGATCAGAAGTAGGCGGCGGTGATCTGGTTGTTCGAGTCCTGGACGACGTAGGCCTGCTTGTTGCTGGCCTTGGCGGCGACGAGCATCAGGAACACGTTGGTGACGCCGTCGGGCGCGTTCGGCCCGATCTTGCGCCAGCCGGTGCTGTTGGCGGCCAGGTTGCCCCAGGCGTTCTGGCCGTGGTGGGTGGCGTAGGTCTGGTTGATCTGGGTCCACATGGTCGGTCGGTTCCTTCCTCAGAGCACATAGGCGTGGTAGACGTGCGTCCCGTCCGCGAGGACGGTGACGTTCCGGTTGTAGGCGCGGGCCCAGACCATCTGCGCGAACACGTTGCTCACGCCATCGGGAGCATCCGGGTGCACCCGCCGCCAGCCCATGCCGGCGAGGTTGACCCACGCGTTCTTCGAGTGGTGGGTGGCATAGGTCTGGGCGACCGTCTTGTTGCTGTGCCAGGTCTGGTACATCGCGTGGACGGCCGCGACGTCCAGCGCGGACAGCCCACCACGCTGCCCGATCGTGACCCCGCTCTGCTTCGGGGTGATCGTGGGCTGCCCGTTCTTGGAGAACGCGTACTGCCCGTAGTGCATGATCGAGCCGTAGTCGTAGCTGCCGATGTCGTCGCCGTCCGCGATGTGCTGGTTGAAGTTGTGCTCCATGCCAGCCTGGATGTTGGCCCAGTGGATCGTCACGAAGGCGTCGCGGTCCTCGCGGGACTGCTCGTGCCAGAGTCCCCAGGCGTGGCCGAACTCGTGGACCGCCGCTCCGAAACCGCAGCCGTCGGCCAGGCTGATCTCCTGCTTGCCACCCCGCATGCCGACGTAGGACCAGCACCCCGAGCCCTTGATGACCCGCACGTAGTTGGGGTACTGCGACGCGTTCGCGGACGTGCGCTCCACGAAGCGCATGCTCGTCTTGGACTGCCAGTGGTTGATGGCGTCGGTGACGCGGGCGACCCCGTTGGTCACGCCCGAGTCGATCTCGTAGGGCATCAGCGCGTTGGGCCAGCGGTACTGCTGGCCGGTGATGCCGATCCCGTGCGCGATCCCGGCGTCCGCCTGCGCGACGTCCGCGATCACCCCTGCCGTCCGCTCGACCTCGTCGACGGTGCCCAGGACGATGTCGCCCTCGAACACGGCGTGGTCCTCGACCACCGAGTACTGGACCGGTCGGGGCTCGCCGGACGTCAGCACGACGTAACCGGTGCGGACCGTGTCCCCGCTGAGGAGCCCGGTGTTGTCCTCCGTCACCTGGTCGGCCGTGTCGTCCTTCTTCTTGGCCGCTTTCTTGGCCACGGTGCACCTCCCCGTTCTTGTTCCGGGAACCCTAGGAACGCCTCCGTCACCGCACCGTCACCGTGGCGTCAACCCCGCTTGACGCGCCCCGCGGGTCGGGGGAGCGTGGGGGTCGCACCGCCGCAGAGACGGGAGACCCAGGTGAGGCTGCACGGCACGTTGCGGATGCCGGACGACCACGCCCTCCACGGGCACGAGGTCGCCCGGGTCCGCCTGCTCGACGTCAGCCGGGCCGATGCGCCGGCCGTCACCGTCGCGGAGACGAGCATCGGCCTGGTGGGGACCGCCCTGGCGGTGGACTTCGACCTCGACGTGCCCTCCCTCGACCCGCGCGCCACCTACGCGCTGTCGGCGCACGTGGACACGAACGGCTCCGGTGACGTCAGCGTGGGTGACCTGCTGACCATGCAGCACGTCGGCGTCTCACCGACGGCGACCGACCACAGCTACGACGTGCCGCTCCAGACGGTCACCTGAGGGACCACCCGCGCGTCAGATGCCGAGGGACCGGCCGATGATCTCCTTCTGGATCTCCGTGGTCCCGCCGTAGATGGTCGAGACCCGGCTGTCCAGGTAGGCCCGGGCGATGGGGTACTCCGTCATGTAGCCGTAGCCGCCGTGGAGCTGCACGCCCTGGCTGACCAGCTTGTTCTGGAGCTCGGTGGCCCACCACTTGATCATCGCTGCGTCGATGGCGGTGAGCCGGCCGTCGAGGTGCTTGCGCAGGCAGTCGTCAAGGAAGGCGCGCGCGACGCGGGCCTCCGTCGCCATCTCGGCGAGGAGGAACCGGTTGTGCTGGAACTTCCCGATCGGTCGGCCGAACGCCTCGCGGTTCTTGGCGTGGTCGAGGCACAGCTCCACGACGTACTCGCACGCGGCGACCGCCTGGGCGCCGATGATCAACCGCTCCTGCGGCAGGTTCGTCATCAGGTAGACGAAGCCCTGCCCCTCCTCGCCGAGCAGGTTCTCCTTCGGCACGCGCACGTCGGTGAAGGAGAGCTCGGCCGTGTCCTGGGCGTGGAGCCCGATCTTGTCGAGGTTGCGGCCCCGCTCGAAGCCGGCCATGCCGCGCTCGACCACCAGCAGGCTGATGCCCTGGTGGCCGGCGTCCGGGTCGGTGCGGGCCACGACGACGACCAGATCGGCGTTGATGCCGTTGCTGATGAACGTCTTGGACCCGTTGAGCACGTAGTGGTCTCCCGCGTCGACGGCGGTGGTGCGCACGCCCTCGAGATCCGATCCCGCGCCGGGCTCGGTCATCGCGATGGCGGTGATGGTCTCGCCGCTCACGCACCCCGGCAGCCAGCGCCGCTTCTGCTCCTCGGTCCCGAGGGCGGTGAGGTAGGGGACGATGATGTCGGTGTGGACCGAGAACCCCGGTCCGTTGGCGCCGACCCGTGCCTGCTCCTCCGACAGCACGACGTTGAAGCGGAAGTCGTCGATCCCCGGGCCGCCGTAGACCTCGGGCACGTCGAAGCAGAGCAGCCCGGCCGCCCCGGCCCTGCGCCACAGCTCGCGCGGCACGATCCCGTCCTTCTCCCACTGCGCGTGGTGGGGCACGACCTCGCGCTCGAAGAAGGAGCGGGCGGTACGGCGGAAGTCCTCGTGCTCGGCCGCGTAGATGCTCACGCCACCCATTCCTTGACCTGGGCGACGGTCCGCGCCGGGTCGTCGCTGGCGGGCATGACCGTGAGGTGGGTGACGCCGGACTCGCGGAATGCCTCGATCCGCTCCTTCACGTAGGACGCGGGACCGACCAGGTTGCTGGCCTCCAGCCACTCGGTCGGCACCAGCGCCTCGGCCTCCTTCTTCTTGCCCGCGAGGTAGAGGTCCTGGATCTCCTCCGCCTCCTTCTCGTAGCCGTAGGCCCGGGCGACGTCGTTGTAGAAGTTCTTGCCCCGGGCGCCCATGCCGCCGACGTAGAGGGCGAACACCGGCCGCGCGAACTCCAGCAGCTCCTTGGTCTCCGGGCCCTCGCCGATGGCGACCATGCCGCCGGCGGTGACCTGGAGCGGTCCGAGGTCCGGGGAGCGTTGCGCGGCACCGGCGGCCAGCGCCTCACCCCAGACGACGTGGGCCTTCTCGGGGTGGTAGAGGTGAGGGATCCAGCCGTCGGCGATGCTGGCGGCCTGCTCGACGGACTTGGGCCCCAGCGCGGCGATCCAGATCGGCACGGTGTCGCGCTCGGGCCGCGTCAGCATCTTGAGTGGCTTCCCGAGACCCGTGACGGCGCCGTCGGCCTTGGTCAGCGGGAGCTTGACGAGGCCGTCGTTGGTGAGCACCTCGCGTCGCAACCCGCGCCGCACCAGGTCGACGATCTCCGCCGTCCGCGCCAGCGGCTTGCTGTAGGGGACGCCGTGCCAGCCCTCGATGACCTGCGGCCCCGACGCGCCCAGCCCGAGGATGGCACGACCGCCCGAGACGTTGTCGAGGCCGGCCGCCGTCTGGAGCAGGGCCCCCGGGGTACGGGAGTAGATGTTGAGGATCGCCGACCCGATCTCGACGCGCTCGGTGCGGGCAGCCAGGTAGCCCATGAGGGTGGGGGAGTCGAAGCCGTAGGCCTCGGCGACCCACACCACGTCGATCCCGGCTCGCTCGAGCCCCGCGACCTGGTCCGCGGCGGCGCGGGGGTCGCCGTCGTACATCAGCGAGTAGGAGAGCTTCACCGCGTCATCGTGACAGTACGACTGTCACAGTGACAAGCAGGCCCGGGGCCCGGCCGGGCGTGCCTGCCGGACCCCGGAGTTCGGAGGGGAGGCGGTCAGCCCCCGGTGGGAGCGGAGGCGGCGGGGGACTGCTCGAGGCTGGGACGACCGGGCTGCCCGGGCTCCGAGGACGCCAGGTGGGTGAGGTGGATGGCCGACGGGAAGGCGAGCAGGAAAGCAGCCCCGATGACCAGGTCCTGCGCTCGTTGCGTCATGCCCCCACGGTCGCCGGCGTGGGCGACGGGGTAGGGAGCCGTGGGTGACGCCTCGGTGAATGCTGGCGGACGACTCGCGGCTCAGTGGGCCAGGTCGGCGACGACCTCGGCGCCGGGCAGCGCGGCCAGGACCCGGCCGGGCAGCAACAGCTTGGAACGGCGTACGCCGGAACCGATGAGCGCGACCTCCAGCTCGGCGGCTCGCGCGTCCACGAGCAGCCGCCAACCGGTCGGCAACCCGACGGGGGTGATCCCGCCGTACTCCATCCCGGACTCCTCGACCGCGCGCTCCATGGAGAGGAAGGAGCACTTGCGCACGTCGAGCAGCCGCTTCACCCGGTTGTTGACGTCGGCGCGGGTGTCGGCGCGGACCACGCAGGCGGCGATGCGCTCCACCCCCGCGCGCCGGCCCGCGACCACGACGCAGTTGGCTCCGGCCGCCAGCGGGACGTCGTAGGCCGCCGAGCACGCCTCGGTGTCGGCCAGCTCCGGGTCGATCTCCGCGACGCCGACCCGGTCGGAGTGCGGCCACGCGGTGAGCGTGGCCAGCACCGGGTCGGCGAGCAGGTCCGGCCGGTCGGTGGCCGGCCGGACCGTCAGGGTTCCGAGGGTGGGCAGCATCCGGCCACCCTAGGGGCCGCTGCTCAGGAGCGCCGTCGCGCCGCCACGACCATCGCCACCAGCCCCGCGCCGCCGGCGGCCACCCACGGGATCGGCATCAGCCAGCGGATGTCGTCGCCCACGACCGCGTCGGCGGCGATCAGGCCCCAGATCAGGACCAGCCCCAGGAAGGCGATGCCCATGACCAGGTGGCCGATGTTGAGGGGGTGGCGCCAGCCCGCGGCCGTCGCCGCGGGGTCGCCGTACGGCTCGTCAGCGGGGTAGCCGGAGGGCTCGGGGGTGTCGTAGTCGCTCATGTCGGTCTCCTCACTCGCTGCGGACGATGATCTCGCCGACCTGGATGTCGGCGTCGATGGTCAGCTCGGCTCCGGCGTCGCCAGTGCCTTCGTGGTAGCCGGTCGTGCTGACGCCGATGCCGCCACCATCGCGGTCGAACAGGTCGTAGCCGCCGGGCCCACCGATGTCGGCGAACACCTCGACGTCGAGCTCCTCCGGCACGATCACCTCGATCGACCCCACCTGGGCGGTCGTCTCGATGGTGCGGCCCGCCAGCCCCTCGGGGTCCTCGACGCCGCTGAGGTCGACCAGCATCTCGCCGGCGTCCAGCTCGTACCGGTCCTGCACCGAGGCGCTCGAGGTGGGGGCCACGACGACCTGCTCGCCCTCGAAGCTGTCGGAGGCGGTCGCGATGACCAGCACCACCGACCCGACGAGGCCGAGCGCGATGAGACCACCCGCGCGGCCCATCGTGGACCCGACCACCAGCATCGCGCCGATGATGCCCAGCGCCAGGGCCGGGTAGGCGGAGTCGGTGACGGCGACGCCCGCGGCCTCCACCAGGCCGAGCAGGCCCAGGGAGAAGGCGATCAGCGCCAGCGTGAACCAGAACAGGACCGGACCACGCTTGCGCGGGTCGCGGGGAGGGGCCACGTAGCCCCGGGTCGAAGGGCTCGAGTACGCCGTGCCCGGCTCGCCCGCGGCGTCGACCGTCTCCGGACCGCCGCGGCCGCTGCGGCTGAGCCACACGAAGACGATCAGCCCGAGGATCACCAGCGGCCAGGGGAACCAGAAGGCGCCCCACGAGTCGCCGACGAGCGCCAGGGCCGCGACGACGGCGATCCCGATGAGGGCGATGGTGCGGCTGCGCTCGTCGAGGTGGACCGGTGCCCGCGACGCGCCGTCCTCGGGCACCAGCGCCCAGGCGGCGGCGTACAGGATCAGGCCGGCGCCGCCGAAGAAGGCCAGCACCACGAAGGCCACGCGCAGGATGATCGGGTCGATGTCGAGGTGCCGGGCCAGCCCACCCGCGACACCGGCGACCTTGCGGTCGGTGGTCGTGCGTCGGAGCCGGCCCAGGTCGCGGACCTCGTCGCGGGAGACGCGCGGGCCCTCGTCGGTCGGGGCGTCAGGAGGTGTCGTCGTCATGGCACCAGCCTGTGGCCACGGGTCGGCCACCACCATCGGGGACGACCCTGATCCTGCCCGGTCGAGGTCCGTCGGCCCTCAGGGTCGGACCGGGGTCGAACCTCATGGTCGACCCCCGACCGCTGTGTGACGATGGACGGGAGATGACCGCCACCGCCACCGCGCCCGACAGCGCCCGCCGGGCGACCCGCGACAGCCGCCACCCGATCCTGGGCGGAGTCGCAGGCGGTCTCGCGCGCCACACGGGGATGCCGGTGCTGTGGGTCCGGGTCGGGTTCCTGGTCGCGACCACCCTGGGTGGCCTCGGGGTGTTCCTGTACGCCGCCTTCTGGCTGGTGCTCCCCAGCGACAACGCCTTCGAGACCGCTGCGCCCGGGATCGAGGGGGCCAGCCGCGAGGGACGCCGGCCGGGGCGGCTGAGACGGCTCGGCGACGTCGGCCCCGCCGTGGTCCTCGCCGTCCTCGGGGTAGGGGCGCTGCTGCTGGTCAACGCCGTGGTCGGTCAGGGGGTGCTGCTGTGGGCCGCGTTGCTCGGTGTGGGCGGCATCGCCCTGCTCTGGCGGCAGGCGGACGAGGCGCAGCGGGAGCGCTGGCTCGACTCCACCGGCCGGGTCGACCCCGTCCGGGTGGTGCTCGGCGACGGGGGCTGGGCGTCGTACGCCCGGATCGGCGCCGGTCTGCTGCTCGTGGTCGGTGCGCTCGCGCTCGTCGCCCTCCGGGAGGGTTCCCTCGAGCTGGCCGGCGACGTCGTGGGTCTCGCGCTGCTCGCGGTGATCGGCATCGGGATCGTGGTGGGTCCGTGGATCTACCGGCTGGCCGCCGAGCTGACCGCCGAACGCGCCGAGCGGGTCCGGACCCAGGACCGCGCCGACGTCGCGGCCCACCTCCACGACTCCGTCCTCCAGACGCTGGCGCTGATCCAGAAGAACGCCCACGACGGCCCGACGGTCGCCCGTCTCGCCCGGGCGCAGGAGCGCGACCTCCGGGCCTGGCTCTACGTCGGCGAGTCGACCGACGAGAGCACCGTCGCCGGGGCGCTGCGGCGGGTGGCGGCTGCGGTCGAGGACGCCCACGGCGTCGCGGTCGAGCTGGTCGTGGTGGGTGACCGGCCCTGGGACGAGACGGTCGGCGCGGTCGTCAGGGCCACGGGAGAGGCGCTGACCAACGCCGCCAAGCACGCGGGGGTCGACCGGGTCGACGTCTACGCCGAGGTGAGCGGTGCCTCCGTGGACGTCTTCGTCCGCGACCGCGGGGCAGGCTTCGACCCCGACGCGGTGCCGGCCGACCGCTACGGGCTGCGCCACAGCGTGCACGAGCGGATGGCACGCCACGGTGGGAGCGTCGAGGTCAGATCCACCCCTGGAGAGGGGACCGAGGTGCGGCTGCACCTACCGACCACAGGAGGTCCCGACGATGACCAGTGACGACCGCTCCGCTCCGATCACGGTGGTCCTCGTCGACGACCACGCGATGTTCCGCTCCGGCGTCCGCGGCGAGCTCGCCGGCAGCGACCTCGTCGAGGTCGTCGGCGAGGCCGGCGACGTCGACGCGGCGGCACGGGTGGTCGACGAGCACCGGCCCGACGTGGTCCTGCTCGACGTCCACCTCCCGGGAGGTGGCGGCGTCGGTGTGATGAAGCGCGCGACCAGCGCCGACACGCGCTACCTCGCGCTCAGCGTCTCCGACGCCGCCGAGGACGTCATCGGCACCATCCGCGGCGGCGCACGGGGCTACGTCACGAAGACGATCACCGGCCCCGAGCTGGTCGACGCGATCAGGCGGGTCGCCGACGGCGACGCGGTGTTCTCACCGCGGCTGGCCGGCTTCGTGCTCGACGCCTTCGCCGGGTCGATCGAGGTCGCGGCGGTCGACGAGGACCTCGACCGGCTGACCGAGCGGGAGCGCGAGGTGATGCGGCTGATCGCGCGGGGCTACGCCTACAAGGAGGTGGCCAGGGAGCTGTTCATCTCGATCAAGACGGTGGAGACCCACATGTCGTCGGTGCTCCGCAAGCTGCAGCTGTCCTCGCGCCACGAGCTGACGCGGTGGGCCTCCGACCGGCACCTGCTCTGAGGTGCCGGCCGGGGCCACGGGCCTCAGGTGGTGGCCCGCTCCTCCACCGGGACCTCCTTGATGGTGCCGTCCTTGATGCCCTGCCGCCACTTGCGGACCTCGTCGCGGACCTTCGGCAGCAGCAGGTAGCAGGCCAGCAGGTTGAAGATCGCGCAGACGAAGAGCATCGAGTCGGCGAAGTCGAGCACGGTGCCCAGCTCGACGACGGCACCGATGACGGTGAACACGCAGAAGAGCACCTTGAAGAAGTTCTCGCGTCCCGGGGTCTTGCCGACAAGGGTCGTCCACGCCCGCATCGTGTAGTAGGACCACGTGATCAGCGTCGAGAAGGCGAAGAGCGCCACCGCGAGGGCGAGCACGTTGTCGAAGCCCGGCAGCACCGTGTCGAAGGACCGCGAGGTCAGCACGACGCCGTTGTCGCTGGTGATCGGCTCGCCGACGAGGCTCCGGTAGTCGGTGCTGTCGGCGGCGATGACGATGGTCAGCGCCGTCATGGTGCAGATGATGACGGTGTCGATGAAGGGCTCGAGGAGGGCCACGAAGCCCTCGCTGACGGGGTTCTTGGTCTTGACCGCGGAGTGCACGATCGGCGCGGAGCCGACGCCGGCCTCGTTGGAGAACGCGGCACGCTGGAAGCCGATGATCAGCACACCGATCACGCCTCCGGTGATGCCCTCGGGGTTGAACGCGCCGCTGATGATGGAGCCGAAGGCGCTGGGCACGTCGCCGATGTTGATGATGATCACCAGCAGGCAGCCGATGATGTAGATGATCGCCATCAGCGGGACCAGCCGGCTGGTCACCCGGGCGATCGACTGCACGCCGCCGATGATCACGATGCCCACGAGACCGGCGAGGACGAGACCGAAGATGAGCGAGGCGCCGTCGGAGCCCAGCGGGCCGTCGACGCCGCCGGTGACCTCGACGGCCTGGGAGTAGGTCTGGTTGGCCTGGAAGGCGTTGCCGCCGAGGGCGCCGAAGAGGATGAGCGCCACGGCGAAGATGCCGACCGCGCCCTTGCTGACCACCGAGCCGAACCGCTCGAAGGCGACGGGCATGTAGCGGAACGGGCCGCCGGTGACCGAGCCGTCCTCGTGGACCTCGCGGTACTTCACCCCGAGGGTGCACTCGACGAACTTGGTGCACATGCCGAGCAGTCCGGCGAGGATCATCCAGAACGTCGCGCCGGGACCACCGACGGTGACGGCGACCGCGACACCGGCGATGTTGCCGAGCCCGACGGTGCCGGACACCGCGGAGGCGAGTGCCTGGAAGTGGGTGACCTCACCGGGGTCGCTCTGGCGGGAGTACTTGCCCTTGACCAGGTCGATGGACGTGCCCATCGAGCGGAACTGGATGCCCTTGAAGTAGACGGTGAAGATCGCGGCGGCGGCCACCAGCCAGAAGACGATGATCGGGAAGGTCGCCGGGCCGATGGTGACGGTGTAGAAGATCACCGAGCTCACCGCGTTGGACACCGGCTCGAAGCCGTCGCTGATCGCCTGCTCGAGGTCGCTCAGCCACCCTGATTCTTCCTGACCCCCTTCCGCTGCGAGATGGCGAACTGACTGCGGAAGGAGGTCCCCAGGATGCATGCGTGACACCCCACCGCATGGCGCGCCTTCTGTAAAGACCCGACACCCGACCGCAACCCGCGGACCCGACCGACGCAGCCGTGCCGGCGCCGCGTAGTTTCCCGACCATGGAGACCCTCCGGCTGATCCTGCTGTTCGTCCACGTGCTCGGCTTCGCCGCCCTCACCGGAGGACTGCTGGTGCAGCGGGGATCGTCCGCCAAGCAGGTCAACGCTGCGATGCGCGACGGTTCCGGCACCGCCGTGGTCGCCGGCCTGCTGCTGGTCGGTGTGCTGGAGGCGGGTGACGCCGAGGTCGACCACGTCAAGGTCGCCGTCAAGCTCGTCGTCGGGCTGGTCGTGCTCGGCCTCGTGATGGCCAACCTGCGCAAGCCGACGATCTCGCAGGGTCTCTACCTGACCCTGCTGGCGCTCACCACGCTCAACATCGCGGTGGCTGTCTTCTGGGCCCCCGCCCACACCTGAGCGTCCCCGGGGTCGGTGGGCGGCCGTAGGGTTGCGGTGAGATGAGTACGTCGGCACCGCTCCCCGGATTCGAGCACCTCACAGCTGACCGCGAGGCCCCCTCGGCCCGCCGCGGTCCGTCACGCGAGGAGCTCCTCGCGGGGCTCAACGAGCAGCAGCGCGCTGCGGTCGTCCACGCCGGTGCTCCGCTGCTCGTGGTGGCGGGCGCCGGCTCCGGCAAGACCCGGGTGCTGACCCGCCGGATCGCCTGGCTGGTGTCCGAGCGGGGGGCCCACCCGGGGTCGGTCCTCGCGATCACCTTCACCAACAAGGCCGCCGCCGAGATGAAGGAACGTGTCGAGGCCCTGGTCGGCCGACGCGCCCGGCTCATGTGGGTGAGCACCTTCCACTCCGCCTGCGTCCGGATCCTCCGCAAGGAGATCACGGTCCTCAACCAGGCCGGGCTCGACTTCAAGTCCAACTTCTCCATCTACGACGCCGCCGACTCCAAGCGGCTGATGACCCTCGTCGCGAAGGACCTCGACCTCGACCCGAAGCGCTTCCCGCCCAACGTGCTGCTCCACACGATGTCGAGCCACAAGAACGAGCTGCGCGACCACGAGGAGGTCGCGCGAGACGCACGCAACCACTTCGAGGAGAGCGTCGCCGCGGCGTACTCCCTCTACCAGCGCCGGCTCCACGAGGCCAACGCCCTCGACTTCGACGACCTGATCATGACCACGGTCCACCTGTTCGGGGCGTTCCCGGACGTGCGCGAGACCTACCGGCGCCGCTTCCGGCACGTGCTGGTCGACGAGTACCAGGACACCAACCACGCGCAGTACGCCCTGATCCAGCAGCTCTGCGGTCACGACCCGGAGGGCCTCGACCCTGCCGCGGAGCGGGTGCAGCCCAGCGAGCTCATGGTCGTCGGTGACGCCGACCAGTCGATCTACGCCTTCCGGGGGGCGACGATCCGCAACATCCTCGACTTCGAGCAGGACTTCCCCGACGCCACCACGATCCTGCTGGAGCAGAACTACCGGTCCACCCAGACGATCCTCGGTGCGGCCAACGCGGTGATCGGGCACAACAAGGGGCGCAAGCCCAAGCGGTTGTGGTCCGACGCCGGTGACGGCGCCCGCATCGTCGGCTACGTCGCCGACGACGAGCACGACGAGGCGAGGTTCGTCTCCGAGGAGATCGACCAGCTCACCGACCAGGGGGCGGCGCGGCCGGCCGACGTGGCGGTCTTCTACCGGACCAACGCACAGTCGCGGGTGTTCGAGGAGGTCTTCATCCGCACCGGCCAGCCCTACAAGGTGGTCGGCGGGGTCCGCTTCTACGAGCGGCGCGAGGTGCGCGACGCGCTGGCCTACCTGCGGATGCTGGTCAACCCGGCGGACGAGATCTCGCTGCGCCGCGTCCTCAACACGCCCAAGCGGGGCATCGGCGACCGCGCGGTCGGGTGCATCACCGCCCTCGCCGAGCGCGAGCGGATCATCTTCTGGGAGGCACTGCGCCGGGCCGAGGAGGCGCCCGGGCTGGCGTCGCGGTCCCTCAAGGCCATCACGGCGTTCGTCGGGATGGTCGAGGAGCTGCAGTCGATGGTCGACGCGGGGGAGCGGCCCGACGTGGTGCTCGAGTCGGTGCTCGACCGGTCCGGCTACCTCGCCGAGCTCGAGGCCTCCGACGACCCCCAGGACGAGACGCGGGTCGAGAACCTCGCCGAGCTCGTCGCCGTGGCGCGCGAGTTCGCCGACGACCCCGTGGCCGGTCCCAGTGCCGACCCCAGCGACGTGGACGCCGGCACGGTCGCCCCGGGCCTCGGCGACTTCCTGGAGCGGGTGGCCCTGGTGGCCGACGCCGACCAGATCCCCGACGCCACCGACGACCAGGGCGTGGTGACCCTGATGACCCTCCACACCGCCAAGGGACTGGAGTTCCCCGTGGTGTTCCTGACCGGCCTGGAGGACGGGGTCTTCCCCCACGCACGATCGCTGGGCGACCAGCCGGAGCTGGAGGAGGAGCGGCGGCTGGCCTACGTCGGCATCACCCGCGCCGAGCAACGCCTCTACCTCTCGCGCGCCGTGGTCCGGTCCGCGTGGGGGGCGCCCTCCCACAACCCGGCCTCGCGGTTCCTGGACGAGATGCCGGTCGACCTCGTCGACTGGCGACGTACCGAGGCGGCACAGGCGCAGTGGAACAGGCCGGACCTCGTGTCCCGCGGCCGGGTGGGACTCGGGACGCCGACCGCTGCCGGCCGGCGCAACTTCTCCTCGGCGGCCGCACGCGCCGACGCCGCCGCGAAGGCCAAGCAGCCCGCGCGGGAGATCCCGCGTCTCGAGCCCGGCGACCGGGTGCTCCACGACTCCTTCGGCATGGGCACCGTCGTCGCGCTGGAGGGCGCCGCCGACAACGCGGTCGCGTCGATCGACTTCGGGAGCGAGGGCGTCAAGCGGTTGCTGCTGCGTTACGCCCCGGTGGAGAAGCTGTAGGTGTCTTGATGTGAAGACGTGGCCTGGGACTCAGGGCGTGATGCCGTGGACCAGGAAGGCCTCGTAGGGGTCCACCGGGTCACCGCCGCCGGGGCGCACCTCGAGGTGGAGGTGGCTGCCGGTGACGTTGCCGGTGGAGCCGATGTAGCCGATGACCTCCCCGGCGCGGACCTCGTCGCCCTCGGAGACGCCGTAGCTGCTCTGGTGGCAGTACCAGATCTCCGTGCCGTCCTCGAGCGTGACCACGGTCTTGTTGCCGTAGGAGCCGTCGTAACCCACCGAGGTCACCACGCCGTTGGCGACCGACTTGATCTCCTGGCCCTCGTGGCCGTTGAAGTCGAGGCCGGTGTGGTAGTTGGCCCACAGGCCGTAGTCGCCGAACTCGGCGGTAGTGATCGAGGGGGAGACCGGCAGCACCCACTGGTTGAGCGCGATCTTGCGGGACTGGGCCTCGGCCTGCTTGGCGAACTGCGCCAGCGCGGCGTTGCGCTGCCGGGTCAGGGCCTCGGCCTCGGCGACCAGGTCGGCGTCGGCGGCGTCGGCGAGGGCGTCGCGGCGGGAGTCCCGGGACACGGTGCGGCGGCCCGCCAGGAGGTCGCTGCTGGACTGCGAGCTCGCGCCCCCGAGGGCGTTCGCAGCCAGGACCCGTCCTGAGGAGGCACCGGTGATGTCGTCGCTGGAGACGGTGACGGCGCCACCGGCCGAGATCGCCAGCGCGGCCACGCCGAGGAGGACGGGGACCGAGGGGAGCCCCCGGAAGAGGGGCCCGCGGGAGCCGGTGTGCTTGCTGGCGCGGCGCCGACCGGGTGCGGCGTGGCGCCGCGGTGAGGTCGCCGGGGTGGGGTCAGCCGCCGCCGGGGTGCGGCGACGAGGGGCGCGACTGTCCGCGCGGTGACTACCCATGAATGGCGGTGCTTCCGGTCGGGGGTCCAGAGACAACGAGGAGTGACTGTAACGGATCGGCAACGACGGGGAAAATCGTGACCGAGGCCTTTGTGGATGTCTCGTTACCCGGATGTCACCGTTCTGTGGATCTTCCCCGGGTCCGCACCGTGGTGGGTGGCCGGGATCACGCGTCGGCCGGTGTCGGATAGCCTGCGGGACATGACGTCCCCCAGCAGCGGCCGGATCAGGATCGTGGTCGGCAAGCCGGGCCTCGACGGTCACGACCGTGGCGCCAAGATCGTCGCCCGAGCCCTGCGCGACGCCGGTCACGAGGTGATCTACACCGGCCTCCACCAGACCCCCGAGCAGATCGTGGAGACGGCGATCCAGGAGGACGCCGACCTGATCGGGCTCTCCGTCCTCTCCGGCGCCCACATGACGCTGTTCCGCAAGCTCGTCGAGCTGCTCGCCGAGCGCGACGCCTCCGACATCGTGGTCTTCGGCGGCGGGATCATCCCGGAGGAGGACATCCCGGTGCTCGAGGAGCTGGGTGTCGCCAAGGTGTTCACCCCGGGCGCGCCCACCTACGAGATCACCGACTGGGTGCAGGCGCACTTCGCCGACCCGGATGCCGCCGCTGTCACCTGAGCCGGACCTCGGCTCCATGCTCCCCGCGGTGGCCTACACCTCCGCGGCCGTCCTCGCCTGGGAGCGGCGCCACCTGTACGCCGGCGGCTGGGTGTGCCTGGGGCGCCGGGACGAGCTGCTGGTCGACGGGACCACCCAGCGCGGGTGCGTGCTCGGCGACGTACCCGCACTGCTGACCGCGTCCGCCGACGGTCCCCGCCTGTTCGCCAACACCTGCCGCCACCGTGGTCACGAGCTGGTCCCCGACGGCGGCAGCTCCGCTCGCCCGGCGGTGACCTGCCCCTACCACGGCTGGGCCTACGACCTGTCCGGTGCGCTGCTGGCGGCGCCGGGCTACCCGCCGGAGCTGTCCCGGGAGCAGCACGGCCTGGTCGAGCTGCCGCTGGAGGAGTGGGGCGGCTTCCTCTTCGGGCACGGCCTGGACCCGCTCGGCTCGCCCGACGTCGTCCCGCTGGCCGACCAGCTCGGCGCCGTCGCCGACCTGCTCGCGCCGTACCGGCTCGCCGAGCTGCGCGTGGGCGCGCGGCACGGCTACGAGGTCGCGGCCAACTGGAAGGTGGTCGCGGAGAACTACCACGAGTGCTACCACTGCCCCGAGATCCACCCGGAGCTGTGCGCCGTGAGCCCGCCGACCTCGGGCGACAACTACGACCTGCCCGGATGGTGGGTGGGCGGGCGGATGGACCTGCGGCCGGGCACGGTGACGATGTCGCTCACCGGTGAGTCCGGGGGTCGGCCCATCGAGGGGGCGCCGCAGCGCACGGTCGAGTACCTGCACGTGCTGCCCAGCCTGCTGGTCTCGGCCCATCCCGACTACGTGATGACCCACCGCCTGCTGCCGCTGGAGCCGGGACGCACCTGGATCGAGTGCACGTGGCTGTTCCCACCCGCCTCCGACGGCACGCTGCCCGACCCGGCGTACGCCGTCGACTTCTGGGACCTGACCAACCGGCAGGACTGGGCGGCCTGCGAGTCGGTGCAGCGCGGGCTGGTGAGCCCCCACTTCCGGCCGGGGCCGTTCTCGCCGCGCGAGGACGCGGTCGCCCGCTTCGTCGGGCTCGTGGCGACCGCCTACGAGACCGGGGACGCGCCGCTCCGCCCTGCCTGAGCGGCGGACCCGCCGTCCCGCATGGCCGGGGTCGCCTCCGGGTACCCGGGCGACGACCTGGCGACGCGACGGTGGGAGGGCACGCATGAGCAGCAACACCCGGGTGATGGACTGCACGGTCGGCGACGTGTGGGAGATCCTCTCCGACGGGTGGCTCTACCCGCTGTTCGTCGTGGGGGCGTCCCGGATGCGGGTCGTGGACGGGGGTTGGCCATCGGAGGGGACCCGCCTCCACCACTCGGTGGGTGGTTGGCCCGCGCTGCTGGACGACACGACCGAGGCCCTCGAGTGCGAACCGCAGCGGCTGCTGCGGCTCTCGGCGCGGGCCTGGCCCGCCGGCAGGGCCGAGGTCACCTTCCGGACCCGGGCGCAGCGGAACCGCGTCGAGGTGGTCATCGAGGAGGATGCCGTGTCCGGTCCCGGGCGGATGGTGCCGTCCGTGGCCAGGCAGCCGCTGCTGCACTGGCGCAACGAGGAGACGTTGCGACGTCTGGCCCTGCTGGCGGAGCGTCGCGCGGCGGGCTGAGCACGGCCGGGGGTCCCGCGCCACCCGCTCTCGTCGTCACCCCGCCCACGCACTAGGGTGCCGATGGAATCCCCTCGCGTCGTGGAACAGGTAAGGACTGGGACCAGTGGACCTGATGGAGTACCAGGCGAAGGAGCTCTTCGCCAAGCACGGAGTGGCCGTCACGCTCGGCCGGACCGTCGAGACCCCGGAGGACGCGCGCGCCGCGGCCGAGGAGATCGGCGGCGTCAGCGTGGTGAAGGCCCAGGTCAAGGCCGGGGGTCGCGGCAAGGCCGGCGGCGTCAAGGTCGTGAAGACGCCGGAGGAGGCCGAGGAGGCCGCCCGCGCCATCCTCGACCTGGAGATCAAGGGCCTCCCGGTCAACCGGGTGCTCGTCGTGCCCGGAGCCTCCATCGAGGAGGAGTACTACTTCTCCTTCCTGCTCGACCGTTCCAACCGCACCTACCTCTGCATCGCCAGCGTCGAGGGCGGCGTCGAGATCGAGGAGGTCGCCAAGACCAACCCCGACGCCGTCAAGAAGATCCCGGTCGACGCCGGCAGCGGTGTCGACCGCGCCAAGGCGGAGGCGATCGTGGACGAGGCCGGCTTCCCGGCCGAGCTGCGCGACCAGGCCGTCGAGATGGTCCAGAACCTCTGGACCGTCTTCGTCGAGGAGGACGCCACCCTCGTCGAGGTCAACCCGCTCGCCCGGCTCTCCGGCGACAAGCTCGAGGCGCTCGACGGAAAGGTCTCCCTCGACGAGAACGCCGAGTTCCGGCACGAGGACCACGCGGCCTTCGTGATCCGCGAGGAGTCGGACCCGCTGGAGTCCAAGGCCAAGGACAAGGGCCTCAACTACGTCAAGCTCGACGGCGAGGTCGGGATCATCGGCAACGGCGCGGGGCTCGTGATGTCGACCCTCGACGTCGTGGCCTACGCCGGGGAGAAGCACGGCGGGGTCAAGCCGGCCAACTTCCTCGACATCGGCGGCGGCGCCAACGCGCAGGTCATGGCCGACGGTCTCGACGTGATCATCCACGACGCGCAGGTCAGGAGCGTCTTCGTCAACGTCTTCGGCGGCATCACCGCCTGCGACGAGGTCGCCAACGGCATCAAGGGCGCGCTGGAGATCCTCGGCGACGAGGCGAGCAAGCCGCTCGTCGTCCGTCTCGACGGCAACAACGTCGACAAGGGCCGCCAGATCCTCGAGGAGCTGGACCACCCGCTGGTCACGATGGTCGACACGATGGACGGCGCGGCCGACAAGGCCGCCGAGCTCGCACACTCGAACAACGCAGGCTGAAAGGCGAGAAGACCTCATGTCGATCTTCCTCAACAAGGACTCCAGGATCATCGTCCAGGGCATGACCGGTGGCATGGGCTCCAAGCACACCACCCTGATGCTCGACGCCGGCTCCAACATCGTCGGCGGGGTCAACGCCCGCAAGGCGGGCACCAGCGTGGAGCTGGCCGGCAAGGACCTGCCGGTCTTCGGCACCGTCAAGGAGGCGATGGCCGAGACCGGCGCCGACGTGTCGGTCGTCTTCGTCCCGCCGGCGTTCACCAAGGACGCCTGCATCGAGGCCATCGACGCGGGCATCGGCCTGCTGGTGGTCATCACCGAGGGCGTCCCGGTCCAGGACACCGCCGAGGTGTTCGCCTACCTCGAGGGCAAGTCGACCCGCATGATCGGCCCGAACTGCCCCGGCATCATCACGCCCGAGGAGTCGCTGGCCGGCATCACGCCCCACACCATCTGCGGCAAGGGCCCGATCGGCCTGGTCTCGAAGTCGGGCACGCTGACCTACCAGATGATGTTCGAGCTGCGCGACCACGGCATGTCCACCGCCATCGGCATCGGCGGCGACCCGGTCATCGGCACCACCCACATCGACGCGCTCGAGGCGTTCGAGAACGACCCCGAGACCAAGGCGATCGTGATGATCGGCGAGATCGGTGGCGACGCCGAGGAGCGGGCCGCGGCCTACATCAAGGACCACGTCACCAAGCCGGTCGTCGGCTACGTCGCCGGGTTCACCGCACCCGAGGGCAAGACGATGGGCCACGCCGGCGCCATCGTCTCCGGCTCGTCCGGCACAGCCGCGGCGAAGAAGGAGGCGCTCGAGGCGGTGGGCGTCAAGGTCGGCAAGACCCCCTCCGAGACCGCCGAGCTGATGCGGGAGATCGTCAAGAACCTCTGAGGCACCCTGCGTGCCTCCACGGCCGACGACCCGGGCTGTCCTGGCCGGGGTCGTCGGCCGTCGTCGTCAAACCGGTTGCCGCGGCCCCGGCCCGCACCTAGCGTCCGTGTCGTGCCCTGCACCCTGTCCGCCCTGGTGTTCGACGCCCACGACGCGCCGGCCCTGGCGCGGTTCTGGGGCGGTCTTCTCGGCTGGGAGTCCGAGGTCGACGACGAGGGGGTCGTGTCGCTGCTGCCGGCCGACGACACCGGCTTCCAGCTCGACTTCGCGCCGTCGGAGGAACCGAGACGCGGTCCCAACCAGATCCACCTGGACCTGACGAGCAATCTCTCGGCTCAGGAGGAGACCGTGGCGCGGGCGCTGGCGCTGGGTGCCAGCCACCTCGATGTCGGGCAGCGGCCCGAGGAGGGGCACGTCGTGCTCGCCGACCCGGAGGGCAACGCGTTCTGCGTCATCCCGGCCGGCAACAGCTTCCTGGCCGACTGCGGGTTCATCGGCGCCCTGGCCTGCGACGGCACCCAGGCGGTCGGCTACTTCTGGAGCAACGCGCTCGGGTGGCCGCTGGTCTGGGACCAGGACCAGGAGACGGCCATCCGCTCGCCGCACGGGGGTCCCAAGATCACCTGGGGCGGGCCACCGGTCGCGCCGAAGCTGGGGAAGAACCGGCTCCACCTCGACGTCGCGCCGCCGGTCGGGGTCACGCAACGTGCCGAGGTCGAGCGACTGATCTCCCTGGGGGCGACCCCTCTCGACATCGGTCAGGGCGACGTCAGCTGGGTCGTGATGGCCGATCCGGACGGCAACGAGTTCTGCGTGCTCACGCCCCGATGACCACCGGTCTGGTGCTGCCGAGCCCCTTCCTCGGACCGGCCGTCTACGCGTGGTTCGCCACGGCGCTGACCGAGCTCGGCGTCCCGACCCGGGTCGCGACGTACGACGGTCCGCCGGAGGCAGGTCGACTGGTCGAGCAGTGGTCGCGCCAGGCGGCCGACCTCCGTGACGCCGTGCTCGTCGCGCACAGCAACGCGGGGCTCCTCGCGCCGCTGGTCGCCCACGCGGTCGCGGGGTGCCGCACCGTGTTCGTGGACGCCGCCCTGCCAGCCGACGAAGGCAGGACGGCCCTGGCGCCGCCACCGCTGCGCCGGGCACTCGCCGACATCGCCGACGCCGACGGACTGCTCCCGCCCTGGACGCGGTGGTGGTCCCAGGAGGAGCTGACCGAGGTCCTGCCCGAGCCCTGGTCCGGGCAGGTGGGACCCCTGGTGCCGCGCGTGCCGCTGTCCTACGTCGAGGCGACGGTGGACCTCCCGGCCGGGTGGGCCGGGGGGCGGTGCGCCTACCTCGCACTGGGCGCCACGACGTACGCCGCCGAGATCGAGCGCGCCGGGGACCTGGGGTGGCCGGTCTCGGTGCTCCCGCACGCCGGGCACCTGCACGTGGTCGTGGCCCCGCACGAGACCGCGACCGCGGTGGTCGACCTGGCCGAGCGGTTGTGAGTCAGCGACCCGGTCGCGGCAGGTACTCCAGGCGCGCCCACGCCCGGCGGACGAGAGCGTCGAAGGCCGCCGGGTCGAGCGTGGCCTGGTTGCTCGGGACGAAGCCGACCTGGCCGACCGCCGTCCCCGTCCGGATCACGCCCATCCAGTAGGTGACGGTCTGCGCGTCACTGACCTCCGAGGTGACCCGCCAGATCGAGAGGTCGCGCTCGGGGCCGGAGGCCGAGGTGAGCGGCACGACCTCCGAGCCCGGGTCACGGTCCGTGCACGTCCGCATCCGGTCGCGCACCCGGGCGATGAAACCGCGGGCGCGGCGCACCGGCAGGGTGCCGACCGTCTCGGTGAGGCCGAACGCCGCCGGCAGCTTGCTGTTGGGGATCAGGAAGGTGCGGGTCATGGCGTTGGTCATCGGCCGCTGCGAGAAGTCGGTCTGGTCGCACCGGGTCGCGGCGGCGTTCTCCCGGGCCTGGCGCGCCTCCGTGCCGACCCACGGCTCCGCCACGGTGCGCACCGGCGGCAGGTCGACCTCCATCAGCATGCCCGGCACCTCGCCCACCTTCGGCGGCGGGATCGTCCGCGGTCGGGCGTCGGTCGGGGTGCAGCGCGCCCCCTCCGACGCGCCGCAGAGGTGCTCGACGGCCTCGCCCAGGAGCCGGGCTCCTGCGCGCAGGTCGGGCCGCCGCGCGGTCCCGGTGTGGAGGAAGGTCGTCGTCGTGACCTCGCCGCTGCGGCCGACGCCGACCAGGTAGGTGGCGTCGCGCTTCCAGTCCTGCAGGTGGAGCAGCATCGCCTGGTGGCCCACGTCGGGGACGTCGTAGGAGCCGAGCAGCTGGACCCGGGGCGCCGTGCAGCCGGCGTACCAGCCCACGAGCCGCTCCCACGACTTCTCGGCCGCCTCCTTGTCCTCGGAGAGCTCGGCCACCTGCACGACCGAGGACCGGGATCCGCGACCCTCGGCGGGATCGGCGAACCGCCGCACCAGCGCGGCCAGCCCGTCGGGGTCGGCGTACCGCGCCTGCTGGCACGGCGTCACCTTGCCGTCGCCGTCGGCGTTGTCGGAGGTCCGACCCTCGCGCCAGCCGTTGCCGTCGACGACCACGGAGACCGCCTCGGCGCTCAGCAGCCGGTCGGCGTCGAAGACGGTGGTGGCGATCGGCCGCTGCACACCCGAGGGTGTGGCCGGGGCGTCGGGGGAGTCCGCGGCAGGGGTGACCGAGACGGCGGTCCCGGAGGCCACCAGGGCGGCGAGCGCCACGGCGGCCCCGACCAGCGTGTGCCAGCGGCGCCGGGAAGCCCCGGACCGTCGGATGATGGAGGACCGCGGCCACGGAGTGTCGAGCACCAGGACGTGGAGCTGGTCGAAGAGCGCGGTGACCTGGTCCGCCCCCACCTCGCGCTGGGCGAGGAACTTCTCGGTGGCGGCCTGGAGCTGGCGGTCGGCGTCCGCCCGGGTCGCCCCGAGCTCCCGGGCCCGCTCCGAGGCCGGCAGGTCCGTCAGCTGGTCGAGCAGCAGTGCCTTGCGCTGGGAGTAGGAGAGCTTGCCGAGGGCGGCGAGCGTCGCCTTGGCCTCGGCGTCGAGGTGCTTGTCACGGTGCCAGATCCGGGCGGTGTGGCGCCGGTGCGCGTGCGACCAGGCGAGCGGCCGGACCCACCCCTCCGGGTCGGGCAGCCGGCTGACCTTCCGCCAGTGGTGCCACGTCACCACGAAGGCGTCGCGGACCGCCGAGCGGGCGGCAGGCAGGTCGCCGGTCAGGGCGTATGTCTGGAGCAGCAGCCGGGTCCGCGCGCGCTTGTAGAAGGCGTCGAACTCGTCGGGCTGGATCATGACCGGACCACCTTACGAGGCCGCGGCGGCGGACGCACACCGGCGTGGGAACCCCCGAGCGGTGCCTCCCGGGGCGATGATGGCCGGGCCATGACCTCCCTGCTCTCGGCTCCCGAACGCGCCCCCGAGGGGTGGGTCGACCCCCGGTCGCGGCGTCCGCTGGCGCTGCTGTCGCTGGCCGGAGGAGTCGCCGCAGCCGGGAGCGTGCTGCTCACCTGCCTCGGCCTCGCGGTCACCGGCTGGTTCCTCACCGACGCCGGCGCCCACGGCCTGCCGCGCGACGCCCTGAGGGTCGGTGCGCACGGGTGGCTGATGGCCCACGGCTCCGGGGTGTCCGTGCGCGGCACCCTCGTCACCGTCGTCCCCCTGCTGGTGACGGTACTCTCGGCGTGGGCGACGTGGCGGATCGGGCAGCGCGTGGGCCAGGCGGTCTCCGGTCACGGGCCCGACGCCGACCAGATCTCCGACGGCGAGCGCGACTGGACGGTGCCGGTGTCGACGTTCTGGTTCACCGCCGGGTACGTCGCCGTCGCGACCGTGACGCTGGCGCTGGCAGCCACCCCGGCCACCCAGCCCTCAGGCCCCCGGACCGTCGCCTGGTCGGTGGCCCTCGCGGTCCTCGCCGGCGGCAGTGCCATCGCCGTCGGCAGCGGCCGCGCCGCCATCTGGTCGGCGATGCTGCCCGGCAACCTGCGCGCCACCGCGGCGGCGTGCCGCGCCGTGCTGCGCTCGGTGCTGCTCGCCGCGCTCGTGGTCTTCCTCACCGCTCTCCTCCTGGACGTGGCGACCGCCGTCAACGTCCTCGCGAGCCTGCAGCTGGGCACCGGCGAGGCGGTCGTGATGGCTCTCGTGGCCGTGCTGCTGGTGCCCAACGCCACCGTGTTCTCCGCCGCCTACCTGCTCGGTCCCGGTTTCACCGTGGGCACCCAGACGCTGGTCTCGCCCACCCTCGTGGTGACCGGGCCGTTGCCCGCCGTCCCGCTGCTGGCCGCGCTGCCCGACAGCGGCGCCGTGCCCGCCTGGGCCGTGGGGCTGGTCGCGATCCCCCCGGTCGCGGCCGCGGTCGGTGCGGCCCTCGCCCAGCGACGCCGTCCCACCCTGCGCTGGGAGGAGGGGGCGCTGCGCGGCTGTGCCGGCGGCGTGGCTGCCGGCCTGCTGCTCGGATGGCTCGCCACCGTGGCCGGCGGCGCCGCCGGACCGGGCCGGCTGCAGGTCGTGGGGCCGCTCTCCTCCGACGTGCTCGTGCACGCGATCACGTCCCTGGGCATCGGCGGCCTGGTCGGCGGCCTGGTCATGACCGGGTGGCAGCGACGCGCGGCACGCGCGGCCGCCTAGAGTCGCCGCGTGCGACTCGTCGTCCTGGTCTCCGGCTCCGGCACCAACCTGCAGGCGCTGCTCGACGCGTGCGCCGACCCGGCGTACGGCGCGGTCGTGGTCGCCGTCGGCGCCGACCGTGACGGCATCGAGGGGCTGGCGCGGGCAGAGCGCTCCGGGCTGCCGATGTTCGTGTGCCGGCTCGCCGACCACCCGTCGCGGGAGGACTGGGACCGCGCCCTGGCCGACGCGGTCGCCGAGCACGACCCCGACCTGGTGGTGCTCGCCGGCTTCATGAAGCTGGTCAGCGAGGAGTTCCTCGACCGGTTCCCGACGGTCAACACCCACCCGGCGCTGTGCCCCGCCTTCCCCGGCACCAATGGACCGGGCGACGCCCTCGCCTACGGCGTGAAGGTCACCGGCGCCACGCTGTTCGTCGTCGACGGTGGCGTCGACACCGGCCCGATCCTGGCGCAGGTCGCGGTGCCGGTCGAGGCCGACGACACCGTCGAGGTGCTCCACGAGCGGATCAAGGTCTCGGAACGGGCGATGCTGGTGGAGACCGTCGGCCGGATGGCCCGCGAGGGCTGGTCCGTCGACGGCCGTTCGGTGCGGATAGGGTGAGCGCACACGACTGGCGCAGGTGGGCAACCACCGGGGAGTGACCGCGATGAGCATCGACCGCCTGGGTGCTCACCTCCGAACTGCATGAGGAGCCGTCCCGTGTCCCAGCCCGACGACGCAGCCCGCATCGAGATCCGTCGGGCGCTGGTGTCCGTCTACGACAAGACCGGGCTGGAGGACCTCGCCCGGGGGCTCCACGAGGCCGGGGTCGAGATCGTCTCCACCGGCGGGTCGGCCGCGCTCATCGAGGGTCTCGGGATCCCCGTCACGAAGGTCGAGGACCTCACCGGGTTCCCCGAGTGCCTCGACGGGCGGGTGAAGACCCTGCACCCCCGGGTCCACGCCGGGATCCTGGCCGACCGGCGCCTCGACAGCCACGTCGCCCAGCTCGCCGACCTCGGGGTCGAACCGTTCGACCTGGTCGTCTCCAACCTCTACCCCTTCACCGACACGGTCGCCTCCGGCGCCGGTCCGGACGAGTGCGTCGAGCAGATCGACATCGGTGGTCCCTCGATGGTGCGCGCCGCCGCCAAGAACCACCCCTCCGTCGCCATCGTCACCTCTCCGGAGCGCTACGCCGACGTGCTCGCTGCGGTCGCTGCGGGCGGCTTCACCCTGGCCGAGCGGCAGGGGCTGGCCGCCGAGGCGTTCCGGCACACCGCGACGTACGACGTGGCGGTGGCGTCCTGGATGGGCAACGTCCTCACCGACACCTCCGACGGGTCGGGCTTCCCTGCCTGGGCGGGTGCGACGTGGCAGCGCGCGTCGGTGCTGCGCTACGGGGAGAACCCCCACCAGCGGGCCGCTCTCTACGAGGGCGGCCACGTGCCGGAGCCCGGGCTCGCCCAGGCGCGCCAGCTCCACGGCAAGGAGATGTCCTACAACAACTACGTCGACGCCGACGCCGCCCGCCGCGCGGCCTACGACTTCGACCGGCCGGCCGTGGCCATCATCAAGCACGCCAACCCGTGCGGCATCGCCGTCGCCGAGGACGTGGCCGCGGCCCACCGGCTGGCCCACGAGTGCGACAGCGTGTCGGCGTTCGGCGGGGTGATCGCCACCAACGTGCCGGTCTCGGTGGCGATGGCCCACCAGGTGGCCGAGGTGTTCACCGAGGTCGTCGTCGCACCCGGCTACGAGGACGGTGCGGTCGAGGTGCTGGCGGCCAAGAAGAACATCCGGCTCCTCGAGTGCGCGCCGGCGGGGCCCGGTGGTGTCGAGATCCGGCCGGTGTCGGGCGGGCTGCTGATGCAGGCGCGTGACGGCATCGACGCCGAGGGTGACGATCCGGCGACCTGGACCCTGGCCACGGGCCAGGCGGCGCCGGACGAGGTGCTGGCCGACCTCGCGTTCGCATGGCGGGCCTGCCGCGCGGTGAAGTCGAACGCCATCCTGCTGGCCCGCGGCGGCGCCTCCGTCGGCATCGGCATGGGCCAGGTCAACCGGGTCGACTCCTGTCGCCTGGCGGTCGAGCGCGCCGGCGACCGGGCCGCCGGCTCCGTGGCGGCCTCCGACGCGTTCTTCCCGTTCGAGGACGGCCCGCAGATCCTCATCGATGCCGGCGTCACGGCGATCGTGCAGCCGGGGGGCTCGGTCCGCGACGAGCTCACGGTCAAGGCGTGCGAGGCCGCCGGCGTGACCATGTACCTCACCGGCACCCGCCACTTCGCCCACTGATCGCTACGGCGGAGCCGGAGCGATCGTCGGTGGTCGAGCAGCGACCGCGGCTGAGGAACGAAGCCGCGAGGGAGCGTGTCGAGACCTCGTGACCCTCAATGGAAGGATGACCCCCGTGACGGCCCAGAAGCTCGACGGCACCAGCACGCTCCGGACGATCAAGGCGGAGCTGACCGAACGCGTCGCCAAGCTCCGCGAGCGCGGCACCGTCCCCGGCCTCGGGACGGTGCTCGTGGGCGACGACCCCGGGTCCCACTGGTACGTCGGTGCCAAGCACAAGGACTGCGCAGAGATCGGCATCACCTCGCTGCGCCGCGACCTCCCGGCCACCGCGACCCAGGCCGAGGTGGAGGCGGTCATCGACGAGCTGAACGCCGACCCCGCGTGCACCGGGTTCCTCGTCCAGCAGCCGACGGGTCTCGACGAGTTCGCGCTGCTGTCGCGCGTCGACCCGGACAAGGACGTCGACGGCCTCCACCCCACCAACCTCGGCAAGCTGGTGCTCGGCGAGACCGGCCCGCTGCCCTGCACGCCCGTCGGCGTCATCGAGCTGCTGCGTCGGCACGGCGTGGAGATCGCGGGTGCCGAGGTGACGGTGGTCGGCCGCGGCCTGACCGTGGGCCGCCCGCTGGGGCTGCTGCTGACCCGGCGTACGGAGAACGCCACGGTGACCCTGTGCCACACCGGCACCCGCGACCTGGCCGCCCACGTCCGCGAGGCCGACATCGTCGTCGCCGCCGCGGGGGTGCCCGGCATCATCACCGGTGACATGGTCAAGCCGGGCGCCGCGCTGCTCGACGTGGGCGTCTCCCGCGTCGACGGCAAGATCGCCGGTGACCTCGACGCCTCGGTGTGGGACGTCGCGGGATGGGTCTCGCCCAACCCCGGAGGGGTGGGTCCGATGACCCGCGCGATGCTGCTGACCAACATCGTCGAGGCCGCCGAGCGGGCCGCGGCCTGATCGTGACCCACCCGGATCCGCAGCCGCCGGACCCCGCTCCGCCGCGGCGCTACCCCTCCACGATCGGGGGGATGCTCTACCTCGTCGCGCTGCTGGGGGTCGTCGTCGGTCTCGCGGTCGCCGTCGTCGACGACTGGCGCACCGGCGTGCGCTGGATGGGGGCCTCGCTGCTCTTCGCCGCCGGCTGCCGGCTCGCGGTACCGGCCGGTCAGGCCGGGATGCTCGCCGTACGCCACCGGCTCGTCGACAGCACGGGCCTCGCCGTGGTGGGCGTGGTGCTGGTCGTGCTGGCCGGGGACATCCCGGAGGGGCCGCCCGGTCCCTGAGCCGGCCCCTGAGCGCCGGCGGGCGTCGTTACCCGGAGGGGGCGCTCAGATCAGGCCGAGGTCCTTGACGGCGGCACGCTCCTCCTCGAGCTCCGCGGCGGTGGCGTCCATCTTGCCGCGCGAGAAGTCGTCGATCTCCAGGCCCTGCACGATCTCCCAGTCGCCGTCGCGGGTCGTGACGGGGTAGGAGTAGACCAGGCCCTCGGGCACGCCGTAGGAGCCGTCGGAGCGCACGGCCATCGAGACCCAGTCGCCCTCGGGCGAGCCGAGCAGCCAGTCACGAGCGGCGTCGATCGTGGCCGAGGCGGCCGAGGCTGCCGAGGAGGAACCCCGGGCCTCGATGATCGCAGCGCCGCGCTTGGCGACGGTCGGGATGAAGTCGTTCTCGATCCAGGCCTGGTCGTCCACCAGCTCCGCTGCGTTCTTGCCGCCGACCTCGGCGTGGAAGATATCGGGGTACTGGGTCGCGGAGTGGTTGCCCCAGATCGTCATCTTCGTGATGTCGGTGACCGCGGCGCCGGTCTTGGCCGACAGCTGGGAGATGGCGCGGTTGTGGTCGAGCCGGGTGAGCGCGGAGAACCGCTCCGCGGGGATGTCGGGGGCGTTGCTCAGCGCGATCAGCGCGTTGGTGTTGGCCGGGTTGCCGGTGACGCCGATGCGGACGTCGTCGGCGGCCACCTTGTTGAGGGCCTTGCCCTGCGCGGTGAAGATCGCGCCGTTGGCCTCCAGCAGGTCGCCGCGCTCCATGCCGGGCCCGCGCGGCTTGGCTCCCACCAGCAGGGCCAGGTTGACGCCGTCGAAGACCTGCTCGGCGTCGGCACCGATCTCGACACCCGTCAGGGTCGGGAAGGCGCAGTCGTCGAGCTCCATGACCACGCCCTCGAGCGCCTTGAGCGCGGGCTCGATCTCGAGCAGCCGCAGCTCGACGGGACGGTCGGGCCCCAGCAGCGCCCCGCTCGCGAGACGGAACAGCAGGCTGTAGCCGATCTGGCCGGCGGCGCCGGTCACGGCCACCTTGAGGGGTGCGGTCACGTCGAGCTCCTTGACGCAGTGGGACGGGTGGGACCGGATCCGACGCTAGCAGCGGTACGCCATGCTGTGGACATGCCCCCGTCCGCCCGTCCCGCTGCGCTCGTGGCTGCCGTCCTGCTGCTGGCTGGCTGCGCCGGGGACCCGCCGACGGCGCCGCCCACCGGGGTGGACGGTCTGGTGGTCCCGACACCGGACCCCGACCCCGCCGACTTCGTGGAGGGGATCGACAACCCGTGGCTGCCGCTCGCGGCCGGCAACACCTGGGTCTACGAGGCCGGGGGCGGCGTCACCGTCACGGTCGTGGTGGAGGCCGGGGACCACGAGGTGGCCGGGGTCGCCATGACCGAGGTCCGCACCACCCGGGAGGGCCCCGCGAGCGACGCGGTGGAGTCCGTCGACTGGTACGCCCAGGACCGGGCGGGCAACGTCTGGTGGTTCGGGACCGAGGGTGTCTGGGAGGCGGAGGTCGCCGGGGCCGAGGCAGGGTTGGCGATGCCGGCGCGGCCGCGGGTCGGCGACGGGTTCGAGCGGCAGCTCGCGCCGGGCGTCGCCGAGGAGCGGGCACGGGTGGTCGACACCGACGGGGACGCCGCGGTTCCGTTCGGGGACCTCGACGGGGTGCTCGTCCTCGAGGAGACCAGCGCGCTCGAGCCCGGCCGGGTCGACGTCAGCCACCACGCCCCCGGGGTGGGGCTCGTGCTCCGTGAGCCCGGGGACGAGGAGGGCGAGCGGCTGGAGCTGGTGGACTTCACCTCGGGGTGAGGCGGCCGCGGTTCTGGGTCGGCGCGTCCTCTAGTAGCGTCACGAGGGTGACCGACACCGCTGCATCCAGGATCATCTACACCCTCACCGACGAGGCGCCGCTGCTCGCGACGTACTCGTTCAAGCCGATCGTCGAGGCGTACGCCGCCCAGGCCGGTGTGACCGTCGAGACCCGCGACATCTCGCTGGCCGGCCGGATCATCGCCCAGTTCCCCGACCGGCTCACCGAGGAGCAGCGGATCGGTGACGCGCTGGCCGAGCTCGGCGAGCTGGCCACGACGCCGGAGGCCAACATCATCAAGCTGCCCAACATCTCCGCGTCGATCCCGCAGCTCAAGGCAGCGATCAAGGAGCTGCAGCAGCAGGGCTACGACCTTCCCGACTACCCGGAGAACCCGCAGACCGACGAGGAGCGCGAGGCCCGGGCCAGGTACGACAAGGTCAAGGGCTCGGCGGTCAACCCGGTGCTGCGGGAGGGCAACTCCGACCGCCGGGCGCCGGCGGCCGTGAAGGGCTACGCCAAGAAGTACCCCCACCGGATGGGTGAGTGGAGCAGCGACTCGAAGACCGCCGTCGCCACCATGGGGCACGACGACTTCCGCTCCAACGAGCAGTCGGTCGTCGTCGAGGACGCCGACACCCTCCGGATCGTCCACGTCGCCGCCGACGGCACGGAGACCGTGCTCAAGGACGAGGTCCCCGTGGAGGCCGGCGAGGTCGTCGACTCCACCTTCATGAACGTGGCTGCCCTGCGGCGCTTCCTCGGCGAGCAGATCGCCCGGGCCAAGGCCGACGACGTGCTGTTCTCGGTCCACCTCAAGGCGACGATGATGAAGGTGTCGGACCCGATCATCTTCGGCCACGTGGTGCAGGCCTTCTTCCCGACGCTCTTCGAGCAGTACGGCGAGCAGCTGGCCGCGGCCGGCATCTCACCCAACGACGGGCTGGGCGCGCTGCTGTCCGGCGCAGCCGACCTGCCCGAGGGTGACGCCATCAAGGCCGCGGTGGAGACCGGGCTCGCCGAGGGGCCGCGGATGGCGATGGTGGACGACCGCAAGGGCATCACCAACCTCCACGTGCCCTCCGACGTCATCATCGACGCCTCGATGCCGGCCATGATCCGGATCGGCGGTCACATGTGGGGTCCCGACGGCCAGGAGGACGACTGCCTCGCGGTCATCCCCGACTCGTCCTACGCCGGCGTCTACCAGGCCGTCGTCGACGACTGCAAGGCCCACGGCAAGCTGGACCCGGCGACCATGGGCTCGGTGCCCAACGTCGGGCTGATGGCGCGCAAGGCCGAGGAGTACGGCTCGCACGACAAGACCTTCGAGGTCCCCGCCGCCGGCACCGTCAAGGTCCTCGACTCCTCAGGCAACGAGCTGATGTCGCACCAGGTCGAGCCGGGCGACATCTGGCGCGCGTGCCAGACCAAGGACGAGCCGATCCGCGACTGGGTGAAGCTCGCCGTCACCCGGGCGCGCGCCACCGGCGTCCCCGCGGTCTTCTGGCTCGACGAGACCCGGGCGCACGACCGCAACCTGATCGCCAAGGTGGAGGAGTACCTGCCCGAGCACGACACCGACGGGCTGACCATCGAGATCATGCCGCCGGCCGAGGCCTGCACCTACTCGCTCGAGCGGATCCGGCGGGGCGAGGACACCATCTCGGTGACCGGCAACGTGCTGCGCGACTACAACACCGACCTGTTCCCGATCCTGGAGGTCGGCACGTCGGCGAAGATGCTCTCGATCGTGCCGCTGATGAACGGGGGCGGCCTCTTCGAGACCGGTGCCGGCGGCTCGGCACCCAAGCACGTGCAGCAGCTGATCGAGGAGAACTACCTGCGCTGGGACAGCCTCGGCGAGTTCTTCGCCCTGGCGGCCTCCTTCGAGCACCTCGCGGGCAAGACCGGCAACGACCGGGCACAGGTGCTGGCCGACACCCTGGACCGGGCGACCGCGACGTTCCTCGAGGAGGACAAGTCGCCGACCCGCAAGATCGGTGGCATCGACAACCGGGGTTCGCACTTCTACCTGGCCCTCTACTGGGCGCAGGAGCTGGCGGCGCAGTCTGAGGACGCCGAGCTCGCCGAGGCGTTCTCGGGGCTGGCCGAGACGCTGGCGGCCAACGAGGACGCCATCGTCGGCGAGCTCAACGGCGTGCAGGGCGACCCGGCCGACATCGGCGGCTACTTCCGGCCCGACCCGGAGAAGGCCGCGGCGGTGATGCGTCCCTCCAAGACGCTCAACGAGGCTCTCGCCGCACTCGGCTGAGGGTCGTGGGCGAGCCCCGGGCGCTCACCGGCGAGCCCGAGGCGCCGGTGACCGGCGCCTCCAGGCTCGCGGCGACCAGCCTGGTCGTGGCCAACCTGCTGCCGCTGTGGGGGCTCGCGACCGGGCGGATGTCGGTGGGCGACGTGTTCGTCGTCTACTGGCTGGAGAACGTCGCGGTGTGGCTGCTGGCGATCGTCAAGGTCGCCACGGCTCGCGGCACCAGCGGAGGGCCGAGCTCCCTGACCGTCAACGGACGGGCGGTGGACCCCTCGCGCGCCGGTGGGGTCCTCGCGGGATTCTTCGCCGTCCACTACGGCATCTTCACGCTGGTCCACGGCGGCTTCGCGCTGGGCATGGCGCACGCCACCGACGCCGAGCTGCATCCGGGGAGCTGGCTCCTGACCGGCCTGGTGCTGCTCGGCAGTCACACCCTCTCCACGGTCCTGCACTGGTTCCGGGGCGACGAGCGGTCCCGGGTGTCACCGGGGACGGCGATGGTCCAGCCCTACCCGCGGATGCTGGTGCTGCACGTGGGGATCATCGCCGGCTTCTGGTTGCTGCTCGCGGTGGGCGGCGACGCGGGCCTCACGCACGCACTGCCGGCAGTCCTCCTCATGGGGCTCAAGACGGGCGTCGACCTGCTCCTCCACCGCCGGCAGCACCGGAGGGCCGCTGCCGGCCCCGGCTCCTGAGTTCTCCGGCGCCCCTCATTCCTTCACGGCGCCGGCGCTCGCGTTCATGATCCGCTTCTGGAACACGAAGAACACGACGGCGACCGGGATGGTCATGACCGCCGCCGCGGCCAGCTTGATGGGGTACTGGGTGCCCTGGCTGAGTGCCCCGGAGGCGAGCTGGGCGACGCCCTTGGTGAGGGTGAAGAGGTCCTGGTCGTTGCTCGCGACGACGAAGTGGTTGAGCTCGTTCCAGGAGCCCTGGAAGGACAGGATGACGATGGTGACGACGGCAGGCCGGGCCATCGGCAGCACCACGGACCAGAACAGCCGGAACGTGCCGGCCCCGTCGATGCGGGCCTGCTCCTCCACGCTCACCGGGATCGACTCGAAGAAGTTCTTCATGATGAAGATGCCGGCCGCGTCGGCGAGCAGCGGGATCACCAACCCGCTGTAGGAGTTGAACATCCCGAGCTGGTTGATGACCAGGAACTTGGGGATCAGCAGCACCACGTTGGGGACCGCCATCACGGCCACGACGAGCGCGAAGACCACCGCGCGGCCCCGGAACGGGATGCGCGCGAGCGCATAGCCGGCCATGGAGTCGAAGAGCACCCGCCCCAGCGTGACCAGGAGCGTCACCACCGCGGAGTTCGCGAACCACAGCGGGAAGTCCGAGCGCAGGAAGAGGCGCTCGTACGCCGCCGTCGTGAAGGTCTGGGGCACCAGCGACACGGGGCTCTCGGCTGCCTCGGCCTCGGTCTTGAACGAGGTGGCGATGTCGATGAGGAACGGAGCGATGTAGACGACCGCGAGCACGGCCAGCAGGCCGTAGAGCAGCAGGTGTTGGCGAGGAGACGCCGTCCGGACGCTCATGGGCGACTCCTCAGTGCCGCGCGCTGCACCAGGGTCAGCACGACGATGATGGCGAACAGGATGAACGCGATGGCGGCACCCTGGCCCCACTGCTGGTCGGCGAAGGCCGACTCGTAGGAGAGGTAGGCCGGTGTCACGGTCGTCTTCGCGGGACCACCCTGGGTGCCGGTGTAGATCTGGTCGAAGACCTGCCAGGTGCCGATCAGGCCGAGCGTCAGCACCGTGAAGAGGGTCGGCCGGAGCATGGGGAGCGTCAGGTGCCAGAACCGCTGCCAGGCATTGGCACCGTCGATCATGCCGGCTTCGTCGATCTCCTCGCCGATGTTGTTGAGGGCGGCGATGAACAACAACATGAACGTGCCCGAGGTGGTGAAGACGGCCAGCAGGATGAGCGCGAACATCGCCACCGACGGGCCGGCGGCCCAGTCCCACCAGGTGATGCCGAGGAAGCCACCCCCGCTCATCGCGGCCGGGGCGCCGTCGACGCCGACGGCGGAGAGGCCGAGGTGCAGGATGCCCCGCGGGTCCTGGAACCAGTTGGGGCCCGCGAGCCCGATCCAGCCCAGCACCTCGTTGACGGCGCCGCGGGTGTCGAAGAGGAAGAGCCACAGCACGGTGATGGCGACGGCGCTGGTGACGCTGGGGAAGTAGAAGGCGGTGCGGAAGAAGCCGCGGCCCCTGAGCGCCTTCGCGTGGACGAGCGCCGCCAGGGCCAGGGCCAGCGCGGTCTGCAGCGGCACCACGAGCAGCACGTAGTAGAAGTTGTTGCGCAGAGCGGTGCCGAAGTCCCGCTGGGCGAGCGTGCCGCCCGTGAGGATGGAGCGGTAGTTGTCGAGCCCCACGAAGGACACGTCCCCGGCAAACGGGCTGCCGACGCCACGCCAGTCGGAGACGCTGACCCAGAGCGCCATCAGCACCGGGAACGCGAGGAAGACCGCGAGCACCGCGACGGCCGGCGAGATGAAGAGCCAGCCGTCGCGGGTGCGCCCGCGGGTGATGGTGCGTCGACTCACGAGCCCTGCTCGACGACCGCCTGCAAGGACTGCTGCACGGAGGCGAGGATCGCCGCGGGGTCACCACTCTTCAGACCCTCGAGCTGGGCGTTGAAGTCGGCGATGACGTCGGCGGCACCCTCCTGGGCGGGCGGGTTCTGCGCGTAGTCGGCGCCGGCGATGAAGGGGGCGAACTCCGGGCGGTCCTCGGCGTACTGGTCAGCGGCGGACTCGACCGAGGGGATGACCCCGAAGGCGTCGGCGAAGGCCAGCTGGCGCTCCTCGGTCGTCAGGAACTCGACGAGGTCGACGGCGTCCTCCTTGTCACCGCTCGCCTCGGCGATGCCCCAGCAGTTCGTGAACGCCAACGTCCCCGGACCGGCAGGCCCCTCGGGCAGCTCGGCGACCGTGTACTTCACGTCCGGGAAGTCGGCCTCCATCGCACCCGCGATCCAGTTCCCCTCGATCGTCATGGCGGTCAGCTCCTTGCCGAACGCCTCACCGCCCCAGCCTGCGCCGAGGTCGGAGGAGTACGCCGCGGTGCCGTCCTGCATCATGCCCTGCACGAACTGGAGGGCCTCGAGGTTCTCCTGGCTGTCGACGGTCGCCTCGGTGCCGTCCTCGCTCACCATGGCGCCGCCGGCCTGCGGGAAGAACGCGCCGACGCGCTGGTACTCCGGCCCGAAGGCGAGGCCGACGCGGTCGCCCTCGGTGAGGGTTTCGGCGACCTGGGCCAGCTCGTCCCACGTGGTCGGGATGTCGGCCTCGGTGAGGCCGGCCTGCTGCCACAGCTTGTCGTTGATGACGAGTCCGAGCGTCGAGAAGTCTTTCGGCGCGCAGTAGAACTCGTCGTCGACCGTGAACGCCTCGACCAGGCTCGGGAAGAACGCGTCCGCGTTGGAGAGCTCGGAGCCGTAGGCGTGCAGCGAGCCGTTGTTGGCATAGCCGGCCAGCGTGTCGGTGGAGACGTAGAAGACGTCGGGCGGGTTGTCGGCGGCGAAGCCCTGGCTGAGCTGCTGGGGGAGGTCGGAGGCGACCTGCACCTCCGCGTCGACGCCGCTCTCCTCCGACCACGCGGCGACCGCGTCCTGGACCGCCTGGGTCTCGGCGTCGCCGGAGGAGCCGATGAGGACGCTGATCTCGCCGGAGGGGCCGGAGGACTCCGACCCGCCCTCGAAGCCGGAGCCGCCGCACGCCGACAGCGTCAGCGCGGCAGTCAGGCCCAGGGGCAGGAGGGCACGTCGGGGGGACGGGATGGTCATGGGTTCTCCTCGGTGATGGGTGGTGTGGCAGGGCTCCGGCCGCGGAGGCTGGAGTCACGGATCACGAGCTCCGGGGGGAGCAGTGCCTGTCGGCGGTCGGCTGCGCCGGCCAGCTGGGCCTCGATCGCGCCGACGAGCTCCCGGGCGACGGCGTCCAACGGCTGGCGGAGGCTGGTGAGGCCCGGGGTCGTCAGCGCAGCGGCGGGGGAGTTGTCGAAGCCGGTGACCGCGACGTCCGGACCGGCACGCAGGCCGCGGTCGGCGAGCGCTCGCAGCGCCCCCAGCGCCAGCGTGTCCGAGGCGCAGGTGAGTGCAGTCGCGGGACCGGCACGGTCGAGCAGCCGGTGGGCGGCGGCGCGGCCCTCGTCGACGTCGTCCACGACCTGCTCCTCGAGGTCGCTGGCGAGGCCCAGCTCCTGGCAGGCCTCCGTCCAGCCGGCCCGGCGGTCGCGTCCCGTCTCCGAGGACGCCGGCCAGCCGATGTGGGCGATCCGCGTGTGTCCCTGGGCCGCCACGTGCTCGGTGGCCAGCCGCAGACCACCGCGTCCGTCGACGTCGGCCCAGGCGAGCTGGTCGTCGCCGTCCCACGACCGTCCGAAGGTCGCGAAGGCGACGCCCCAGTCACGGAGCGCGGCCACGCGCCCGTCGTCGGCGTGGGTGCTCGCCAGCACGAAGGCCTCGACGGAGGTGGTGTCGAGCAGCTCGCGGTAGGCCACGATCTCCTCGGCCTCGTCGGCGGCCTGACAGAGGATGAGGTGCGCGCCGGCCTCGGCTGCGGACTCGGCGAGGGCGTGCAGGAACTGGTCCAGGAGCAGCGCGGCGCGGTCGTCGCGCGAGGGCTCGACCTTGACCCCGATCAGCCGCGACCGACGGCTGCGCAGCGTGCGCGCCGCGCGGTTGGGGCGGTAGCCCAGCTCGCGGACGGCGGCGAGGATCCGCTCGCGGGTGTCCTCCCGGACCCGCTCGGGGTGGTGGAGCGCGTTGGAGACCGACTGCGCGGACACGCCGGCGCGTCGGGCCACGTCGCCGAGGGTGGCGCTGCCGTGGGGGGTGGGGCCGCGCGGGGGGCGCGGCGTCGGAGCGTCGGCCACGTCCACCTCCTGACGACCCGCCTTGCGCCGGCCTGTGTGTTTAGCGTTAAAATCCGAGCCGTGACGGAGGTTACACAGCGCCCCCCCGACCCGACAAGCCCCACGTTGCAGCCCCTGCTGCACGACCTGGCCTCGAGCGTCGCCGCCCCAGCGGTGCTGCTCGGTGACCGTGACGGACAGGTGCGACCGGGCGGGGTGAGCGGCTGGTACCGCGGCGATGTGCGGCTGCTGAGCCGCTACGAGTTGGACGTGGTCGGCTCCGCCCTCGACCTGGTGCGCGCCGACGTACGCAGCGCGGACCGCCACGGGTTCAGCTACGTCGCGCGGTCGGTGGGGGACCCGATCCCCGATCCGACGGTGCGGCTGGACCGGTCCCGGACGCTCGGGGCCGACTCCGTCGTCGACGAGATCATCGTGGAGTCCGTCGCGCAGCAGCCCGTGGAGCTGACGCTCCGGCTGCGGGTGGGGTCCGACCTCGCCGCCATGGCCTCGGTGAAGCAGGGGCACGGCGTCCCGGCCGTCGAGCCCGAGACCACGCAGGCGGGCGTGCGCTGGTCCGCTCCCGTCGGGGACGTCGAGGTGGTGGCCGATCCCGTCCCGGAGATCGATGCCGCCGGAGGGTTGCTGGTGTGGCGGCTGCGGCTCGCCCAGGGCGAGCGGCAGCGGCTGGTGGTCCGATCGACGTCGACCGTGCCGGCGCTGTTCGGGGCGGGACGGCCGGAGCCGTGGTCGGTGTCGGTGACGGCGGACGACCTGCGCGTCGCTCGCACTGCCCGGCAGAGCCTCGACGACCTCGCCGGGTTGCTGCTGCGTGACGGGGAGGACCGGTTCCTGGCCGCGGGCAGTCCCTGGTTCCTCACGCTCTTCGGGCGTGACTCCCTGTGGTCGGCGAGGCTCCTCGTGCCCTTCGGGACCGACCTGGCGCTGTCGACGCTGCGGGTGCTCGCCCGGCGCCAGGGATCGGGCGACGACCCTGCTGTGGAGGAGCAGCCGGGCAAGATCCTCCATGAAGTGAGGGCCGCACCCCTCGACCTCGGGGACCAGCACCTCCCACCGCTCTACTACGGGACGGTCGACGCGACGCCGTTGTTCGTGTGCACTCTGGCCGACGCCCACGCCTGGGGAGCCGATCACGACCAGGTCCAGGACCTGCTCCCGGCTGCGCGCGGCTGTCTCGAGTGGATCGTCGCCAACGCCGATCCCGCCGACGGCTGGCTCCGCTACATCGACCACACCGGGACGGGTCTGGCCAACCAGGGCTGGAAGGACAGCCACGACTCGGTGCAGTTCGCCGATGGTCGGCTGGCGGACCCGCCCATCGCGCTCAGCGAGGTGCAGGCCTACGCCTACGAGGCCGCCGTCCGCGGTGCGGCGCTCCTCGAGGCCTTCGGTGAGCCGGCGGTGCCCGGGCTGGCGGAGTGGGCCGAGGCCCGGGTGCAGAGGTTCGCCGCGGACTTCACGGTCACCGGCACCGACGGCGCGCACCCGGCCATCGCCCTCGACCGCGAGCGGCGTCCGGTCGACTCGCTGACCTCCAACATCGGTCACCTGCTCGGGACCGGCCTGCTGACCTCGCAGGGCGCCGAACGCGTCGCCACCCTGCTGACCGATCCCCGGCTCCACTCGGGGTTCGGGCTGCGCACGCTGTCGGCCGCCTCGCCGCGCTTCTCGCGGCTCTCCTACCACGGTGGCACGGTCTGGCCCCACGACACCGCCATCGCGGTGCGCGGTCTCGCAGCCGAGGGCCGCCACGACGTGGCCGGCCTGCTGGCGAGGGGACTCTTCGTGGCCGCCGAGTCCGTCGACTACCGACTGCCCGAGCTCTACGGCGGCGACTCCTCCGCTGACGTCGACCACCCCGCCGCCTACCCCGCGGCCTGCCGCCCCCAGGCGTGGTCCGCGGCGGCTCCGCTGGCGGCGCTCGTCGCGGCCGCAGGCATCCGTGTGGACGCCGGGTCCGCGACCGTGACCGTGCCCGTCCGCGGCAGCACCGCCCTGGGCGCCTTCGAGCTCCACGGCCTGCGTCTGGGCACCGCCACGTTCGACGTCCGCGTCAGCGTCGACGGCACCGTGGCCGTCGACCTGCCGGAGGGCAGCCCGCTCGTCGTGAGACGCAGCTGACACCAGGGCCGCGGGGCGGCGCGGAATGCGGCGGGCCCGCCCGGGGTTGCAGTCCGCCGTGACCCTCCTCGACCAGCAGGCGCCGGCCCCGGCGCGCGCCCGCCACACCACGATCGCCCTGACGGCGCTCGCGATGGGCGGGTTCGCCATCGGCACGACCGAGTTCGTGTCGATGGGCCTGCTGCCCCAGCTGGCGCGAGGCGTCGAGGTCTCGATCCCCGCCGCGGGTCATGCCATCTCGGCGTACGCCCTCGGCGTCGTCGTCGGCGCTCCCACGATCGCCTTCCTCGCGGCACGGCTGCCGCGCCGGGTGCTGCTGGTGGGGCTGATGACGGCCTTCGCCCTCGGCAACGCCGCGTCCGCCCTGGCCACGTCCTACGACGCCCTGCTGCTCGCCCGGTTCGCCGCCGGCCTCCCCCACGGTGCCTACTTCGGCGTCGCGTCGCTGGTGGCCGCGGGGTTGGTCACGGCCGATCGCAAGGGGCGGGCCGTCGCCTCGGTCATGCTGGGGCTCTCGGTGGCCAACGTGGTCGGTGTCCCGGCAGCGACCTGGCTCGGCCAGAACCTCGGGTGGCGCTCGGCGTACTGGCTGGTCACGCTGCTCGCCCTGCTCACCATCGCGCTGGTCCTCGCGTTCGTGCCCAGCACGGCCGGTGACCGGGAGGCCACGTGGCGGCGCGAGCTGGTGGCGCTGCGGCGCCCGCAGGTGCTCCTGACCCTGGTGGCGGGTGCCGTCGGGTTCGGCGGCATGTTCGCGGTCTACACCTACATCGTGCCCACCATCACCGAGGTGGGTGGCCTGCCGGAGTCCGTCGCTCCGGTGTTCCTGCTCGCCTTCGGGTTGGGCATGGTCGCCGGGACCTGGCTCGCCGGGCGGATGGCGGACTGGTCGGTCATGCGATCGATGTTCATCGGGGGCGCCGGCCAGGGGGTGCTGCTGCTGGTCTTCAGCCTGCTGGCGCCCACCGGCTGGGGGACGCTGCCGGTGGTGTTCGGCATCACCGTGATGGGCTCGGTGCTCGTGGTGGCGCTCCAGCTCCGCCTGATGGCGGTCGCCCAGGAGGCACAGACCATGGGTGCCGCGATGAACCACGCCGCCCTCAACGTCGCCAACGCCCTCGGCGCCTGGCTCGGCGGCGCCGTCATCGCTGCCGGGTGGGGCTACCGTGCCCCGGCCGTCGTGGGCGCGGGACTGGCCGTGGTGGGCCTGCTCGTCCTGGCCTGGTCGGCGGCACTGCGCCACCGGCACGGCTGATCCCCGCCCTCGGCCGCTGCAGCGTCCGCCGCTGGCAGAATGAGGCCATGACCGCGTCCCCCCTGCGCGTGGCGGCCTTCGGTGCACGCCCCGCGCACCCCCTGAGCGGCAGACCGACGGTGCCGACCGCGTGCGGTGCCGTCGTGGTGGCGCTGGGAGTCGCGGTGCTGGTCGGCTGGGTCGCCGACGTCATGGTGCTGACGACCGTCGTGCCGGGACTGGTCGCCATGCGGCCCATCACCGCCCTGTGTCTCGTGGCCATCGGCATGCTGCTGCTGCTGGCGCGGACCGCGGGTCGGTCGTCGGCGGTCCCGGACCGGTGGTGGCGGGTGCTCGGGTTCGCCCTGGCGCTGGTGGTGGTCGGTACCGGTTTCGCGAGCCTGCTGCAGGAGCTCAGCGGGACGTCCTGGGGCTACGAGACCGCCTTCGGGCTCGACCGTGGAGACACCACCGCCGACGCGCCCGGCCGGCCACCCATGGCCACGGCGGTGTGCCTGATCCTGCTCGCTTCCGCCTTCCTGGCGATGCTGGTCGACCGGGTGGGCCTCGCCCAGTGGTTCGCGCTCGCCGGCATGGTGGCGGGGCTGCTGGCGACGCTCGTCTACGCGTTCGGTGTCGACGAGGTCTACCGGATCACCGACTTCACCAGCATGGCGGTGCACACGTCGGTGGCGGTGCTGCTCGCCGGCTTCGGGATCCTGCACCTCAGGCCGGACCGCGGCTTCATGCCGCTCGCGGTCAGCGAGGGGCCTGGCGGCGCAGTCGTACGCCGGGTGCTGCCGCTCATGGTCGTCGTGCCGACGCTGGTCGGCCTGGCCTCGCAGATCGGGGTGGAGCGGGGCTGGTTCGGGCCCCGGTTCGCGATGGCGGCCACGCTCGGCGCGGTCTGCGTCGGTGGTGGCGTGCTGGTGTGGCGGCAGGCCGCCATCCTGGAGCGCACCGGCGACCGGCTCGTGGACGCCGAGTCGACCTTGGAGCGGATCCGGCGCGCCGAGGCCGACCGGGAGCAGGCCGTGCAGCGGCTGCAGGTGGCCAACGCCGACCTCGAGCGGTTCGCGGCCATCGCCGCCCACGACCTGCGAGCGCCGCTGACCACCATCCGCGGGTACGCCGAGCTTCTCGGGGACCGGGCCGAGGTCTCGGAGGACCCCCACGCCCTCGACCTGGCGCGGCGGATCGAGCGGCTCGTGGGACGCGGGACGGAGCTCATCGACGACCTGCTCACCTACTCCCGGTCGGGGCTCGACTCGCAGACCCTGGTCCCCACCCCGCTCGCGCCGCTCGCCGAGCAGGTCGCCCGTGAGGTCCAGGAGACCGCAGGCAGGCCCACCACCATCGAGGTGGGGGAGCTGGGCACGGTGGCCGGCGACCTGGTGCAGCTGCGCCAGCTGCTCCACAACCTGGTCGGCAACGCGGTCAAGTACTGCCCCGCGGACCGGGACCCCGTCGTGTGCGTGGACGCGCTGCCCGCGGCAGGGGGGAAGGTGCAGGTCCGGGTCAGCGACAACGGCCCGGGCATCCCGGCGGAGGAGCGGCACCAGGTCTTCGCGATCTTCCAGCGAGGCAGCCGCACAGCCGACGTGGCCGGCAGCGGCGTGGGGCTGGCGATCTGCGAGCGCATCGTCGGTCGCCACGGCGGGACCATCTGGGTGGAGGAAGGCCCCGACGGCGGGGCGCGCTTCTGCTTCACCCTGACCTCCGCCGACTGAGGCCACCGGCTCGCGTCACCCGTCCGGGTGGCGGCGTACCACCCCTGACAGAATCGCCCCCATGTCTCCCGTGACCACCGAGCCCGAGACGGCCGCGCCCGGCACCGCGTCGGGCGGCGCCCGACCCCGGGTCCTCTCGGGCATCCAGCCCACGGCCGACTCCTTCCACTTCGGCAACTACCTGGGGGCGCTGCGCCAGTGGGTCGACCTGCAGCGCGACTACCAGCCCTTCTTCTTCATCGCCGACCAGCACGCGATCACGGTCGAGCACGACCCCAAGGTGCTGCGCGAGCGGACCCTCCGTGCGGCCGCGCAGCTGCTGGCGATGGGGGTCGACCCCGCGCGCTCGGCGGTCTTCGTGCAGAGCCAGATCCCCGAGCACTCCCAGCTCGCGTGGGTGCTGCAGTGCCTGACCGGCTTCGGCGAGGCCCGCCGGATGACGCAGTTCAAGGACAAGTCCGCCAAGGGTGGCGAGGGCGCGGCGTCGGTGGGACTGTTCACGTACCCCGTGCTGCAGGCCGCTGACATCCTGCTCTACCGGCCCCACTTCGTGCCGGTGGGCGAGGACCAGCGCCAGCACCTCGAGCTGACGCGCGACCTGGCGCAGCGCTTCAACCACCGGTTCAAGAAGGCGTTCCGACTCCCGGAGCCCTACATCCTGAAGTCCACCGCGAAGATCGGTGACCTGCAGGAACCCACGGCGAAGATGTCGAAGTCGGCGTCCTCCCCGGCGGGCCTGGTGGAGATGCTCGACGACCCGACCGTGAGCGCGAAGAAGATCCGGTCGGCGGTCACCGACTCGGGGAGCGAGATCCGCTTCGACCCCGAGGGCAAGCCGGGTGTCAGCAACCTGTTGACGATCTACTCGGCGCTGACGGGGCGCCCGATCTCCGACCTCGAGGAGGAGTACGCCGGCCAGGGCTACGGCACGCTCAAGGGTGACCTCGCGGACGTGGTGGTCGAGGTGGTGACCCCCTTCCGGGACCGCACGCTGGAGCTGCTCGACGACCAGGACCACCTCCTCGACGTGCTGCGACGTGGCCGCGAGCAGGCCGGCGAGGTGGCGCGGGCCACCCTGCGCGACGTCTATCAGCGCGTCGGCTTCGTCGCGCCCTCCCGCTAGGGTCGAACCCGTGCCGACGATCGGAGTAGCACTCGCCATCCCGGAGCCCTGGGCCGCCGAGCTGCAGGGCTACCGGGCGTCCCTGGGTGACGAGACCGCCACCAAGATCCCCACCCACATCACCCTGATCCCGCCCACCGAGGTGCCCGAGGACGAGCTGAGCGCCGTCGAGGACCACCTGGCCAAGGTGGCGGGTGACGTGGCGGCCTTCCGCGTCCACCTGCGCGGGACGGGCACCTTCCGGCCGGTGTCGCCGGTCGTGTTCGTGACGGTGGCGCAGGGCATCTCCGAGTGCGAGCAGCTCGCCGCCCGCATCCGCACCGGCCCGCTCGACGTTCCCCTCGGGTTCCCCTACCACCCGCACGTCACGGTCGCCCACCACCTGACCGAGGACGCGCTCGACCGCGCCTTCCGTGAGCTCGCGGCTTTCGAGTGCGTCTTCGACGCCGACCGGTTCCACCTCTACCGCCACGAGGAGCAGGCCGGCTGGCGCCCCAGCCGCGCCTACCCGCTGGGTGGTGACGACTGACGTGCCATCGGTCAAGGAGCGCGTCGAGGAGCTGCGGCGCCGGCAACCCGTCATCGACCACGCCGTCCGCACCGTTGAGCACTACGGGGACATCAAGGGCACCCTGCAGGCCGGGGCGATCACGTTCTTCGGCTTCCTCTCGGTCTTCCCGATCATGGCGCTGGCCTTCTTCGCGATCGGCTACGTCTCCCGGGTCTACCCGCAGGCCAACGACCAGCTGATCCAGGTCTTCGACGAGGTCCTGCCGGGGCTGCTGAGCACCGACGGCACCCCCGAGCCCGGCGAGATCTCGCTGCAGAACGTGCAGGACGCCGCGGGCGCGGTGGGGCTGATCGGTCTCGCCGGTGTCCTCTACACCGGGCTGGGCTGGCTCTCGGCGATGCGGCAGGCGCTCGTGGTCACCTTCGAGACGGCCGACCGGGAGCAGCCGAACTTCGTGGTCGGCAAGCTGCGCGACCTGGCCAGCCTCGTCCTCATCGGGACGACCCTGATGCTGACCGTCGCGGTGGCGGGGCTGGCCCGGGCAGTCTCCGGCTGGCTGCTCGACGTGCTGGGCCTCGACGCCGAGCTCGGCTGGCTGGTGGTCCTCGTCGGTGTGGTCATCGGCCTCGGGGCCAACACGGTGCTGTTCTTCGCGCTGTTCCGCCTGCTCGCGGGTCCGCCGATCCCGGCGAAGTCGCTCTGGAAGGGAGCGGCGTTCGGCGCGGTCGGGTTCGAGGTCCTCAAGCAGCTCTCCACCTTCCTCATCTCCTCGACCAAGGGGCAGCCCGCGTTCGCGGTCTTCGGGTCGGCCCTGGTGCTGGTGGTGTGGATCAACTACTTCTCGAGGGTGGTCGTCTTCGCGGCCTCGTGGGCGCACGTGGCGCCAGCGGCCCGGGCGCGGCGCGAGCGGGCCGAGCTCGAGGCGGATCGTCGCGAGATGGAGCACAAGGAGCTCGCGGAGGTGCAGCTGCGTGAGGTCCCGTCCGGCGGCGGGCCGCGGGTGGGTCCCGGCAAGGCCTTCGCCGCAGGGGGTGCCTCCATGCTGGGGCTGGTCGCCTGGCTGCGGCGTCGCAACGGGGGCGGGTCGTGAGGTTCGAGCGTCGTCACGCCGTCCTGCTGCTGGGCGTCGCCGTCTGGAACGCGGTCACCTTCGGCATGTTCGCCCGCAACCTCTCCGCGGCGTACGCCGCGGGGGAGGAGCGGGCCACGGGCTACTGGGTCGCCCACTCCGTGCTGATCGTCGTCAACCTCGCCATCGCCGCCGTGCTGGGCACCCTCGGCTGGAAGGCGTGGCGGGCCTCCGGGCGAGCCGGGGCTGGTCGTTAGCCCAGTGGTGGCGGCCGGGCTCAGTGGCCGTGGCGCATGGCGGTGCGCAGGTCCTTGTTGAGCTGCGAGATCACGTCGAGCGGGATCTCCTTCGGGCACGCGGCGGTGCACTGCCCGATGTTGGTGCAGCCACCGAAGCCCTCGTGGTCGTGCTGGGCGACCATGTTGACCACCCGGTTGTCGCGCTCGGGCTGACCCTGGGGCAGCTCACCGAGGTGGGTGATCTTGGCTCCCATGAAGAGCGAGGCCGAGCCGTTCGGGCAGGCTGCTACGCAGGCGCCGCAGCCGATGCAGGTGGCCACGTTGAAGGCCCGCAACGCGTCGTCACGCGGCACCAGGACCGAGTGCGCCTCGGGGGCCGAACCGGTGTTGACCGAGATGTAGCCGCCGGACGCGATCAGCCGGTCGAAGGCCGAGCGGTCGACGCACAGGTCCTTGAGCACCGGGAACGCGTCGGCCCGCCAGGGCTCGATCGTGATCGTCTCCCCGTCGCTGAAGGAGCGCATGTGGAGCTGGCAGGTGGTCGTCACCTCGGGGCCGTGCGCATCGCCGTTGATCATCAGACCGCACATGCCACAGATGCCCTCGCGGCAGTCGGAGTCGAAGGCGATGGGCTCCTCGTCGCGCTCGATCAGCTTCTCGTTGAGCACGTCGAGCATCTCGAGGAACGACATGTCCTCCGACACGTCGTCGAGGTCGTAGGTGTGCATGGCACCCTCGGCGTCGGGGCCGGCCTGGCGCCAGATCTTCAGGGTCAGCTTCACTTGTAGGACCTCTGCTTCATCTCGATGGCCGTGTAGACGAGGTCCTCCTTGTGGAGCACCGGCGGCTGGTCGTCACCGGTGAACTCCCAGGCGGCCACGTAGGCGTACTGGTCGTCGTGGCGCAGCGCCTCGCCGTCCTCGGTCTGCGACTCGCCGCGGAAGTGGCCGCCGCAGGACTCGCGCCGGTTGAGGGCGTCGATGCACATCAGCTCGCCGAGCTCCATGAAGTCGGCCACCCGGCCGGCCTTCTCGAGGCTCTGGTTGATGGTCTCGGCCTCGCCCAGCACCTTCACGTTGCGCCAGAAGTCGTCCTTGAGCGTCCGGATCAGGTCGATCGCCTTCTTCAGGCCGTCCTCGGTCCGCTCCATCCCGCAGAACTCCCACATGATGTTGCCGAGCTCGCGGTGGTAGGAGTCGACGCTGCGGGTGCCGTTGTTGCCCAGGAAGTGGTCGATGCGCGACTGCACGGACTCGCGGGCCTCGACGACGGCCGGGTGGTCGTCGCCCACGTGCTCGAAGGGACCGTCGGCGAGGTAGTCGCGGATGGTGTGGGGGAGCACGAAGTAGCCGTCGGCCAGCCCCTGCATCAGCGCCGACGCACCGAGCCGGTTGGCGCCGTGGTCGGAGAAGTTGGCCTCGCCGGTGACGAAGAGCCCGGGGATCGTGGACTGCAGGTCGTAGTCGACCCACAGGCCACCCATGACGTAGTGGACCGCCGGGTAGATCCGCATCGGGACCTCGTAGGGGTTCTCGCCGGTGATCCGCTCGTACATGTCGAAGAGGTTGTCGTACTTCTCCTGGATGCCGTCGCGGCCCATCCGCTCGATCGCGGCGGAGAAGTCGAGGTAGACGCCACGGCGTACGCCGTCGACCTCCGGCCCGACCCCGCGACCCTCGTCGCAGACGTTCTTCGCCGCGCGGGAGGCGATGTCGCGGGGGACCAGGTTGCCGAAGGAGGGGTAGATCCGCTCCAGGTAGTAGTCGCGGTCCTCCTCCGGGATGTCCCGCGGGTCCTTGTCGCAGTCGGCCTTGTTCTTGGGGACCCAGATCCGGCCGTCGTTGCGCAGCGACTCGCTCATCAGCGTGAGCTTGGACTGGTGGGCCCCCGAGACCGGGATGCAGGTGGGGTGGATCTGCGTGTAGCAGGGGTTCCCCATGTAGGCGCCCTTGCGGTAGGCCCGCCAGCTCGCCGTGACGTTGCAGCCCATCGCGTTGGTCGACAGGTAGAAGACGTTGCCGTAGCCACCCGAGGCCAGCACGACCACGTCGGCGGTGTGGGTCTCGATGGCGCCGGTGACCATGTCGCGGGCGACGATGCCGCGGGCCTTGCCGTCGACCACGATCAGCTCGAGCATCTCGTGGCGGGTGAAGGTCTCCACGGTGCCGGCTGCGACCTGCCGCTCGAGCGCCTGGTAGGCGCCGATCAGCAGCTGCTGGCCGGTCTGGCCGCGGGCGTAGAAGGTCCGGGAGACCTGGACGCCGCCGAAGGACCGGTTGTCGAGCAGGCCGCCGTACTCGCGGGCGAACGGCACGCCCTGCGCGACGCACTGGTCGATGATGTTCACGCTGACCTCGGCCAGCCGGTAGACGTTGGACTCGCGCGAGCGGTAGTCGCCGCCCTTGACCGTGTCGTAGAAGAGACGGTGGGTGGAGTCGCCGTCCTCCTTGTAGTTCTTGGCCGCGTTGATGCCACCCTGGGCGGCGATCGAGTGCGCCCGGCGCGGGGAGTCCTGGTAGCAGAACGACTTCACCCGGTAGCCGGCCTCGCCCAGCGTGGCTGCGGCCGAGGCGCCGGCCAGGCCCGTGCCGACGATGATCACCGACAGCTTGCGCCGGTTGGCGGGGTTGACCAGGCGCGCCTCGAACTTGCGGGTGCTCCAGCGCTGGTCGACCGGTCCGTCCGGTGCCTTCGTGTCACGGATCGGCTCACCGGGGGTGTAGTAGCCCGCGGCGTCGTCGTACTCGCCGTCGAGCTCGGCGTTGCGGGACGCGTCGGCGGCCGAGGTGGTGTCGGGCATGTCGCGGAAGTCGTTGTTGCTCATGGCTGCTCCGTTACTTCGTGATGACGCCGAACATCACGGCGAGCGGGACGAGGGAGAACCCGATCGTGATGACCAGGGCCGTCACGAACGCCACCACCCGCGCGCGCTGACGCGCGTTGGCCGTGCCGGTGAGTCCGAGGGTCTGCGCGGCACTCCAGATGCCGTGGTGGAGGTGGGCGCCGAGCATGAGCATCGCCGCCAGGTAGATCAGCGTGAGCCACCAGGTGGTGAAGCTGTCAACCAGCAGGTTGTAGGGGTCGTCGGTCGGTCCGCCGGTGACGTTGACCTTGCCGACGGTGAAGTTGAGCAGGTGCCAGACGATGAAGAGCAGCAGCGTGACCCCACCCCAGCGCATCATCAGGCTCGCGAACGTGGCGCCGGTCCGCTTCTTCATCACGTACGGCGTGGTTCGCGCCTGCCTGGCCCGTGACCAGAGCGTGAACGCCGCGTAGACGTGGGCCACCAGCGAGAGCAGCAGCACCACGCGGATGATCCAGAGCGCCCCGGCGTGGGGGAGCATCGGCTCACCCAGCTCGCGCAGGTGCTCGGCGTACTCGTTGAAGGCGTCATGACCGGCGAAGGCCTTGAGGTTGCCGTACATGTGGAGCAGCACGAAGCCGATGAAGATGAGGCCGCTGACGGCCATCAGCAGCTTCAGCGCGATGGTCGAGCGGGTCGAGCGCGCTCCCTTGACCAGGGTCGGAGTTGCCACACCCGCAACTTACCGTCCACCCGGAAGGCGACCACGCGCGGGGAGTGTGACATCGGTCGGCGACCGGGGCCCCTCATCGTGGTGCGGCGAGGGCCGCGCCGTGCCTCAGGCGCGGTTGCGGATCTCCTCGACGATCGCCGGGACCACCTCGTGCATGTCGCCGACGACGGCATAGGTCGCCCGGGTCATCATCGGGGCCTCGGGATCGGTGTTGACCGCCAGGATCGCCTTGGAGGACGCGCAACCGGCCCAGTGCTGGATCGCGCCGCTGATGCCGCAGGCGATGTAGAGGTCGGGCGCGATCCGGCTCCCGGTCTGACCGATCTGCTCGTGGTGGGGGCGCCACCCCAGGCTGGTGACCACGCGGGTCACGCCCACGACGCCGCCGAGCAGCTCGGCGAGCTCGGTGACCGGGCCGAAGCCGCCCGGTCCGCCGGCGCCCCGACCCGCGCCCACGACCACCGAGGCCGAGCGCAGCGACCCCGACTCGTCGGGCTCCGGCTCGGCGGTGCGCACGACCGTGGCGCGCCGGTCCGCGGCAGGCACCTCCGGGTGGCACGCCACCCAGGTCGCCGCCGGCCCACCCACGCCGTGGGCCGACCACGCGTGGCCGGCCACCGTGAGCACCGCCGGCCGCTCCGGGAGCCGCATCTCCTCGAGTGCGGCACCGCCGGCCACCTGGCGGCGCACGGTGAGAGGGGAGAGGCCGTCGAAGGAGACCACGTTCGCCGCCATCGGGACCTGCAGGCGAGCCGCGAGGTGGGCCATCACCTCCATGCCGCGCGGCGTGCCTCCGGCCAGGACGGCGACCGACCCGGTCTCCTCCCGCACCGCCTGGACGGCCGCGGCCCACGCGGCGCCGCCGTACGCCGCCAGCCCCTCGCCGTCGGCGTGCCGGACCTCCCCGGCCCCGTGGTCGCCGAGCACCGCGGCCAGGTGGTCACCGTCGGGCACGGGTCCGACCACGACGGCCCGGACGGCGACGCCGCCGCCGGCCTCGGACAACGCGCGGGCGAACGCCAACGCCTCGAGGCTGACCTCGTCGGGCTCGCTGGAGCCCGGAGCGACCTCGCACAGGACCAGGATCACGGCAGCACCCCGAGCCGGCCCAGGGCGTCGACCACGGCAGGCGCGGCCGCCGGACCCTCGCCGAGCACCTCGGTGCTGCTGGGGGCAGGCGGCGGCAGGTGCCAGCGCACGCGCCCCGGGCCGGCGGGGTCGGAGCCGGCCTGGCGGGTCTCGACCGCGACCTTCTTGGCCGCCATCCGACCCTTGAGGCTCGGGTAGCGCGGCTCGACGCCGCCCTCGAGCACGGAGACGACCACGGGGAGCGGCACCTCGTAGGTCTCGTCGCCGTAGGGGCTGTTGACGGTCGCGACGACCACGCCGTCGTCGACGGTGACCATCCCGGCGCCGGTCACCACCGGCCGGTCCAGCGCGTAGGCGAGCCGGACCGGGACCTGGAAGTCGCCGGTGTCGGCGGCGTCGTTGCCGAGCAGCACGAGGTCGTAGCCCTCCGTCGCCTCCCGGACGACCCCGGCGATCTCGGCGGCGACGTCCGCCGGGCCGAGGGTGCGGGGGTCCGCCTCGACCAGCACACCCGCCGTGGCGCCCAGCGCGAGGGCGCTGCGGATCTGCTCCTCCGCCTCCGTCGGGCCGACGGACAGCACCGTCACGGTGCCGCCGGTGGCCTCGGCGACCCGGACCCCCAGCTCCACGGCACAGGCGTCGTGGTTGCCGATCGTCCAGCCGGCGTACCGCCCGTCGAGGCCCTGGCCGTCGTCGGTCAGCACCGCTTCCCCGGAGGAGTCGGCCACGCGCTTGACGGCGACGAGGACGCGTGTCACGTCCGGATCCGCAGGTTGTCGGGGTCGAACGCGGGCGTGGCGTCGGCGCTGACGACCCGCACCGGGTAGAGCTCCTCCATGTAGGAGACGGCCAGCTGGTTGCCGACGGTGGCCTGGCCCGGCGGCAGGTAGGCCATCAGCAGGTGCTGCCCCAGGCTGGGGGCGGAGCCGGCGGTGGTCACGTAGGGGTGGTGGCCGTGCCCGTCGGTGAGCGGGCCGCCGTCGGCGGCGAGGACCGGTTCCCCGCCGAGCATGTAGCGCGGCACGCCCGAGGCGGAGGTGTGGTCCTCGACGGCCAGGGTGCAGAGCACGGCGAGCGGCTCCTCCTCCCGCTGGGCGAGGTAGGCCTCACGGCCGGTGAACTCGGCGGTCTTGACCCGGGGACGCTGCATCCCGGCCTCGACGATGGTCCGCTCCGCGTCGAGCTCGAAGCCGAAGGCGCGGTAGCCCTTCTCGAGGCGGCCGGTCGTGCCGTAGACCCCGATGCCGACCGGCACGGCTCCGTGGCCGCGCCCGGCCTCGTGGAGCAGGTTCCACAGCCGGGCACCCTGCTCCGCCGGCACGTAGAGCTCCCACCCGAGCTCGCCGACGTAGGAGATCCGGGAGGCCAGCACGGCGAGGCTCTCGATCTCGACGTCGCGACAGGTGCCGAACCCGAAGCCCTCGTGGCTGATGTCGTCGTCGGTGAGTGCCCCGAGCACGTCGCGGGCCCGCGGGCCCCACAGGCCGATGGTGGTGTACGCCGTCGTGAGGTCGGTGACGGCCGCGGCGAGGCCACGCGTGTGCGCCGCGAACCAGGCCTTGTCCGCCATGCCGTGGGCGCCGCCGGTGACGACACGGAAGTGGGTGTCGCCCAGGCGCATCACGGTCAGGTCGGCGCGGAAGCCGCCGCGGGCGTCCAGCACCGGGGTGTAGACGACCTTGCCCGGCGCGACGTCCGCCTGGGCGACGACGGTGCGCTGCACCGCGTCGAGCGCCTGGGGCCCGACCACGTCGAAGATCGTGAACGCCGACAGGTCGACGATCCCCGCCCGCTCCCGCATCGCGAGGTGCTCGGCGTTGATGACGGGGCTCCACCAGCGGCTGTCCCACTCGTGCTCGCGGGGCATCACGGCGTCGCCGTACTCGGCGAGCAGCGCCTCGTTCTCGGCGTACCAGTGGGGCCGTTCCCAGCCGGCGGCCTCGAAGAACTCCGCCCCGCGTCGCACCTGGTCGGCGTGCATGGGCGGGAGCCTCTTGTCGCGGTCGGAGGCCCACTGCTCGCCCGGGTGGACGATGCCGTAGGTCTTGTTGAAGCCCTCGGACGTGCGACGGCGCACGTGCTCGCGGGTGCGCTGGTGGGGGTGGAACCGCGCGATGTCGCTGTGGTGCAGGTCGATCTCCGACCAGCCCTGGGTCATCCACTCCGCGACGGCCCGTCCCACGCCCGGACCCTCCTTGATCCAGACCGCGGCGGCCGACCACAGGCCGCGCACCTCCGGCGACTCACCCAGGACCGGGGCGCCGTCGGGGGTCAGCGAGAGCAGCCCGTTGATGGCGTAGCGGATCTCGGCACCGTCGGCCCCGAGCGCCTGCGGCATCAGCTCCAGCGCGGTCTCGAGCTGGGGGTCGAAGTCGTCGGCCGTGAACGGCATCTCGGTCGGGCTGAGCTTCGCCCGGTCCAGCGACGGGATCTCGTCGGGATCGTGGAGGATCGGCCGGTGGGCGTAGGAGCCGACCTCCATGTCGGCGCCGTGCTGCCGCTCGTAGCAGAGCGAGTCCATGTCGCGGACGATGGGGAAGGAGATCTCCCCCTCCCGCTCGGCGAGCTGGGGGATGGGTCCCACGCTGATCATCTGGTGCACGGCCGGCGTCAGCGGGATCGAGGCGCCGGCCATGGCGGCGATCCGGGGGCTCCACACCCCACAGGCGACCACCACGGTGTCGCAGTCGATGTCGCCGCGGTCGGTGCGGACCCGGGTCACGGCCCCGTCCACCACGTCGATGCCCGTGACCTCGGTGTTGGGTGCCACCGTGAGCGCTCCCGCGTCCATGGCGCTCTCCCGCATCAGCGTGCCGGCGCGCAGGGAGTCCACCACGCCCACCGACGGCGTCCAGAAGGCGCCGATCACGTCGTCGGTCTCGACGAACGGCACCCGCTCGCGGACGTGGTCGGGCCCCACCAGCGCGGCCTCGATGCCCCACGCCCGCGCGCTGGACATCCGTCGCCGCAGCTCCTCCATCCGCTCCTCGGTGCGGGCGAGCTCGTAGCCGCCGGACTCGGTGAAGACGCCCAGCTCCTTGTACTGGCGGACCGAGTCGAGCGTGAGGTCGGTGATCTCCCGGGAGTGGTCGACGGGGAAGATGAAGTTGGAGGCGTGCCCGGTCGAGCCGCCGGGGTTGGGCAGCGGTCCCTTGTCGATCTGGACGATCTCCCGCCAGCCCAGCAGCGCGAGGTGGTGGACCAGGCTGTTGCCGACGATGCCGGCGCCGATGACGACCGCCCTGGCGGACGCGGGCACTGTCATGGGGACCTCCGGAGCGGTGCAGGTGTTGCGTCATGCGCATCGCGACGCGTCATGCGAGACAAGGCAACTCTCGTTTGCGGTCCCACGGCTGTCAACCGTCCGTGGCAGCCGGCTCGCGTGGCGGGACCCACCCCAGCGCGAGCGAGACCTCCTCGGCCGCACGGAGCAGGGGTGGGACCAGCTCGGTCCGGGTGGCCTCGTCGAGCCGGAACGTGGTGCCGCTGACGCTGAGCGAGGCGACCACGTCGCCGTGCGCGTCGCGGATCGCGGCCGCGAGCGCCGTCAACCCCTCTTCGAGCTCGTCGACCGCGACGGCATACCCCTGCTCGCGGACCCGCGCCAGCTCCCGGTGGAGCGACGCGCGGTCGGTGATCGTGGCTTCCGCGTGGCGGGTCAGCCGAGGCACCAGCTCGTCGACCAGGTCCGGCTCGAGGTCCGCGATGAGGACCTTGCCGTTGCTGGTGGCGTGCAGCGGGATCCGCTGCCCGATCCAGTTGTGGGGCTGGAGGGCGGCGGCACCGGCGATCTGGTCGAGGTAGAGCGCGGTCCCGTCGGCGAGCACGGCGAGGTTGACGGTCTCGTGCGTCTCTGCGGCCAGGGCCTTGCAGGACGGACGCGCGACCTGCACGAGGTCGGTACGGGCGGCGGACGCGCCGGCCATCTTCACCAAACCCAGCCCGATGCGGTACTTGCCCCGGTCGTCGGCCTGCTCGACGAGGCCGCGGGCTTCCATGGTGCCGATGAGCCGGAAGGCGGTGCTCTTGTGGACACCGAGCTCACCCGCCACCTCGGTCACTCCGGCCTCACCGAGGCGGGCCAGGATCTCGAGTATCGTGATCGCCCGGTCGACCGACTGGACGCCGCCGTTGGGCCGTTCCGCTGCGAGCGTCATGGCGTCACCGTATCAGCGTTGCGCATCGTGGAACCTGTTGCGCATGACGCACCTCATGAGAGCCCGAGGACGTGGCCGTCGTCGTCGATGCTCATCCGCGCGCTGGCGGGCACCTTCGGCAGCCCCGGCATGGTGAGCACCTCCCCGGTGACCAGCACCACGAACCCGGCCCCGGCGCTGAGCCGCACCTCCCGCACCTCGACGGTGTGACCCGACGGTGCCCCGAGGGCGGCGGGGTCGGTGCTGAAGGAGTACTGCGTCTTGGCGAAGCACACCGGCAGGTGGCCGTAGCCGTCGGCGACCACCCGGTCGAGCTGGCGTCGGGCCCGCGGGGAGAAGGTGACCGCGTCGGCGTGGTAGACCCGCTGCGCCACGGCCAGCGCCTTGGACTCCACGTCACCCTCCTCGGGGTAGCAGAACGCGAAGTCGACCTCGTCCTTGTCGAGCTGGGTCCGCACCCCCTGGGCCAGGTCGAGGGCGCCCTCGCCGCCGTCGGTGGCATGCGTCGCGGTGAAGGCCGCGCAGTCCTCGGCGTCGGCCAGCTCATGCACCAGCGACAGCTCGGCGTCGGTGTCTCCCGGGAACCTGTTGACGGCGACGACCGCCGGGACGCCGAAGACGTCGCGCAGGTTCCTCAGGTGGCGGCGCAGGTTGGCCGCCCCCGCCCGGACAGCGCCCAGGTCCTCCCGTTCCAGGTCGGCCTGGGCGACCCCGCCGTGCCACTTCAGCGCCCGCGCCGTGACGACGACGACCGCGGCGTCGGGACGGAGGCCGGAGAGGCGGCACTTGAGGTCGAAGAACTTCTCCGCCCCGAGGTCGGCCCCGAAGCCCGCCTCGGTGACCACCACGTCACTGAGCTGCAGCGCGGTCCGGGTGGCCAGCACCGAGTTGCACCCGTGCGCGATGTTGGCGAAGGGGCCGCCGTGCACGAAGACGGGAGAGTGCTCCAGCGTCTGCACGAGGTTCGGCTGCAGGGCGCTTGCGAGCAGGATGGTGAGCGCGTCCTGGGCCTGCAGGTCCCTCGCCGTGACCGGTGACCCCTCCCGGTCGTGGGCGACCACGATCCGTCCGATCCGCTCACGGAGGTCCGCGAGCGAGGTGGCCAGGCAGAAGATCGCCATCAGCTCGCTGGCCACCACGATGTCCCAGCCGTCCTCGCGCGGCACCCCGTGCGCGACCCCGCCGAGGCCCACGACGACGTCGCGCAGGGCCCGGTCGTTGAGGTCGATGACGCGCTTCCACGTGATCGTGCGGTGCTCGATGCCGAGCGCGTTGCCGTGGTGGAGGTGGTTGTCGAGCAGGGCGGCCAGCAGGTTGTTGGCGGCGGCGACGGCGGCGAAGTCGCCGGTGAAGTGGAGGTTGATGTCGGTCATCGGGACGACCTGGGCGTAGCCGCCGCCGGCGGCGCCGCCCTTCATCCCGAAGACCGGGCCCATGCTGGGTTCGCGCAGTGCCGCCGTCGCCCGGACGCCGAGCCGCCGCAACCCGTCGGTGAGACCGACCACCGTCGTGGTCTTCCCCTCGCCGGGTGGCGTGGGCGAGATGCCGGTGACCAGCACCAGCTTCCCCAGCGGCCGGTCCGCCAGGGTCGCCAGCCACGCGCGGTCGAGCTTGGCGATGTGGCGGCCGTGGGGGAGCAGCGCCTCCTCCGGCACGCCGAGCTGCTCGGCCGCGACCCGTGCGATCGGCCAGAGCTCGGCGGCGCCGGCGATCTCGGCGTCGGACAGCATCATCCTCATCCCTGGAGCCCTCAGACGGCGGCGTCGAGCCCGCGAGCCCGGAGCAGCTCCCGCTGGTTCGGGTTGACCGAGGGCCGGAACGGCATCTCGCAGACCTCCGCGCGCACCGGTACGCCGGGCTCGTCGGCGTACTCGTCGGGGAGGTGGACCCAGAGCTCGGTCCCCAGCGCGCTGGAGTCGACCGGGACGTGACCCATGGCGATGTTGCCCTCCAGCTCCGGCGAGTACCACGGGGAGGTCACGTAGCCCACCGCGTCACCGCCCTCGCGGTCGCTGACCAGCCAGAAGTCGGGCGCGTAGTCGTCGATGGGCTTGCCGCCCAGCCGCATCCCGACCAGCGTGTGGGTGAACGGGGGGTTGCCCGCCTCGATCGCCGCACGAACCTCCTCCAGCGCCGCCTTGCCGACGTAGTCGGCCTCCTTGGTCCGCGGGACCTGGTAGCCGAGGTTGACCTGGAACGGCAGCGTCTCGGCGTCCATGTCCTGCCCCCACGAGAGGATCCCGGCAGCGATCCTCCGGTGGTGGGCGGGGGCGATCACGGCCAGCTGGTGGCGCTCACCGGCGCGCAGGACCGCGTTCCAGAGCACCTCGGCGTGCAGGCTCGCGTCGCGGAGGTAGATCTCGTAGCCCTTCTCCCCGGAGAAGCCGGTCTGCGACACGATCACCTCACAGCCCTCGACCGATCCGGCCAGCAGCCCGTAGGGCGGCAGGGCCGCCACCTCCGGACCGAACAGGTCCGTCATCAGGTCGACGGACTTCGGGCCCTGGATCTGCAGCGGCGAGACGTCGATCTCGTTGATGTCGACGTCGAAGCGGCGACCGACGTTGACGCCCTGCAGCCAGAACATGAGGTCGGAGTCGGACAGGCTGAACCAGTACTCGTCCTCGGCGATGCGCAGCAGCACCGGGTCGTTGAGGATCCCGCCCGCCTCGTTGCACAGGATCACGTAGCGCGCCCGCATCGGCGGGATCTTGGTCGCGTCACGGGTGATGACGTAGTTGACGAAGTCGCTGGCGGCCGGCCCCTTGACCTGGATCTGCCGCTCCACGGCGACGTTCCACATCGTGACGTGGTTGACCAGGGAGTCGTACTCGACCATGGCGCCGCCGTCCTCGGGGCGGACGTACCCCCGCGGGTGGTACATGCGGTTGTAGACCGAAGCGCGCCAGCAGCCGGCCTCGGCCGAGAGGTGCCAGTACGGCGACTTGCGGACGCGGGTGTCCACCAGCATCTGCACCGGGGTCCACCCCGACTGCCGCAGGTTGATGGGGACCAGCCGGTCGGACTGGTCGACCGAGGGGACGTTGTGGTGGCTCATGGGGCCTCCTCCGGAGCTCGTGACGGGTGGTGCGGTGTCAGGTCGTGGCTTGGGGTCGCAGGGATCGGTTGCCGGGTTGCCGGGGATGGGTTCAGGCGGGACGACGGGCGGGTGGACCCCCTTCCTGCAGGCGGGCCAGCAGGTCCGAGCGCCAGGCCTCGGCCTCCGCCACCTGGTTGAACGTGAAGACGTGCAGGCCGGCGACCACCGCGTCGTCGCGAGCCAGGGCGGGCGCGAGCCGGCGCAGGAACGCCTCGGTGCTGAACCCGCGGGGTGCCAGCAACCGCGCGACGGTGCGCTTGTGCCGCAGCAGGAACCGGCTCGACTCCCCGACGCCGATCCGGGTCGCCACGGCCAGCAGCCGGGTCGGGTCGAGCGGGCCCGGGACTCCGAGCCAGAGCGGGAGCGTGACCCCCCGCCCGCGGACCCGGCCGAGCCACACCTCCACGACGCGGTGGTCGAAGGCGAGGTTGCTGACCATCTCGGTCGCGTACCGGCGCTTGTCCCACATCGCCTGCACGGTCAGGTCGTCGGGGATCGTCGGGTGCGACTCCGGGTAGCCCGTGATCCCGATGTGGGGGAACGGTGGCCCGAGCGCGGCCAGCGCCTGCAGCAGCGAGACCGCGTCCGCGAAGTCGCCGACGGGCTCCCCGTCGCCGCTGGGCACGAAGACCCGGGTCACGCCGGCCTCCCTCAGGCGGGACACGACGTCCGCGAGGTGGGCGGCGTCCGCCACCAGCCGGGCCGCGAGGTGAGGGACGGCGTCGTACCCGAGGCGTGCCAGGTCGACGGCGAGCTCGAGGGTGGGTTCCAGGCCGCGGCGCGGCGAGGCGGTGACGGCCACCATCCGCCCCGTCGGGAGGTGGGCGGCCACGAGGTCGGCGGTGCCGGGCGTGGGCAGCACCTCGAAGCGCGGCTGCTCCAGCAGCGCTGCGAGGGGGCCCCCGGCGGCCGAGCCAAAATTGTTGCGCATGGCGCATTCCGTTTCATGATGCGCACCCTGATGCGGTCACCGTAGGTCACACAGCGCCGTTGTCGGTAGAGCCACGACCGGGGAAATTCGTGTCGCTCTCCCCGCGGTCTGGTCCGGTGCCTGCGGTGTGGCCCCTTCCCTCGACCACGACGAGCGGTAAGACTGCACCCCGTTGCAGCGATCGGACTGACCGAGAGGCACGTATGACGACTGGGGTGACCGGCCCGAGCAGGGCCAGCATCGACCACGGGACGCTCCGGAGAGATCGCTGGTGGCTGGCGCCGGCCACGACGTTCGTCGTCTTCTCGGCCTTCGTCGTCTATGCCACCGTCCGCGCCTTCTCGGGGACCAACTACTACGCCTCCCCGTACCTCTCGCCGTTCTACTCGCCGTGCCTGGGCGACTGCGTGTCCGGCGCCTCCGACTTCGGGCAGCCCTTCCAGTGGTGGCCGTTCTCGGCGGCCCTGATCATCCTGGTCTTCCCGCTCGGGTTCCGGATGACCTGCTACTACTACCGGAAGGCCTACTACCGGGCGTTCTGGCTCAGCCCGCCCGCCTGTGCGGTGGCCGAGCCCCACTGGGCCTACACCGGCGAGAGCACCCTGCCGCTGGTGGTCAACAACGTCCACCGCTACTTCTGGTACACCGCGGTGCTGGTCGCCGGTGTGCTGACCTTCGACGTCGTCCTCGCGTTCCGCGACGCCGACAAGGAATGGGGTCACGCCGGCCTCGGCACACTGCTGATGCTGGTCAACGTGATCTACATCTGGCTCTACACGCTGTCGTGCCACTCCTGCCGGCACGTCGTCGGCGGCCGCCTCCGCCACTTCAGCAAGCACCCGGTGCGCTACCGGCTGTGGACCTGGGTGTCGCGGCTCAACGTCCACCACGCCCGCTACGCGTGGGTGTCGCTGTTCTCGGTGGCGATCGTCGACCTCTACATCTACCTGCTCGCCACCGGACGGATCGAGGACCCGAGGTTTTTCTGATGCGCCACGAGATGACCGGCAACGAGATGGACTACTACTCCGAGGGCGGGATCGAGCGCCACGCCTACGACGTGGTCGTCGTGGGTGCGGGCGGGGCGGGACTGCGGGCCGCGATCGCGGCCCACGAGGCGGGCGCCAACACCGCCATCGTCTGCAAGTCGCTCCTCGGCAAGGCCCACACGGTGATGGCCGAGGGCGGGATCGCCGCGGCGATGGGCAACCGGTGGCCGGAGGACAACTGGGAGGTCCACTTCCGCGACACCATGCGCGGCGGCAAGATGCTCAACAACTGGCGGATGGCCCAGCTCCACGCCCAGGAGGCGCCGGAGCGGGTCATGGAGCTCGAGGACTGGGGCGCCCTGTTCGACCGCACCGAGGACGGGCTGATCAGCCAGCGCGACTTCGGTGGCCACCGCTACGCGCGGCTGGCCCACGTCGGCGACCGTACCGGCCTGGAGATGATCCGCACCCTGCAGCAGCGGGCCGTCCAGGTCGGCATCGACGTCTTCATGGAGTGCACCGTCACCGAGCTGCTCCAGGACGACGACGGCGGGGAGCGACGGATCTCCGGCGTCTTCGGCTACTGGCGCGAGACCGGTCGCTTCGTCGCCATCGAGGCGCCCGCGGTCATCCTCGCGACGGGTGGCATCGGCAAGTCGTTCAAGGTGACCTCGAACTCGTGGGAGTACACCGGCGACGGCCACGCGCTGGCGCTGCGCGCCGGCGCCTCGCTCATCAACATGGAGTTCGTGCAGTTCCACCCGACCGGCATGGTCTGGCCGCCCTCGGTGAAGGGACTGCTGGTCACGGAGTCGGTGCGCGGCGACGGCGGCGTCCTCAAGAACTCCGAGGGCAAGCGGTTCATGTTCGACTACATCCCGGAGTTCTTCAAGGCCGAGACCGCCGACACCGAGGAGGAGGCGGACCGGTGGTATGACGACAAGAAGAACAACCGCCGACCACCCGAGCTGCTGCCGCGTGACGAGGTCGCGCGTGCCATCAACGCGGAGATCAAGGCCGGACGCGGCTCACCGCACGGCGGCATCTACCTCGACATCGCCTCGCGCCGGGACCCCGACTACATCCGCAAGCGGCTGCCGTCGATGTACCACCAGTTCAAGGAGCTGGCCGACGTCGACATCACCGCCGAGCCGATGGAGATCGGGCCGACCTGCCACTACGTGATGGGCGGTGTCGAGGTCGACCCCGACACGCAGCAGAGCGCGGTCACCGGTCTCTACGCGGCCGGCGAGGTGTCCGGAGGGATGCACGGCTCCAACCGGTTGGGCGGCAACAGCCTGTCCGACCTGCTGGTGTTCGGCCGCCGGGCGGGCGAGGCCGCGGCGGCGTACGTCGCGGGCCTGGCGTCGCGACCCACCGTCAGCGACCGCGACGTCCGGGCTGGCGAGTGGAGCGCGCTCACGCCGTTCAACGCCGAGGTGGGCGACAACCCCTACACGATCCAGCACGAGCTGCAGCAGGCGATGAACGACCTGGTCGGCATCATCCGCACCGGTGGCGAGCTGGAGGAGGCGCTCGCCGCGATCGAGGAGCTGAAGAAGCGCGCCACGACGATGAGCGTGGACGGGCACCGTCAGTACAACCCGGGCTGGCACCTCGCGCTCGACCTGCGCAACATGCTCGTCGTCTCCGAGGCCATCGCCCGTGCCGCGCTGCTGCGCACCGAGTCGCGCGGCGGACACACCCGCGACGACTACCCGCAGACCGACGACTCGTGGGGCACCAAGAACCTGGTGGTGCGGCTCGACGACGCCGGCACGGGCGTCACGGTCACCGAGCAGCCGCTGCCGGCCATGCCCGACGAGCTGAAGTCCTACTTCGACACCGCCGGACAGGGGAGCTGACCATGGGATACGACCTGAAGCTCCGCATCTGGCGGGGCGACGTGGACGGCGGCGAGCTGCGCGACTACTCCGTGGAGGTCTCGGAGGGCGAGGTCGTCCTCGACGCCCTGCACCGGCTGCAGGCCACCCAGACCGGCGACCTCGCGATCAGGTGGAACTGCAAGGCCGGCAAGTGCGGCTCCTGCAGCGCGGAGATCAACGGCCGGCCCCGGCTGATGTGCATGACGCGGCTGTCGGACTTCGCCGAGGACGAGGTCATCACGGTCACCCCGATGCGTACCTTCCCCGTGATCCGCGACCTGGTCACCGACGTCTCCTTCAACTACCGCAAGGCCCGGCAGCTCCCCGGCGCCGAGCTGGGCCCCCGCGACCCGGACGGCAAGCGGCGGATGATGCAGGTCGACGTCGAGCGCGGCCAGGAGTACCGCAAGTGCATCGAGTGCTTCCTGTGCCAGGACGTGTGCCACGTCGTCCGCGACCACGAGGACAACAAGGAGGCCTTCGCCGGCCCACGGTTCTTCCTGCGGTACGCCGAGCTCGACATGCACCCGCTCGACACCCACGACCGTCGGCAGCTGGCGCAGGAGGCCGCCGGGCTCGGGATGTGCAACATCACCAAGTGCTGCACCGAGGTGTGCCCCGAGGGGATCCGGATCACCGACAACGCGATCATCCCAATGAAGGAGCGCGTGGTGGACCGGAAGTACGACCCGCTGGTGTGGCTGGGCAACAAGATCGGCATCCGCAACAAGGACAACGAGGGCCGCACCGAGGTGTGAGGCCCCCGGGGGTCATCGGCCGCTGCGTAGGCTCGACACATGGCTGCCGAATCGACGATGGTCCCGCTCGGGACACCGCTGCCCGCCTTCCGGCTCCCCTCCGCGACGGGGGAGGAGGTCGCCGCCGAGGACTACGACGGCCGGATGCTCCTGGTGGCGTTCCTCAGCCAGCACTGCCCCTACGTCCAGCACGTCGAGCAGGGCCTCGGCGAGCTGCTCGCCCGTCACCCCGAGCTCGCCGTGGTCGGCGTGTGCAGCAACGACACCGGCATCTCACCCGACGACACCCCTGACCGCCTGGCCGAGCAGGCCGAGCGGGCGGGGTGGGGGTTCCCCTACCTGGTCGACGAGTCGCAGGAGGTGGGCCGTGCCTTCGGCGCCGCCTGCACGCCCGACTTCTTCCTCTTCGACGCCGAGGGCCGGTTGGCCTACCGCGGGGCGATGGACGACTCCAGCCCGGGCAACGGTCGACCGGTGACCGGGGAGCTGCTGGAGGGGGCGATCGTCGCCGTCGGGAACGGCGAGACGGTGCCCGAGCCGCACCGCCCCGCCATGGGGTGCTCGATCAAGTGGCGGTGAACCGCTGAGCCTCAGGCGGCCCAGGCCCAGTCGACCCGCGGCCCCCCGGCCCCGGTCCGACCTCGGATGAGTGCCGCGGCGGTGGAGGCGTAGGTGTGTCCGGTCGGGGTCGTGGTCGTGACGCCGTGGCCGGGGCCGGGTCGTGGTCGGGCTGACCACCCGTGGGCCTGCTTGGCGTGGTTGCACGCTTGGCACAGTCCCTGGCCGTTGTCGGCGCTCGTGGGGCCGCCGTCGGCATGAGACACGACGTGGTCGACGTGGCGAACCGGGGCGCCGCACCAAGGGGTGCGACAGCGTCGGTCACGCAGGGCGATGAGCTCGGACAGTGCGCGCGGGAAGGTACGTGAGCGGGACTCCATGGCCACCAGCTGACCGGTGACCGGGTCGGCGAACAGGCGGCGGAGCTCGAGCCCACCGCCCGATGCCAGGGCCTGCCGGATCCAGTCACGGACCGTGCTTGCGGGGACCGCGCCGTGTCCGGGGATGTCGGCCGCCTCGTCGGTCTCGGCGAGGAGTGCGTCGACGCCGATGACCACGTTGACCCGGACCGTGCTGCTCGCATCCACGGTGCCACCCAGGACCCGGTCGACGAGGGTGTCCGCCATGATCTGTCCCCGCCCGCGGCCGTCGCCTGCGGCCACGAGTCGGTCGGCCTCGGCCCGGAGGGCGGCGTAGACCGCGACGCCGGCCTTGACCGGCAGGTGTCCGGTGAGCCAGGTCATCGTGTCGGGGGCGGGTCGGATCGTGACGTGACGGTCGCCCTCAGCCTTGCTGCGACGGGCGACCACCGACGCGGGGTCGAGCTCGGACGCCAGCGCGCGGGCCCGGTCGCCGAGCTCACGTGGTCCCATCTGCTCGGCCGCGACGGGGTCGCCGCACAAGCTCCGGTCGATCTGTTGCCGGTCGTGGAGGCTGAGGCACGCGGTCTCTCGGGCCAGCAGCGTCGCCGACCACTCGGTGATCCGGCCGGTGCGGAGCGCAGCGAGCGTGCACGGCATCTCGCGGGTCAGGACCGTGGCGAGCGCGAGGAGTCGCTGGCCCCGGTGCGGGGAGACCCGTCGGGCCAGCGCGACCTCGTGAGCGACGCCTCGACCCTGCCGGTCGCCGGGGACCCCGCGTGCCGCGGCGGACGCCCTCCGGGACGCGTCGAGGTCGGCGGCCACGACCGCCTGGATGCCCTCCGCGGCGCTCTTGAGGACCTCGAGGGCGCGGAGCAGGTCGACCCGGGCGGCATCGTCGAGACCGTCGACCTCGCCCGCGAGCGACCTCGCGAACGCCAGCACGTCGTCGGCCAGCGGCGTGGCTGCGCCGGGCCGAGCGGAGGCCGTGCGTTCGATCATGTGTTCGATCCTAGGCGGACCCGCCGACATCTCGGACGGGTTGTTCACAGCTGCAGACGCCGCCAGACCACGTCGCCCTGGACGTCCCCTGAGGATGCGGGGTCGACCCGGACCCCCCGGGGAAGACGCGCGAGCGCCCGGCGGAGCAGGTCGACACCCGCACCGAACGCGCCCACAGCGGCCACGCCGACGGAGCGTCGCCGGCCGTTCGGTCCCGCGTCACCTCCCCGACGCTCCCGCGTCGACGGCGCACCGTCAGGTGGTTCCCATGAGATCTCGGAAGCCCTCACTCCTCACCCTGACGCTGACCTCCTCCTTGCTGGCCTCGCTGGTCGCCCTGACCCCGCCGGCCTCCGCCGCCGACCGTCGCGACGACCACCCCGACCGGCGCGGACCCTCCGTCACCGTCATCGGCCACCGCGGCGCCAGCGGCTACCGGCCCGAGCACACGCTGGCGGCCTACCGGCTCGCCATCCGCCAGTGCGCCGACTACATCGAGCCCGACCTGGTCTCCACCAAGGACGGGGTCCTGGTAGCGCGTCACGAGAACGAGATCGGCGGCACCACCGACGTCGAGGACCACCCGGAGTTCGCGGACCGCCGCACGACCAAGACCGTCGACGGGGTCCCGATGACGGGATGGTTCACCGAGGACTTCACCCTGCGCGAGCTGCGGACCCTGCGCGCCGAGGAGCGCATCCCGGACGTGCGGCCGCAGAACACCCGGTACGACGGCCGCTACCGGATCCCCACCCTGGAGCAGGTCGTCCGGCTCGCCCGGTCCACGGAGACCTGTGACGGCGAGGACGTCGGGATCTACCCGGAGACCAAGCACCCGAGCTACTTCGACTCCCTCGGCCTCTCGATGGAGGAGCCGCTCGTGGAGGTGCTGGACGCCTACGGCCTGGACCGCCGGCGCGACCCCGTCGTCGTGCAGAGCTTCGAGGTCGGCAACCTGAAGGACCTCGACGAGATGACCGACGTGCGCCTGGCGCAGCTCGCCGGGTGCGCCGGCAAGCCCTGGGACGACCCGCGCCCCTACGCGGTCATCCTCAGCCCCCAGGGTCTCGCGGAGGTCGCGACGTACGCCGACGGCATCGGTCCCTGCAAGGACCTGGTGATCCCGCGCGAGCCCGACGGCACCCTCGGGGAGCCGACCTCGCTCGTGAGGGATGCGCACCGGGAGGGCCTGCTGGTCCACGCCTACACGTTCCGCGCCGAGAACCGCTACCTCCCCGCCGAGTACCGCTCCTCGGACGACCCCAACGAGCTCGGTGACATGGCGGGTGAGCTGCGGAGGTTCGCGCGGGCCGGGCTCGACGGCGCCTTCAGCGACCACCCGGACATCGCCGCCGCAGCGGTCTCACGACGCCGCTGACGACCGGCTACTCGGTGGCGGCCATGGTCGCCCCGAGGCCGATCATCATCGCCCCGCCGGCGGCGCCCATGGCGTCCAGCCGGCGGGGCTCGCGCGCGAACCACCGACGGGCGCGGCCGGCGGCCGTGGCCCAGATGCTGTCGGAGCACACGCACAGCAGGCCGAAGACCAGCCCCAGCACCGCCAGCTGCGGACCGGCCGGGGCGCCCCGGTCGGTGAACTGCGGCAGGAACGCCACGAAGAACACGATCGTCTTCGGGTTGCTCACCCCCACGGTGAAGCCCGTCAGCAGCGACCGGCGCGCCCGCTCCGGCGCCGGCACTCCGCGCAGGAGCGCCCGGCGCGCGTCGCCGCGGTGGCGGATCGCCTGGACGCCGAGGAAGGCGACGTAGACCGCGCCCACCAGCTTGAGGGCGGTGTACGCCGACGCGCTGGTCGCGACGACGGCGCCGAGGCCGGCGGCGACGAGCAGCACCTGCACGGTGATGCCGAGCGCGTTGCCCACCACCGAGAGCAGTGCGTCGCGCAGCCCCACCGTCAGCGCCCGACCGAGCGTGAAGAGCAGGCTCGGACCCGGGAGCTGGATGAAGAGGATCGAGGCGACGACGAACGCCGCCCACTGGGTGCTGCTGGGCATGGCACGAGTGTGAAGCCTCTCCCTTCCCGTCGGACAGTCATTTCACCGGGGAGCGGACGGCCGGATAGGTCACACCCGGTGGCCCGGCGGCATCGGCCCCTCCTATCGTTCACCGCATGACACGCGAGCAGCAGGTCGAGGGCGGTCTGGAGGAGCCCACGGAGCTCGAGCCGGAGCAGGGCTCGCTCGCGCTGGCCGACCCGGAGGACCGCCACACCCGCGCCGACTGGGAGGCCGCGGCCGCGGGGGTGCTCCGCAAGGCCCGCCGGCTCTCCGACGACGACCCGGACGACGCCGTGTGGTCGGAGCTGGCCCACGAGACGCTCGACGGCATCCGGGTGACCCCGCTGGGCACGCCGGACCTGCTCGACGGACTGGCCACCGAGGGTCGCCCCGGACGACGCGGGGACTGGGACGTGCGCACCCGGCCGGCCGACAACGAGCAGGTCCTGGGTGACCTCGACGCGGGGGCCACCTCGGTCTGGCTCGCACCCGACGCCGACCTGGCTCTGCTGGACGGGGTGATGCTCGACCTCGCCCCCGTCGTCCTCACGGCGACGACCCCCGACCGGGCGCGGGCGTTCCTCGACCTGCTCGGCGACACCACCCCGGCCGCCGGCACGAACCTCGGGGCCGACGCCGCGGGCGACCACGCGGTCGAGGTCGCCGAGCTGGCCCGGGAGGCCGGAGTGCTCGGGGTGGTCGTCGACGCCACCCCCGTGCACGAGCAGGGCGCCTCCGACGTGCAGGAGCTCGGTCACGCGCTCGCGGTCGCGGCGGCGTACCTCCGCGCGGCGACGGCCGCCGGGCTCACGGTCGAGCAGGCCGCAGGTCTCGTCGAGTTCCGGCTGGCCGCGACCGACGAGCAGTTCGCGACGATCGCCAAGCTGCGCGCCGCCCGTCGGCTCTGGGCGCGCATGCAGGAGCTGTCTGGCGCCGAGCCGGTGGCGATGCGCATCCACGCCGTCACCAGCCGCGTCATGCTGAGCAAGTACGACCCCTGGGTCAACATGCTGCGCGGCACCGTCGCGGCCTTCGCCGCCGGCGTGGGCGGTGCCGACGCAGTGACGGTCATCGAGTTCGACAGTCCGCTGGGCACTCCCGACGCCTTCGGGCGGCGCATCGCCCGCAACACCTCCCTGCTGCTGCTCGCCGAGGCCCACGTGGGCGCGGTGAGCGACCCCGCGGGCGGCGCCTACGCCGTGGAGAAGCTGACCGACGACCTGGCCGCGGCCGCGTGGGAGGAGCTGGGCCGGATCGAGGCCGACGGGGTCGAGGCGTTCAAGGAGCGCATCGCCGAGGTGGTCACGCGCCGTGACGCCGAGGTCGCCAGCCGGCAGCGACCCCTCACCGGTCTCACCGAGTTCCCCGACCTCGCCGAGACGTTGCCCGAGCGGGCGGGGGACGGAGACGACGTGCGGCGATACGGTGCCGCATTCGAGGCGCTGCGTGACGAGCCGGCGGCGACGCCGGTCTTCCTCGCCACGCTGGGCACCGTCGCCGCACACACCGCGCGCGCGACGTTCGCCGCCAACCTCCTTGCCGCGGGCGGGATCGCCGTCGAGCAGGCGGGACCCACCGCCGGGGTGGCGGAGGTGGTCGCGGCGTACGACGGGCAGCCGGTGGCGTGCCTGTGCGGCACCGACGCGGCCTACGCCGAGTGGGGCGCCGAGCTGGTCGAGGCGCTGCGCGAGGCGGGTGCCCGTCATGTCGTCGTCGCGGGCAAGGTCGACATCGGCGCCGACGACCGCTGCTTCGCGGGCATGGACGCCCTCGAGTTCCTGCACCGGACGAGGGAGGTGCTCGCATGAGCGTCCCGGACAGCTTCGCGGGTCTGCCGCTCACCCGGGAGGCACCGCCAGCCGGCGCCGCGAGCACGGACCCGGGGGAGTCGTGGACGTCCCCGGAGGGCATCGAGATCCTGCCGGTCTACGGCCCTGAGCACCTCGAGGGTCTCGACGCGCTCGACACCTGGCCCGGTCTCACCCCCTACCTGCGGGGTCCCTACCCCACGATGTACACGACCCAGCCCTGGACGATCCGCCAGTACGCCGGCTTCTCGACGGCCGAGGAGTCCAACGCCTTCTACCGGCGCAACCTGGCGGCCGGCCAGAAGGGCCTGTCGGTGGCGTTCGACCTCGCCACCCACCGGGGCTACGACTCCGACCACCCCCGGGTGCGCGGCGACGTCGGCATGGCGGGGGTGGCGATCGACTCCATCTACGACACCCGCACCCTCTTCGACGGCATCCCGCTGGACCAGATGTCGGTGTCGATGACCATGAACGGCGCCGTTCTCCCGGTGATGGCGCTCTACATCGCGGCCGCGGAGGAGCAGGGGGTCAAGCCGGAGCAGCTCGCGGGGACCATCCAGAACGACATCCTCAAGGAGTTCATGGTCCGCAACACCTACATCTACCCGCCGGCGCCGAGCATGCGGATCATCTCCGACATCTTCGCCTTCACCGCCGAGCGGATGCCGCGCTTCAACTCGATCTCGATCTCCGGCTACCACATGCAGGAGGCCGGGGCGACGGCCGACCTCGAGCTGGCCTACACCCTCGCTGACGGCGTGGAGTACATCCGCGCCGGGCTCGACGCCGGCCTCGACATCGACCGGTTCGCCCCGCGGCTCAGCTTCTTCTGGGCGATCGGCATGAACTTCTTCATGGAGGTCGCCAAGATGCGCGCGGCCCGGGCGCTGTGGGCACGGCTGGTCCGGGAGTTCGGGCCGACCAACCCCAAGTCGCTGAGCCTGCGCACCCACTGCCAGACCTCCGGGTGGTCGCTGACCGCCCAGGACGTCTTTAACAACGTGGGCCGGACGTGCATCGAGGCGATGGCCGCCACGCAGGGGCACACGCAGTCGCTGCACACCAATGCCCTCGACGAGGCGATCGCGCTGCCCACCGACTTCTCGGCACGGATCGCGCGCAACACCCAGCTGCTGCTGCAGCAGGAGAGCGGCACCACCGCGACCATCGACCCGTGGGCGGGCTCCTACTACGTGGAGCGGCTGACCCACGACCTCGCCGAGCGGGCGTGGGGCCACATCCAGGAGGCCGAGCAGGCCGGCGGCATGGCGCAGGCCATCGAGCAGGGGATCCCGAAGATGCGGATCGAGGAGGCCGCGGCACGCACGCAGGCGCGGATCGACGCCGGGACCCAGCAGGTGATCGGGGTCAACGCGTTCCGGCCGGCCGAGGAGGACCGGCTCGAGGTGCTGCGCGTCGACAACGACGACGTCCACCGCCAGCAGCTCGCCAAGCTCGAGCGGCTCCGCGCGGAGCGCGACGAGGACGACGTACGCCGCACGCTGGAGGCGCTCACCCGCAGCGCCGAGTCCGGCGGCGGAGGCGGCCTGGACGGCAACCTGCTCGCGCTGGCCGTCGACGCCGCCCGGGCCAAGGCGACCGTGGGGGAGATCTCCGAGGCCCTCGAGAAGGTCTACGGCCGGCACCAGGCGGTGATCCGTACCATCTCGGGCGTGTACCGCGAGGAGTCGGAGGGCGAGGGCCGCAGCCTGGTGCAGCGCGTCGTCGAGGCCGCCGACGAGTTCGAGGAGCACGAGGGACGTCGACCCCGGATCCTGGTCGCCAAGATGGGCCAGGACGGTCACGACCGCGGCCAGAAGGTCGTCGTCAGCGCCTTCGCCGACATGGGCTTCGACGTCGACGTCGGCCCGCTCTTCTCCACACCGGAGGAGGTGGCCCAGCAGGCCGTCGACGCCGACGTCCACATCGTGGGGGTGTCCTCGCTGGCCGCGGGCCACCTCGCCCTGTTGCCCCAGCTGCGGCGGGCGCTCTCCGACCTCGATCGGGAGGACGTCATGGTGGTGATCGGGGGGGTCATCCCGCCCGACGACGTCCCCACCCTCCTCGAGATGGGCGCGGCGGCGGTCTTCCTCCCCGGCACCGTCATCGCGGAGTCGGCGCTCGACCTGCTCACCAGGCTGGCCGAGCAGCTGGGACACCGGTGACGGCACGAGCGCTGGACGAGGAGGAGCTGGCGCGGCTCGCCGACGGGGTCCGCGACGGTCGCCGCGCGGACGTCTCGCGGGCGATCACGCTGGTGGAGTCCACCAAGCCGGCCCACCGCGCCGCGGCTCGCGACCTGCTCTCCCGGCTGACCGCCGGCGACGCCGTCCGGGTGGGGATCTCGGGCGTGCCGGGCGTCGGGAAGTCCACGTTCATCGAACAGCTCGGGACCCGCCTCACGGCGGCGGGCCACCGGGTGGGGGTGCTCACCGTCGACCCCTCCAGCGTGCGGACCGGCGGCTCGGTGCTGGGCGACAAGACCCGGATGGCGCGCCTGGCCACCGACCCGCAGGCCTACATCCGGCCCTCGCCCGCGGCGGGCACGCTGGGCGGCGTCGCCCGGGCCACCACGCAGGCGATGGCCGTGCTCGAGGCCGCGGGCCACGACGTGGTGCTGGTCGAGACCGTGGGTGTCGGCCAGTCGGAGATCACGGTCGCCGGCATGGTGGACACGTTCCTGTTCCTCACCCTCGCCCGCACGGGCGACCAGCTGCAGGGGATCAAGAAGGGCATCCTCGAGATCGCCGACGTGATCGCGGTCAACAAGGCCGACCAGGAGCACGAGGGTGAGGCGCGGGTGGCGGCCCGGGAGCTCGCCGGTGCCCTCCGTCTGGTGCACGGCAAGGGCGAGTGGGCGCCGTCGGTGGTCACCTGCTCCGGCCTCACCGGGGAGGGCGTCGACGAGGTGTGGCAGCGGGTGCTCGACCACCGCGGGCACCTCGGCGAGGAGGGGCTGGCGGCCAAGAGGGCCGGCCAGCAGCTCGACTTCACCTGGTCGCTGGTCCGCGACGAGCTCGCCGACCGCCTGCGCCGCTCACCCGGTGTGGCCGCGATCCGTGACGACGTACGCCGGCGGGTGCTGGAGGGCGAGATCAACGCCCCCGTGGCGGCCGACCTGATCCTCGAGGCCTACGACAGGGACTAGGCGATCCGGGGGTCCCCACCACCCGGACGGGTCATGGCGCACTACCCGGACGGGCGCCCGCGACGGCGAGGAAATAGGACAACTGCACCATGTCCCCGGGACGCCGCAACCGACAGAGTTCGTCCGATTGCATTCTGTCGACACCTGGAGGAACCCTGATGCGCCGTCTTGCCATCACTGTCACGAGCCTCGCGCTCGCGGCCGCGTCCGTCGCGGCCACTCCGGCTGTCGCGGGGGAGATTGCACCGCCACCGACGGCCGGCAAGCCCACCGTGCTCGCCGGCGGCCAGTTCACCCCGCTCAGCCTCGCCGTGACCCCGAGTGGAGGGGTCTGGTTCTCCAACAACTTCGCCGGCCAGCTGATGCGGTCGCGCCCCAACAAGGGTCCGGTCGTGAAGTACCAGCACCCGCGCGGCGACGAGGTCGGCGCCGTCTCGTTCAAGCAGGGCGTGGTCATGTTCGCCACCTCCAACGACAGGACGGGCAAGGCGATGCTGAAGAAGCTCGGCCGCTCCGGTCGGGTGTCCAACGTGGCCAACCTGTCGCGCTACGAGAAGCGGCAGAACCCCGACCAGGTCAACACCTACGGGATCGAGAACCTCCCCGACGGCTGTCAGTGGCCGAAGCGCTACGGCCCGCCCAGCTACACCGGTGAGGTCTACGCACACCCCTACGCCTCGCTGCAGTCGCAGGGCACCACCTACGTCGCGGACGCCGGCGGCAACGTCATCAACGCCGTGCGCCGCGGCGTGATCAGCACCGTTGCGGTGCTGCCGCCGATGCCGGCCACGATCACCGCCGAGGCGGCGGAGGCCAACGGCCTGCCCGACTGCGTGGTCGGACTCGACTACCACTTCGAGCCGGTGCCGACGGACGTGGAGATGCACGACGGGTGGCTCTACGTCACCACGCTGCCCGGCGGCCCGGAGGACCCGAGCCTGGGTCGCCGCGGTGCGATTCACCGGATCAACCCGCGGACCGGCTACCTCGAGACGCTGGTCACCGACCTGCTCAGCCCGACCGGGCTGGCCGTCGCGCCCAACGGGGACATGTACGTCGCCGAGCTCTTCCGCAACCGGTTCTCGCGGGTGGCCGCGGGTGAGGCGGTCGCCCGCAAGTGGGCGCCGTCGATGCTCCCCGGCGACGTCGAGTTCCGCAACGGACGGGTCTGGGGCAGCCGCCGGGTCCTGACCGGGTTCTCCCCGGGCGAGAAGCCCACGGGGCAGATCGTCCGGTTCCCGCGGGCCGGCTGAGACCGCTGGATTCGGGGGTGGGCCTCGCCGTCAACTAACCTCGGACTGCGATGCCCACCCCCACCGACGCCTCGGCCACGATCGACGCGGTCGTCGACAAGTACGCCGATGACCTCGTCGAGCTGCGACGCGACCTCCACACCCACCCCGAGCTGTCGTGGGCGGAGCACCGCACCACCGAGGTGATCGCGCGGCGGCTGACCGAGGCCGGGATCGCGGTCACGCGGCCGACCGACACCGGCCTGGTCGCCGAGGTCGGGGCGGGTGACCGGCTGGTCGCCCTCCGGGCCGACCTCGACGCCCTGCCCGTCGACGACACCAGCGACGTGCCGTGGGCGAGCACCACCCCGGGCGTCGCGCACGCGTGCGGCCACGACGTCCACACCGCCGGCCTGCTCGGCTCGGCGCTGGCCCTCCACGAGCTGCACCACCGCGGGCAGCTCCGCGGGCGGGTGCGGCTGGTCTTCCAGCCCGCCGAGGAGGTCATGCCCGGCGGCGCGCTGCAGATGATGGGCACCGGCGTCCTCGACGGCGTCGAGCGGATCTTCATGCTCCACTGCGACCCCTCCCTCGACGTCGGCGAGCTCGGGCTGCGCGACGGAGCCCTCACCGGTGCGGCCGACGCGATGTCGGTGCGCCTGAGCGGTCGCGGCGGGCACACCTCCCGGCCCCACCTGACCGAGGACCTCACCTTCGCCCTCGGCAAGCTCGTCACCGAGCTGCCGGCGATCGTGTCGCGCCGGATGGACCCGCGGGCGGGGGTCTCGATCGTCTGGGGCATGCTCCGGGCGGGCTCGGCCCACAACGTGGTCCCCGGCGGTGGCTACGCCGCCGGCACCGTCCGGATGCTCGACGCGGTCGCCTGGGCCGACGCGGAGGCGCTGATCCGGGTGCTCATCGACGAGATCGTGGCGCCGTACGGCGTCACCGCCGAGGTCGACTACCGACGCGGGGTCCCGCCGGTGGTCAACGACCACGACTCGACCGAGGTGCTCACGGCCGCCGTACGTCGCGTGGTCGGTGCCGCCGGCCACGTCTCGACCACGCAGAGCCTCGGCGGGGAGGACTTCGGCTGGTACCTCGAGCGGGTCCCGGGCGCCATGGCCCGGCTCGGCACCCGCACGCCCGGCGGGCCCCGCTACGACCTCCACCAGGGCAACCTGGTGGTCGACGAGCGGGCGACGCCGCTGGCCGCGAAGGTGCTCGCCGAGGCCGCTCACGGTGCGTTGTCCCACGAGACGACCACGGAGAGGTAACAACCTCATATCGTCGGCCCGTGATCCCGTGGTCGGCGGTTCTCCGGGACTAAGGTGTGCGCGGACGTGAGCCCGACCACGGGCCACCGAGCGAACGTGCAGGAGAGCACCGTGAAGAAAATTGTTGGGACGGCCGCGGTGGCCGCGCTGACCCTGACCCTGGCTGCGTGCGGCGAGCGGTCGGAGGAGAGCCCCGGCGCTGCCGAGGAGATCGACTTCAAGGCCTGCATGGTCTCCGACTCGGGTGGCTTCGACGACAAGTCGTTCAACCAGACCTCGCGTGCCGGCCTCTCCAAGGCCGAGGACGAGCTGGGGGTCCAGACCGCGACCATCGAGTCCGCGAGCGACGCCGAGTACGAGGACAACATCCAGAGCCTCGTCGACGAGGGCTGCGACCAGATCACCACGGTCGGCTTCCTGCTCGGTGACGCCACCCGCGCCGCTGCGGAGGCCAACCCGGACACCGACTTCGCGATCGTGGACTTCGCGTTCACCGACCCGGAGACCTTCGAGCCGAACGCGCCCGACAACGCCAAGGGCCTGACCTTCGACACCGGCCAGCCGTCGTTCCTCGCCGGCTACGTTGCCGCCGCGACCTCCGAGTCCGGCAAGGTCGGCACCTTCGGCGGCCTCAACATCCCGACCGTGACCATCTTCATGACCGGGTTCCTGCAGGGCGTCGAGTACTACAACGAGGAGACCGGCGAGGACGTCCAGGTCATCGGCTGGAACGGCAAGAGCGGTTCCTTCACCGAGGACTTCGAGGACCAGGCAAAGGGCCAGCAGGTCGCCGAGCAGATGATCCAGCAGGGCGCTGACGTGATCTTCCCGGTCGCCGGCCCCGCGGGCCTCGGTGGCCTCAAGGCCGCCCAGGACAACGACGCCTTCGGCATCTGGGTCGACACCGACGGCTGCGTGTCGGCCTCGGAGTACTGCGACGTGCTGCTGACCTCGGTCCTGAAGGCCATGGACGTCGCGGTGGCCTCGGCCATCGAGGACTCCGTCAACGACGAGTTCACCAACGAGGTCTACCAGGGCACGCTGGAGAACGACGGCGTCGGCCTGGCCGACCTCGGTGACCAGGTCCCGGCCGAGGTGGCCGACAAGGTCGAGGAGCTGCGCCAGATGATCATCGACGGTGAGATCACCGTCGGCTGACCACAGGACGACGAGGCCGCGGGCCGGAGTGGGGGAGCCTCCCCGCTCCGGCCCGCGCCATGTCTGGCATATTGAGTCGTCGGCCCTTCGGCCGTGACGAGGAGGAAGCAGGGTTTGAAGCTCGAGATCAAGGGCCTCACGAAGCGGTTCGGATCCTTCACCGCGAACGACCGCATCGACCTCACCATCGAGCCCGGTGAGATCCACTGCCTGCTCGGGGAGAACGGCGCCGGCAAGTCGACGCTGATGAACATGCTCTACGGCCTGCTCGACCCGACCGAGGGCGAGATCCACATCGACGGCAAGCCGGTGACGTTCCGCTCACCGGGCGACGCGATGGCCGCCGGGATCGGGATGGTCCACCAGCACTTCATGCTGATCCCGGTCTTCTCGGTCGCCGAGAACGTCATGCTCGGCCGCGAGCAGACCCGCGGCCTCGGCGTCCTCGACCGCGCCGGCGCCTCGGCGCTGGTGCGCGAGCTGTCCGACCGGTTCAAGCTGGCCGTCGACCCCGAGGCGATGGTGGAGGACATCCCGGTCGGCGTGCAGCAGCGGGTCGAGATCATCAAGGCCCTCGCCAACGACGCCCAGATCCTCATCCTCGACGAGCCCACCGCGGTCCTGACGCCGCAGGAGATCGACGAGCTGATGGACATCATGCGGGAGCTCAAGGCGCGGGGCACCTCGATCATCTTCATCACCCACAAGCTCCGCGAGGTCAAGGCGATCGGGGACCGCATCAGCGTGATCCGGCGCGGGAAGGTCGTCGGCACCGCACCTCCGAGCGCGAGCGAGGGGGAGCTCGCGGAGATGATGGTGGGCCGGTCGGTCAAGCTGACCGTCGACAAGCCCACGCCCGACGTGGGTGACACCGTCCTCGAGGCCCGCAACGTCACCGTCGTCGACGCCCGCGGCGTCTCGGTGGTCAAGGACGTCAGCTTCGAGGCGCGGGCCGGCGAGGTCCTCGGCATCGCCGGCGTGCAGGGCAACGGCCAGACCGAGCTGATCAAGGCGCTGATGGGGCTGATCAAGCCCTCGGCGGGCGAGATCTGGCTCGACGGTCAGAACATCAGCAAGCACGGCCCGCGGCAGAGCCTCGAGGACGGCATCGGCTACATCCCCGAGGACCGCTCGCACGACGGCTACGTCGGGGCGTTCACCGTCCGCGAGAACCTGGTGCTCGACCTGTTCCGGCACGACGACTACTCCAGCGGTCTGGCCCTCAACCGCAAGGCGATCGCCGACAACGCCGAGCGCCGGATCGAGGAGTTCGACATCCGGACGGAGAGCATGGACTCGCCGGTCAACGCGCTGTCCGGTGGCAACCAGCAGAAGGTCGTGGTCGCGCGCGAGTTCTCCCGACCGCTCAAGGTGCTGATCGCCTCGCAGCCGACCCGCGGCGTCGACGTGGGCTCCATCGAGTTCATCCACCAACGGATCATCGAGGAGCGCGACCGCGGCACCGCCGTCATCATCGTGTCGACGGAGCTCGAGGAGATCTATGCGCTCTCCGACCGCATCGCCGTGATGTACGACGGCCGGATCGTCGGCACGGTGACCCCTGACATCGCCCGCGAGGACATCGGCCTGATGATGGCCGGCGCCCACGAGCCCGAGGAGGCGTCGGCATGACCGACGAGTCGACGTCCGCGAAGAGGTCGGACAGCGACGAGCACGCCACCGACGTCCACGAGGCCGCACCCGGGTCGGTGGACAAGGGGGTGGTCGACCGTCCCGAGCCCGACCAGAAGCCGGAGCCACCGGCCGCCACGTGGCTGCCTGACGCGATCACCACCTTCGCCTCCATCGTGCTGGCGCTGCTCGTGGGAGCGGTCCTCATCGCGCTCAGCGACGAGGCCGCGGTCGAGTCCCTCGGCTACGTCTTCAGCTACCCGCAGGACTTCTTCTACTTCGCCGGGCAGGCGATCTGGGACTCCTACTCCTCGCTGGTCAGCGGCTCGGTCGGGAGCATCGACGCCATCGGCATCACGCTGGTGCGCGCAGCGCCGCTGATCTGCGCCGGCCTCGGTGTCACGCTCGCCTTCCGCGCCGGCCTGTTCAACATCGGCGCGCAGGGCCAGCTCGTCGTCGGCGCGCTGTTCGCCGGCTACGTCGGCTTCACCTGGGACCTGCCGCCGGGCCTGCACCTGGTGGCCGCCATCCTCGCCGGCATGATCGGCGGCGCGCTGTGGGGCGCGACGGCGGGCTTCCTGAAGGCGAGGACCGGCGCCCACGAGGTGATCACCACGATCATGCTCAACTACCTCGCGACCCGGTTCCTGCTGATCTACCTCCTCAGCAAGGACGCGTTCCAGCGTCCCGGCAGCGACAACGCGCAGTCCCCGCGTCCCGCCGACTCGGCCCGGTTCCCCGAGATCGGCAACGTCCACCTCGGTGTCCTGGTCGCGATCGCCGCGGCGATCGTCGTGTGGTGGCTGATCGAGCGCAGCACCTTCGGCTTCGAGCTGCGCGCCGTGGGCGCCAACGCGGACGCCGCCCGCACCGCCGGCATGAGCCCGGCCCGGGTCTACACCATGGCGATGCTCCTCGCGGGCCTGCTGGCCGGCCTGGCCGCCACGATGAACGTGCTCGGCAAGGGCGACTCGCTGAGCCCGGGTGTCGCCGGCAGCATCGGCTTCGACGCGATCACCGTCGCGCTGCTGGGCCGGGCGACGCCGCTCGGCACGGTCCTCGCGGGCCTGCTCTTCGGGGCGCTGAGCGTCGGCGGCACAGCGATGCAGGCCTCGGCAGGCACGCCCAAGGAGCTCGGTGACGTGCTGCAGGCGCTGATCGTGCTCTTCGTCGCGGCACCGGCGCTGGTCCGCGGCATCATCCGGCTGCGCGCCCAGGGCGGCGGCGCGACCGTCATGGCGAAGGGGTGGGGTTCGTGAGCACCATGATCGACACGGGGACCGGCACGGGGCCGGAGGTCCGCTCGCCCGCCGACGTGCAGCGGCAGTGGAAGCTGGTGGGCCTGTTCGCCGTCGTGGCGCTGGCGCTGGTGTGGTTCTGGATCGACATCGACGACCCCACCGTCGGCTACCTGCTCGACAACGCCCGCGGCGAGGACCCGCGAGAGATCAACGCCCACGTCGTGGTCGTCGGCTCCCTCGTCGTCACCGTGATCGCGCTGGCCCTGGCTGCCGTCAACCGGATCCCCAGCGGGTGGCCCACCGTGGTGGCCTCGCTGGCCGTCGGACTGGCCTTCCTGCTGGGCTTCCTGGTCTGGAACTACGCCGACCAGTCCGGCACCGGCTTCGCGATGGTCAACCCGCTGCCCGGCACGGTGAAGTTCGCCGTACCCCTGGTGTTCGGGGCGCTGGCCGGCTGCTTGTGTGAGCGCGCAGGCGTCATCAACATCGCCATCGAGGGCCAGTTCCTCATGGGCGCCTTCTGGGCGGCCGTGGTCGCCAGCCTCCTGAGCAGCGCCGAGCTCGGCCTGTTCGGCGGCATGCTCGCCGGGGTCGGCATGGGCGCGCTGCTCGCCGTCTTCGCGATGCGCTACCTGGTCAACCAGGTGGTGCTCGGCGTCGTGCTCATCGCCCTGGCCACGGGCCTGACGGCGTTCCTGCTCAGCCAGATCCCGGGCGACCCCGAGATCCGGGCACGCCTCAACAACCCGATGACGCTGGGCCCGGTGCCCGACGCCGACATCCCGCTGCTCTCCCCGCTGGCGGGTGCGCTCTCGGGCATCCCGGTGATCGGGCCGACGCTGTTCGACCAGACGCTGCTGGCCTACCTGATGTACGTCTCGGTGATCTTCGTCGCGTTCCTGATCTTCCAGACCCGGTGGGGGCTGCGGGTCAGGTCGGTCGGCGAGCACCCCAAGGCCGCCGACACGGTCGGCCTCAAGGTCAACCGGCTCCGGTGGCAGGCGGTGCTCCTCGGTGGTGTCTTCGCCGGCCTGGGCGGCGCCTACTTCACCGTCGGCTCCAACGGCGCGTTCACCAACGACATGTCGGCCGGCAACGGCTTCATCGCCCTCGCCGCGGTGATCATGGGTCGCTGGCACCCCGTCTACGCCAGCCTCGCCGCGCTGTTCTTCGGGCTGATGACCACGCTCTCGAGCCAGCTGGAGTTCCTCGGCAAGGTCCCGTCCTCGTTCCTCACCGCCCTGCCCTACCTCGCCACGATCATCGCGGTCGCGGGCCTGGTCGGTCGGGTCCGTCCGCCCGCCGCGGACGGCGAGCCCTACGTGAAGAGCTGATGGCGGTCGACTGGGACGCGCTGCGCGCCAGCGCCGTGGCGGTCTCGGCACGCGCCTACGCGCCCTACAGCAACTACCACGTGGGCGCGGCGGCCCTGGCCGACGACGGGCGCGAGCTCGTGGGCTGCAACGTCGAGAACGCGGCCTACGGCGTCGTGCTCTGCGCCGAGTGTGGCGTCGTGTCCTCGCTCCACGCGACCGGCGGTGGCCGGCTGACCCACTTCGTGTGCGTCGACGGTCGCGGCGAGGTGATCATGCCGTGCGGCCGCTGCCGGCAGCTGCTCTTCGAGAACGGCGGCAACGACCTCGAGCTGCTCACGCCCTCCGGCGTGAAGCGGATGAGCGACGTCCTCCCCGACGCGTTCGGGCCCGACGACCTGACAGGAGACCGATGAGCGGGGCACACGACGCCGTCGAGATCATCATGGCCAAGCGCGACCGGGGCGAGCTCGACGACGCGCAGATCGACTGGGTGGTCGACGCCTACACACGCGGTGACGTCGCCGACGAGCAGATGTCGGCGTTGGCGATGGCGATCCTCCTCAACGGCATGAGTCGGCGGGAGATCTCGCGTTGGACCGACGCCATGATCGCCTCCGGCGAGCGCATGGACTTCTCCGCGCTGTCGCGGCCCACCGCAGACAAGCACTCGACCGGCGGCGTGGGCGACAAGATCACCCTGCCGCTGGCGCCGCTGGTGGCCGCCTGCGGCGTCGCCGTGCCCCAGCTGTCCGGCCGCGGTCTCGGCCACACCGGCGGGACCCTCGACAAGCTGGAGGCGATCCCGGGCTGGCGAGCGGGGCTGTCCAACGACGAGATGATGGCCCAGCTCGAGTCGGTGGGCGCCGTCATCTGCGCGGCCGGTGACGGCCTGGCCCCCGCCGACAAGAAGCTCTACGCGCTGCGCGACGTGACCGGCACCGTCGAGGCGGTCCCGCTGATCGCCTCCTCGATCATGTCGAAGAAGATCGCGGAGGGCACCGGCGCGCTGGTGCTCGACGTCAAGGTCGGCACCGGCGCCTTCATGAAGGACGTCGACACGGCCCGCGAGCTCGCTGAGACGATGGTCGGGCTCGGTACCGACGCGGGCGTCCGGACCGTGGCGCTGCTGACCGACATGAGCACACCGCTCGGGCACGCGGCCGGCAACGCGGTCGAGGTCGCCGAGTCGGTGGAGGTGCTCGCCGGTGGCGGTCCCGACGACGTCGTCGAGCTGACGCTCGCGCTGGCCCGCGAGATGCTCGCCGGGGCCGGCCGCGACGACGTCGACCCGGCCGACAAGCTGGCCGACGGGTCGGCGATGGACACCTGGAAGGCGATGATCGCGGCCCAGGGCGGCGACCCCGACGCCGAGCTGCCGACCGCCCGCCACACCCACGAGGTGCCGGCCCCGGCGAGCGGGGTGCTCACCCGGCTGGACGCCATGGCGGTCGGCATGGCGGCCTGGCGCCTGGGTGCGGGCCGCGCCCGCAAGGAGGACCCGGTGCAGGCCGGGGCCGGGGTGGTCTGGCACGCCCGGCCGGGCGACGACGTCACGGAGGGGGAGCCGCTGTTCACCCTCCACACCGACGACGAGGCACGGTTCGAGCGGGCGCTGGCCTCCCTGGCCGGCGGGTTCGACATCGGCGAGGCCTCCGACCTCGACACCACACCGCTGGTCATCGACCGCGTCGCTCCCTGAGGCCTTTTCAGGGGAGGAGCAGCACCACCGTCTCGGCGACGCAGGCCGGCTTGTCCTCGCCCTCGATCTCGACGACGTGGCCGAGCACCAGCTGCTTGCCGGAGGCGAGGTCGGTGACCTCCTTGACCGTGACGGTGTCGCGGACCCGGGAGCCGACCCGGACCGGGGCGGGGAAGCGGACCTTGTTGACGCCGTAGTTGAGCTTGGCCCCGGGCGTCTCCAGGGCCAGGACCTGGTTGCCCAGGAAGGGCACGAGCGACAGCGTCAGGTAGCCGTGGGCGATGGTCCCACCGAACGGGCCGGCCTTGGCCCGGTCGACGTCGACGTGGATCCACTGGTGGTCCCCGGTCGCGTCGGCGAAGAGGTCGACCCGGTCCTGCTCGATCGTCAGCCAGTCGCTGGTGCCGAGCTCCTCGCCCACGGCGCCGGCCAGCTCGTCGAAGGTGGTGAAGGTCCGCATGGCGCTCACCCTACGGGTGGAAGGATGTCGCCATGACGACCTCCCTGCCGACCCGCGACCAGGTGCACCGCGCCCCGAAGGTGCTGCTCCACGACCACCTCGACGGCGGGTTGCGGCCCCGCACGGTCCTCGAGCTGGCCGAGGCCTGTGGCCACGATCTGCCCGAGGGGACCGGAGACGCGGCGTCGCTGGGCCAGTGGTTCGCCGACTCGGCCGACTCCGGGTCGCTGGTGCGCTACCTCGAGACCTTCGACCACACGGTCGCCGTCATGCAGACCGAGGAAGCGCTCACCCGGGTGGCCCGCGAGTGCGTCGAGGACCTCGTCGACGACGGGGTGGTCTACGCCGAGGTCCGCTATGCCCCCGAGCAGCACGTGGAGACCGGACTGTCCCTCGACGAGGTGGTCGCCGCGGTGCAGGCCGGGTTCGACGAGGGGGTGACGGCGGCCGGGGGCCGGATCGTCGTCCGACAGCTCCTCACGGCGATGCGCCACCAGGCACGCAGCCGTGAGGTGGCCGAGCTCGCCGTGGCCTGGCGCGACCGCGGGGTGGCCGGCTTCGACATCGCCGGGGCCGAGGCGGGGTTCCCGCCGACCCGCCACCTCGACGCCTTCGAGTACCTGCAGCGGGAGAACTCCCACTTCACGATCCACGCCGGGGAGGCCTTCGGGCTCCCCTCGATCTGGGAGGCGATCCAGTGGTGTGGGGCCGACCGGCTCGGCCACGGCGTCCGGATCGTCGACGACATCACGGTGAGCGAGGACGGCGAGGCAAAGCTCGGGCGGCTGGCGGCGTACGTCCGGGACATGCGGATCCCGCTGGAGATGTGCCCGGCCTCCAACGTGCAGACCGGGGCGGCGACCTCCATCGCCGAACACCCGATCGGCCTCCTCACCCGGCTGCGGTTCCGGGTCACCGTCAACACGGACAACCGGCTGATGAGCGGCACCTCGATGACCGACGAGATGTGGTCGCTGGTCGAGGCGTTCGGCTACGGCCTCGAGGACCTGCGGTGGTTCACCATCAACGCGATGAAGTCGGCGTTCCTGCCCTTCGACGAGCGGCTCGGCATCATCGACGACGTGGTGAAGCCCGGCTACGCCGCGCTGATCAGCGAGTGACGTCGGGCACGATCACGAACCACGCGACGTCCCAGCCGCCCAGCGACAGCTCGCCGGCCGTGAAGCGGTCGCGGTCGACCCGCTCGACCCGGCCGCCCGCGGGCTCGTAGACGCGGAGCGCCTCGTCGTCGCCGTCCAGCACGAGCACCACGTGGCGGGGAAGCCAGCCCGACCCCACGTAGAGCCCGGCCGGAGCCGCCGCGCCGGCGAGCCGCGCGAAGGTGGCGGCCCGGTCGGTGCCGCGGACCAGCTGCGTCGCGTAGGGCCGGTCCCAGCTCGCCGCCAGCTGGCGCTCGACGGCCCAGGGCGGTGTGCCGAACATCCGCGGCCACGGCAGCTGCATCCGCCCGGCGACGTCGCTGGGCGAGGTGACCCGTCGGTGCATCGCCAGCACCTCGGCGCTGAAGCGGGTCTGGGAGTCCACCTGCTCCTCGTAGCCGGGGTTGCGCAGCCCGTGTGCCGCCACCAGGCAGGCGGCTCCGCAGGAGCGCTGGTCGGGCTGTCGCAGGCCGTCGGGGAAGTCAGCCATGCGCCGGCTCCAGCTCGTGGACGGCCGCGAGGGCATCGTCCGGGTGGACGGGCAGGCACCCGAGCTCGACGGCACGTCCGACGACGTCGCGCTGGGCCCGCATCAGGGCCCATCCCCGGCGCAGCAGCACCAGCGGTGGCTTCCGGCGCTCGCGGAGGTCGCGGGTGAGCCGCCGCCAGAAGGTCACGGCCGGGTTCTGGGTGACGCACAGGGCGAGCGCGAGCAGGCCCTCGTCGTGGCAGGACGGCACGACCTCCTGGGCGAAGATGCCCTCGGCGACGAAGAGCGGCGACCCGTCGAGGTCGAGGTCCTGCTCGCCGCAGCGGCCGTCGTGCGCGATGTCGTAGACGGGGACGCGTGCGCGGCCCTCCGTGCAGAGCCGGCGGATGGCCGCCATCGCGTCGTCCGGGAGCCAGGAGTCGGGGTGGTCCCAGTCGGTGAGCCCTGCGTTGGGGCCGCTGCTGATCCGGGGGAGTGCCGGGTCGCCGCCGTTGCGGTAGAAGTCGTCGAGCCGCAGCACGGGGAGCGCGAGCCGCTCGGCGAGCCGGGACTTGCCGGCGCCGGAGGGGCCGGCGAGGACGATCACGCGGGCGGTCGGCGGAGGCACCGGCCCATTCTGCCCCGCGTCACGCCGGGCGTGAACGCCGGTGCTCCCTGGAACAGGTGGGCGCGAACGTGCCCAGGGCGGCCACGTCGTAGCCGTCCGGATAGCACCGGACGTTGCCCAGGTCGCGGGCGTGGACTGGGGTCAGCCTCGGCGGCCGGCGGCGCAGCCAGGCAGCCCGCAGCCGCAGCACCGTGCTGGCCAGCCGGCGCTCGGGGAGCGTGGGGCGGGGGTAGCCGAGGGCGTCGAGCAGCGGCTCGTCCAGCAGGGCGAGGGACAGCCTGGTCACCACGCGTGACGGCAGCCGGTCGAACGGGGGGAAGGTCGCCAGCAGCCGCAGCGTGGCGTCGGCGACCTCGCGGGCCCGCGCGTCGTACCCGAAGTGCCGCGCCTCGTAGGCGTCCATCGAGGCGGCGAACTCCTCCCAGCTGCCGGGGAGGCCCCGGAGCCCCATGAGGTGCCCGAGCTCGCGGTAGTAGTGCGTGGTCGCGACCCGCTCCGCCTCGCACAGCGGCCGCCACCCGTGCTGGTCGAGCCACCGGGCCGGCACCACCACGAAGGTGCTCAGGACGTAGCGCAGGTCGTCCTCGCTGATGGCGTACATCGCGTGCATCTGGTTCATCCGTCGCAGCGCCGCCCGGCCCCGGTCCGAGCCGAGACCGTGCTCACCCATCTCGTCGAGCAGGAGGGCCGTGTCGTCGTAGCGCTTCTGGGTGCGGTGGGTGAACTCGCCGGTCTCGTGGAGCAGCACCCCGATGCTCGGGACGGCGAAGGTCCGGAACAGGGCGAAGGACAAGGCCTGGTTGACGTCCCAGGGGAACTCGTGCCGCGCCGTGATCGCGTTGATCCGCTCGGCGTCGCCCTGCGGGTCGAGCTCACCGATCCGCCGGAGCCAGTGGTCGCGGGGCAGGCGCCGCGTCCGGGCCATGGTGACAGTGTCGCTGTCACGGTGGGCCCCGGCAACCACCCCACATGCCCCATTCGGGCGATGCCGGCATGACCCGACCTGCCTACGGTCGGGACCAGCGACACCCACCAGCCCCCCACGCCGGATCGCGAGGGGAGACATGCGCCGTCAGAGCGGACCCGCCCTCCGGGGCACGAGCCTGCGGGTCGTGGGAGCGGCCCTCCTGGCCCTCCCCCTCGCGGCGTGCAGCACGTCCGAGGCCGAGCTGCACCGCGAGCTGTGCGCCTACTTCGAGGCCGACGACTTCCCGGAGCTGGAGTCGCTGGCCACCCAGACGCTGGCCGGCCTCGACCACTCCACGCGGCGACGCAGCACGTGCGAGGAGTGGGGGCAACCGCGGGCGACGCTGGTGGCCGAGCTCCCCGACCCCCCGAGCCGCGCCGACCTGATCGCGCACCTCGCCGAGCGGGGATGGCTGCCCGACGACGCGGTCGGAGGTGGTGTCTACGGCTCGGACCGCACCTACGTGGCCAGCCTGACCGAGGAGTGGGAGGACGGGCCGGTCGTGGTGATCAGCTTCTCCCGCGGCACCTGAGGGTCTCAGACCCCGATCGGGTGCCAGACCGTCTTGGTCTCCAGGAACGTGGTCATCGGCTCCAGTCCTGGGTCGACCGACCAGTCCGGCTCGGCTGCTGGCGCGCGCCGCACCCGCTTGAGGTTCTCGGCCGCCGCCTCCTCCAGCGACGCCGCGAGCTCCGGCTGGCCGGCGACGCCGGTCAGGTCGAGGCCGTTGACGTCCATGTGGGCCGCCAGCCAGGGCGCGGTGACAGCGGCGTCCCCGGTCAGGATGTTGACCACACCCCCGGGAACGTCGCTGGTCGCGAGCACCTCGGCGAAGGTCACCGCGGGAAGCGGTCGGGCGTAGGACGACATGACCACGACGGTGTTGCCGGAGACGATCACGGGAGCGACCACGCTCACCAGGCCCAGCAGGCTCGACTCCTCCGGCGCGACGACGGCGACGACGCCCGTCGGCTCCGGGGTGGAGAGGTTGAAGAAGGGTCCGGCCACGGGGTTGGCGTTGCCGACCACCTGGGCGAGCTTGTCGGCCCACCCGGCGTACCAGACGAGGCGGTCGATCGACTCGTCGACCACGGCGTTGGCCTTGGCCGCGGTGAGACCCTCCGACTGCCGGACCGCCTCGACGAACTGGGGGCGCCGGTCCTCCATGACCTCGGCGATCCGGTAGAGGATCTGGCCGCGGTTGTAGGCGGTGCGGCCGGCCCAGCCCGAGAAGGCGGAGCGGGCCGCCTTCACGGCGTCACGAGCGTCCTTGCGCGACGCCTTGGCGGCGTTGGCCACGAACTTCCCCTTGCTGTCCTCGACGACGTAGGAGTGTCCCGACTCCGAGCGCGGGAACGCGCCGCCGATGTAGAGCTTGTAGGTCTTGCGCACGTCGATCCGCGACATCACACGCCCTCCTTGAGGTACCCCGCGAGGCCGTGGCGCCCGCCCTCACGCCCGTAGCCGGACTCCTTGTAGCCACCGAACGGGCTGGTCGGGTCGAACTTGTTGAAGGTGTTGGCCCAGACCACTCCGGCGCGCAGCTGGTTGGCGATCTTGAGGATGCGCGAGCCCTTCTCGGTCCAGATGCCGGCGGAGAGGCCGTAGGGGGTGTTGTTGGCCTTCTCGACCGCCTCGGCGGGGGTGCGGAAGGTGAGGACGGAGAGCACCGGGCCGAAGATCTCCTCCCGGGCGATCCGGTGGGCCTGGGAGACGCCGGTGAAGATGGTCGGCGGGAACCAGAAGCCGTTGGTCGGCAGCTCGCACGCGGGCGACCAGCGGCCGGCGCCCTCGGACTCACCGATGTCGGAGAGCTCGCGGATCCGCGCCAGCTGCTCGGCGGAGTTGATGGCGCCGATGTCGGTGTTCTTGTCGAGCGGGTCGCCGACGCGGAGCGTCGACACCCGGCGCTTGAGCTTGTCGAGCAGCTCCTCGGCCACCGACTCCTGCACCAGGAGGCGGGAGCCGGCGCAGCATACGTGGCCCTGGTTGAAGAAGATGCCGTTGACGATGCCCTCGACCGCCTGGTCGAGCGGGGCGTCGTCGAAGACGATGTTGGCGGCCTTGCCGCCCAGCTCGAGGGTGACCTTCTTGTCCGTCCCGGCCACCGACTTCGCGATCGCACGGCCGACGGCGGTGGAGCCGGTGAAGGCGACCTTGTCGACGTCAGGGTGGCCCACGAGGGCCGCGCCCGTCTCGCCGGCGCCGGTGATGATGTTGACGACGCCCGGGGGCAGGTCGGCCTGCTGGCAGATCTCGGCGAACAGCAGCGCGGTCAGCGGGGTGGTCTCGGCCGGCTTGAGCACGACGGTGTTGCCGCAGGCCAGGGCAGGGGCGATCTTCCACGCCAGCATGAGCAGCGGGAAGTTCCACGGGATGATCTGTCCGGCCACGCCCAGTGGGGTGGTGCCGTAGCCGGAGTGCTCGAGCTTGTCGGCCCAGCCGGCGTAGTAGAAGAAGTGGGCGGCGGCGATCGGGACGTCGACGTCGCGGGTCTCCTTGATCGGCTTGCCGTTGTCGATGGACTCGAGGACCGCGATCTCGCGGCCGCGCTCCTGCAGGATGCGGGCGATCCGGAAGAGGTACTTGGCGCGCTCGCGGCCGGTCAGCTTCGACCAGGTGCGGGTGTAGGCCCGGCGGGCGGCCTTGACCGCCTCGTCGACGTCGGAGGCGTCGGCCTCGGCGACCTCGGACAGCACCTCCTCCGTGGCGGGGGAGATGGTCTTGAAGCTCTTGCCGTGGCCGTCGACGAACTCACCGTTGACGAACAGGCCGTAGGACGGCTTGATGTCGACGATGTTGCGCGACTCCGGGGCGGGTGCGTACTCGAACACGTTGCTCATCGCGATCAGTCCAGCGTGAAGTAGTCGGGACCGGAGTAGTGGCCGGTCTTCATCTTGGTGCGCTGCATCAGCAGGTCGTTGAGCAGCGTGGAGGCGCCGAACCGGAACCAGTCCGGGTCGAGCCAGTCGGGTCCGGCGACCTCGTTGACCATCACGAGGTACTTGATGGCGTCCTTCGCGGCGCGGATCCCACCGGCGGGCTTCACGCCGATCATCTGCCCGGTGGCCTCGCGCCAGTCGCGCACGGCCTCCAGCATGACCAGCGTCACGGGCAGCGTGGCGGCGGGCTGCACCTTGCCGGTGGAGGTCTTGATGAAGTGGGCGCCGGCCATCATCGCCAGCCAGCTGACACGACGGACGTTGTCGTAGGTCTGCAGCTCGCCGGTCTCGAAGATCACCTTGAGGTGGGCGCTGCCTCCATCGGGGCGGGCGCACGCCTCCCGGACCTGGGCGATCTCCTCGAACACCTGGAGGTAGCGGCCGGCGAGGAAGGCGCCGCGGTCGATGACCATGTCGATCTCGTCGGCCCCGGCCTCGACGGCGTCGCGGGTGTCGGCGAGCTTGATGTCCATGGCGGCGCGGCCGCTGGGGAACGCCGTGGCGACGGCCGCGACGTTGACGCCGCTGTCGCCGAGGACCTCCTTGGCAGTGGCCACCATGTCGGGGTAGACGCAGACGGCGGCGGCCGCGGGGCACGTCGGGTCGGCGGGGTCGGGGCGCATCGCCTTGGCGGCGAGGGCGCGCACCTTGCCCGGGGTGTCCTGCCCCTCGAGGGTGGTCAGGTCGACCATGCGGATCGCCAGGTCGAGGGCGTACTCCTTGGCCGTGGTCTTGATGGAGCGGGTGCCGAGCCCGGCCGCACGCTGCTCCGCGCCCACCTGGTCGACCCCGGGGAGGCCGTGGAGGAAGCGCCGCAGCGAGGCGTCGGAACGGGTGATCTCGGTGACGTCCGCAGGGGTGCTGAGAGCAGTGGCTGTCACCCCGCCAGCATAGGCTCGCAGGGTGTTCCCCCGACAATCCGCACAGCCCCGGCCGGCGTCCCGCTGAGCCGTGCCCGAGGGAGACAGCGTCCGGCTGCTGGCCACCCGTCTGGACCGGTGGTCGCGGGGGCAGGTGGTGGTCCGTTCCGACCTTCGCGTGCCGCGCCTCGCGACCCGCGACCTCGCCGGCCGCACCCTGCTCGAGCACGCGACGCACGGCAAGCACCTGCTGACCCGGTTCTCCGGTGACGTGACCCTCCACTCCCACCTGCTCATGGACGGGGAGTGGTCGGTCACGCGCCCCGGCCGGCAGCTGCCGCGGCGGATCCTGCCCGAGGTCCGGATCGTGCTCGAGCTCGACGGCGGACGGACCCTGTGGGGGTTGCGCCTGCACCAGCTCGACCTCGTGCCCACCTCGCAGGAGGCCCGGCTGGTCGGCCACCTCGGTCCCGATCCGCTGCGCGCCGACTGGGACGCCGCCGAGGCCGTACGCCGGCTGCGCGCCGACCCGCAGACGCCCCTCGTCGCCGCCCTGCTCGACCAGACGAGGCTGGCGGGGCTCGGCAACCTGTGGGTCAACGAGCTGGCGTTCCTGCTCGGGCGGAGCCCGTGGACACCCGTGGGGGACGTCGACGTCGACCGCCTCGTCGAGCTGGCGGCGACGGCGCTGCGGCACTCCGTGACCGTGCCCGGTGCCTACCAGGTGACGACGGGCACCGCCCGGCGGGGCGAGAGCCACTGGGTGGCGGGTCGGCAGCGTCGCCCCTGCCTGCGGTGCGGCACGACGGTGCGGATGGTCGAGGAGGTGGCGGGCGACCCGTCCCGGCGGCGGACCTGGTGGTGCCCGCACTGCCAGCCGGGCCCGGAACCACCCGACTGACCCCGACGATCAGAGGCCGAGCCTGGACCGCAGGTCGCCCTGGATGGCGTCGAGACGTCCCGCCGCCGCGATCCGGGCGGCGTCGACGTCCTCGTCCCCGACGGGGACGACCACCTCGAGGTAGCACTTGAGCTTCGGCTCGGTGCCGCTGGGACGCACGACCACCCGGGCGCCCTCGGCCAGCCGGTAGCGCAGCCCGTCGGTCGGGGGGAGGTCGCCGCTGCCCTCGCTGAGGTCGTCGACGGACTCGACCGCCAGGCCGCCGAGCTCGGTCGGCGGCGTACGGCGCAGGGTGTCCATCGCCCGCTCGATCTCGGCGAGGTCGGTGACCCGCACCGAGAGCTGGTCGGTGGCGTGGAGGCCGTGCTCCGTGGCGAGGTCGTCGAGGACGTCGACGAGCGTCCTGCCCTCGGCCTTGGCCTCCGCGGCCAGCTCGCACAGGAGCAGCAGCGCGGACACGCCGTCCTTGTCGCGCACGTGCTCGGGGTCGACGCAGTAGCCGAGCGCCTCCTCGTAGCCGAAGGCGAGGTCGTCGACGCGGCTGATCCACTTGAAGCCCGTGAGCGTCTCGGCGTAGGGCTGCCCGTGGGCCTCGGCCATCCGGCCGAGCAGGGAGGAGGAGACGATGGAGGCGGCGTAGGTGCCCTCCTTGCCCCGCGTCAGCAGGTGGTGGGCGAGCAGCGCTCCCACCTCGTCGCCCCGCAGCATGCGCCAGCCGTGGGGCCCCGGCACGGCGGCTGCGCACCGGTCGGCGTCGGGGTCGTTGGCGACCACGAGGTCGGCGTCGGTGCGCTCCGCGAGCTGCATCGCGAGGTCCATGGCCCCCGGCTCCTCCGGGTTGGGGAAGGCGACCGTGGGGAAGGTCGCGTCGGGGTGCTCCTGCTGCTCCACGACGGCGGGGGACTCGAAGCCGGCCGTCTCGAGGACCTGGAGCACCGAGGTGCCGCCGACCCCGTGCAGGGGCGTGTAGACGGTGCGCAGGTCGCGCGGACCGTCGCCGGCGAGGCCGGCGACCGTGTCGAGGTAGCGGTCGACGATCTCGTCGTCGAGGACCGTGCCGGCCTCCCCGAGCGGGATGTCGGCGACCGCCCCGACGGCGGCGATCCGCTCGGCGATGCCGGCGTCGGCAGGCGGCACGATCTGGCTGCCGTCTCCCAGGTAGACCTTGTAGCCGTTGTCCTGCGGCGGGTTGTGGCTGGCGGTCACCATCACGCCGGCCACGCACCCCAGCTCGCGGATCGCGAAGGCGAGCACCGGCGTCGGCAGGGGCCGGGGCAGCACCAGCGCCCGCAGCCCGGCACCGGTCATCACCGCAGCGGTGTCGCGGGCGAACACGTCGGAGTTGCGCCGCGCGTCGTACCCGATCACCACAGGGCTGCCCGGGCGCGCGCCCTCGTCGACGAGGTAGGCCGCCAGCCCGGCAGCGGCGCGGAGCACGACCACCCGGTTCATCCGGTTGGGTCCGGCTCCGAGCGCGCCGCGGAGCCCGGCCGTGCCGAACTCGAGGGTGCCGGCGAACCGGTCGGCGAGGTCGGCCCGGTCGGCATCGTCCCCCCCGGCCGCCACCTCGGCGATCACCTGCTCCAGCTCCGCCCGGGTCTCCGGGTCGGGGTCGTCGGCGGCCCAGGCGCGGGCGCGGTCGAGCAGGTCGTCGGAGGCGGCCGTGGTCATGTCGGCACGGTAGACCCGGACCGGGACAATGGCAGCATGGGGGACCAGCCAACGGCCGCACCGGTGCCCGCGTGAGCCGCCGCTTCGTCTTCGGCGGGTCCTGGCTGGTCGCGGCCCCGCCCGGCCGGGTGCACGCCGTGCTCGTCGACCTCGAGCACTACCCGGACTGGTGGCCCCAGGTGCGGGCGGTGGCGAAGATCGACGACGACCACGCCAGGGTGCTGTGCCGCGCGTCGCTGCCCTACACCCTCGACCTGGTGCTCACGGCCGTGGAGCGTGGTCCACACCTGCTCGAGACCCGTCTCGACGGCGACCTCGAGGGCTTCGTACGGTGGCGGATCGGACCTGACGCCGCCGGCACCCGGCTCGTCCTCGAGCAGGAGGTCGTCGTCACCGGCCGGCTGATGGCTCTGGCGGCGTACGTCACCGGCCGGCCGCTCCGGTGGAACCACGAGCAGATGATGGCCGGCGGCCTCGCCGGGCTCAGGTCCCGGCTGGCTCAGGCCTCGTCGTCGGGCGAGTAGCGCTTGTCGGCCTGGCCGTAGTCGTCGTGGTCGGTGAACATGCCGACCTCGGTGTCGAAGTCGCGCTGGGTGTTGTCCACCTCGGCGCCGTCGGGGCGGTTGTCCGGGGCGAGGCGCTCCTCCCGCTCCTCCTCGATCTCGTCGATCTCCTCCTGGTCGACGTCCTCGGGGTCCGGCAGGCTCCCGGGGGCGTGGTCGGCAGTGGCCTCGCGGTCGACGTCGTCGGCGTGGAGCTCGGCCTCGACCTCGTCGCTGTGCTGCTCCTGGAAGTCGCTCTCGCTCATGGCGCCACCCAAACCCGCGGGCCGCGGGGGTGTCAACGGTCCAGAGCGGCCAGGGCGGCGTCGTAGTCGGGCTCGTCGTCGATGTCGCGCGCGAGCTCGGTGTGGAGGACCGTCCCGTCCCGGTCGACCACGACGACCGCCCGCGCGAGCAGGCCCGCGAACGGGCCGTCGAGGAGCGTCACGCCGTACTGCTGACCGAAGTCGGTGCGGAACGCCGACACCACCTCGACGCCGTCGATCCCCTCGGCACCGCAGAACTGGACCTGGGCGAAGGGCAGGTCGTGGGACACGCAGACGACGGACGTGTCGTCGAGGCCTGCCGCCAGCTCGTTGAAGCGTCGCACGCTCGCGGCGCAGACGCCGGTGCCGACGCTGGGGAAGATGCTGAGGACGAGACGGCGACCGTCGCCGGGCAGCACCCGGGACTCGGTCAGGTCGGCGCGCGTCACCAGCGCGTCAGGGGCGGGGGTGCCGACGGCCGGCAGCTCGCCGTCGGTGCGGGCGGGGGTGCCGCCGAGTGCGGTCTGGGCCATGAGAACTTCCTACCGCACCGGCCCAGCGCTCCGGCGGTGGTGCCAGTCGACGACCCTGCGTGGCCGGGAGGCGCAACCGACTCTCATCGTCAGAACGCGGGCCGGGTCAGAACGCGGGCCGGTGGAACCGGGCGCCCGCGAACGGGCCCCCGACGACCGATCCCTCGACCTCGTCCTCCGGGCGCGTCTCGACGCGGTCGGCCCAGTCCTCGGCGTCGTCCTGCGGCTCGTAGCCGAGGGCACGGCCGGGCGCCAGGTCCCACCACGCCCGGGTGTTGCGGCTGATCCCGTAGAGCACGGCGTAGCCGGGCGCCGGCGCGGTGAGCCCGGCCTCCACCATCCGCACGCAGTCGGCCGGGGAGAGCCAGGTGGAGAGATGGCGCGTGGTCTCGGGGCGGTCGAGGAAGGAGCCGATGCGGCACGAGACCACGTCGAGGCCGTGGCGGTCGGCGTAGAGCGACAGCAGCGCCTCGGCGGCGACCTTCGCGACGCCGTAGAACGTGTCCGGGCGGGGCCGGGTGTCGGTGCCGACGAGCTCGCTGCGCGGCGTCCACCCGACGGCGTGGTTGGAGCTGGCGTAGACCATGCGGCGCACGCCCTGGCCGACCATCGCGTCGAGCAGGGCCGCGGTGGTGAGCGCGTGCGAGGCCAGCGATCCCGCCAGGTCGGCCTCGTCGGGGTTGCCGGCCAGGTGGACCACCCCGTCGGGGCGTGCCTCGGCGACCACCGCCGCCGTCTCCGCCGGGTCGGTGCAGTCGGCGACGTGCCAGGGGCCGTCGTGGTCGACCGGGGCGGGTGCGAGGTCGAGGCCGGTCACCTCGTGGCCCCGGTCGCTCAGGCCGGCGGTCACGACGCGGCCGATGCTCCCGGCGGCGCCGGTGAGGAGGACCCGCATGCTCAGATCCGGTCCACGACCTGCGAGAGCAGCCCGCCCATCCTCGCCGCGGCCGCCTTCCCCGCCTCGAGGACCTCCTCGTGGTTGAGCGGCTCGCCGGAGATGCCGGCGGCAAGGTTGGTGACCAGGCTGATGCCGAGCACCTCCATGCCGGCCTCGCGCGCGGCGATCGCCTCGAGGGTGGTGCTCATGCCGACGAGGGTGCCGCCGATGGCGCGGACCATCGCGATCTCCGCCGGGGTCTCGTAGTGCGGGCCGGGGAACTGCACGTAGACGCCCTCGTCGAGGGTCGGGTCGACCTCCCGGCACAGCTCGCGCAGGCGGGCGCTGTAGAGGTCGGTGAGGTCGACGAAGTTGGCGCCCTCGATCGGCGAGGTGGCCGTGAGGTTGATGTGGTCGGCGATGAGCACCGGCGTGCCCGGCGACCAGGTCTCCTTCAGCCCGCCGCAGCCGTTGGTCAGCACGATGGCCCGGCAGCCGGCTGCCGCGGCGGTCCGCACGGGGTGGACGACCGATCGGACCCCCTTGCCCTCATAGAAGTGCGTCCGGCTGAGGAACACCAGCAGGTTCTTGTCGCCTGAGCGGATGCTGCGGATCGTGCCGCTGTGACCGGCGACTCCGGCGGCGTGGAAGCCCGGGAGGTCAGTCGTGGAGACCTCGGCCGTGGCCTCGCCGAGCGCGTCGACGGCGGGCAGCCAGCCGGAGCCGAGGACGAGGGCGAGGTCGTGGCGGCGTACGCCGGTGAGGTCTGCGAGGGTGTCGGCCGCGTCCTGGGCCAGCTGCTGCGTCTCGGTCACGGAGTGACTCTAGAACGCCGTCCGGTGCCGGATCACAGGTCGGTCGGTCACAGGCCGGTCGAGCGGCACGGCCGACGCCGCAGCGCGGCGACGTAGTCGGCGGGCGCGTCGGCGGCCTCGGCGGCGTCGGCGAGGATGCCCAGGTAGGACGCCGAGGGCAGCCCGCCCTCGTAGGCGTCGAGGACGTAGGTCCACACGACCAGCTCGCCGGTCATCGTCGCCACCCGCACCTTGGTCTTGCGGTAGAGGCCGAGGTCGGCGCCCTCCCACCCGTCGAGGGACGCCTCGTCCTCGCGGGTGATGTCGTAGACGGCGACGAAGACCTGCTCGAGGGGGTCCTCGACGATCGTGGAGAGCGCGCCGTCCCACCCGTGCTCCTCGCCACCGAACGTGAGTCGCCACCCGGTCAGCCAGCCCGTGGTCCGCAACGGCGAGTGCGGGCAGCGCTCACCCATGCGCTGGGGACTCAGGTTGGTCCCGTAGGCGGCGTACAGCGTCACGGGCAGCAGGGTAGCCGCCCCGGACGCCGCATTCGCGGCCCGAGGACTGCCCCGACTACGCTGGCGCGCGTGAGCGACAACCACTTCGATGTCCTGGTCCTCGGCGCCGGCCCCGGCGGCTACGTCGCGGCCATCCGCGCCTCCCAGCTCGGCAAGAAGGTCGCCGTGGTGGAGGAGAAGTACTGGGGAGGGGTGTGCCTCAACGTGGGCTGCATCCCGTCCAAGGCGCTGCTCCGCAACGCAGAGCTCGCCTACACCCTCACCCACGAGCGCGACAAGTTCGGCATCGAGGGCGAGCCCACGATGGGCTTCAAGACGACCCACGCACGCAGCCGCTCGGTCAGCGAGGGCATCGTCAAGGGCGTCCACTACCTGATGAAGAAGAACAAGATCACCGAGATCAACGGCTGGGGGACCCTCACCGGCCCGACCGGGATCGACGTGAAGGACGGCGAGGGCAACACCTCCTCCTACACCTTCGACAACCTGATCCTCGCCACGGGAGCCACCGTGCGGCTGCTGCCGGGCATGGAGACGAGTGAGAACGTCGTCACCTACGAGGAGCAGATCCTCGACGACCAGCTCCCCGGCTCGGTGATCATCGGTGGCTCCGGCGCCATCGGCGTCGAGTTCGCCTACGTGATGAAGAACTTCGGCGTCGATGTGACGATCGTGGAGTTCCTCGACCGGATGGTTCCCACCGAGGACGCCGACGTGTCCAAGGAGCTGGCCAAGCACTACAAGAAGCTCGGCGTGAAGGTCATGACCTCCACCAAGGTCGAGAACGTCGAGGACACCGGTTCGGGGGTCAAGGTCACCGTCAGCCCCGCCGACGGCGGCGAGTCGCAGGTGCTCGAGGCCGACAAGATGCTGGCGGCGTTCGGCTTCGCGCCGCGCCTGGAGGGCTACGGGCTCGAGAACACCGGCGTCGAGACGACCGAGCGGGGCGCCATCGCCACCGACGACTACGGGCGCACCAACGTCGACAACGTCTACGCGATCGGTGACGTGACCGGGAAGCTGATGCTGGCCCACACCGCGGAGGCGCAGGGCGTGGTCGTGGCCGAGGTGATCGCCGGCGCCGAAACGATGCCGGTCGACATCGACATGATCCCCCGCGCCACCTACTGCCAGCCCCAGATCGCCTCCTTCGGCTACAGCGAGGCACAGGCCAAGGAGAAGGGGTACGACGTCAAGACCGCCTCCTTCCCCTTCTCGGCCAACGGCAAGGCGATGGGCCTGGGCCACGCGGTCGGCTTCGTGAAGATCGTCGCCGACGCCGAGCACAACGAGATCGTCGGCGCCCACATGATCGGTCCCGACGTCACCGAGCTGCTGCCGGCCCTGACGCTGGCGCAGAAGTGGGACCTCACCGCCGACGAGGTCGCCCGCAACGTCTGGGCGCACCCGACCCTGTCGGAGTCGGTCAAGGAGGCCGTGGAGGGCATCGCCGGCCACATGATCAACCTGTGATGAGGCGGACGGAGCTCCATGTCTGACCGCGTCGTCATCGTCGGGGGAGGCCCGGGCGGCTACGAGGCCGCCCACGTCGCCGCCCAGCTCGGGGCCGAGGTGACGGTCGTCGACACCGACGGACTGGGGGGCTCGGCCGTCCTCACCGACTGCGTCCCCAGCAAGACGCTGATCGCCACCGCCGAGCTCATGACGGAGATGTCGGAGGCGGCCGAGCTCGGCATCGGGTTCCGCGACCTCGAGGGCGACCCGGCCACCTCGGTCTCGGTCGACCTGGCCCGGGTCAACGAGCGGGTGCTGGCGCTGGCCGCCGACCAGTCAGCCGACATCGCCCGCCGGCTCGAGCGTGACGGGGTCCGGGTCGTGATCGGCCGGGGACGGCTCGCCGCACCCGACCGGGTCGAGGTGACCCTGCCCGACGGCGGCACCGAGACCCTCGAGGCGGACGTGGTGCTGCTCGCCACCGGCGCCCAGCCGCGGGTGCTGCCCACGGCGCAGCCCGACGGCGAGCGGATCCTGACCTGGGAGCAGGTCTACGGGATGGACGAGGTTCCCGAGCACCTCGTCGTCGTGGGGTCGGGCGTGACGGGGGCGGAGTTCGCCTCGGCGTACCTCGCGCTCGGCATCGAGGTCACGCTGGTCTCCTCGCGCGACCGGGTGCTGCCGGGGGAGGACGCCGACGCCGCCGAGGTGCTCCAGCAGGTGGCCACCCGGCGTGGCATGAACGTGCTCTCGCAGTCCCGGATGGAGTCGGTGACCCGGGAGGGTGACGCGGTGACGGTGACCCTCACCGACGGCCGCACCGTCCAGGGGTCGCACTGCATCCTGGCCCTCGGCTCAGTCCCCAACACCGACGACCTCGGGCTGGCCGAGGCGGGGGTCCAGACCGACGAGGGCGGCTTCATCCGGGCCGACCGGGTCTCGCGCACCACCGCGCGGGGCGTGTACGCCGCCGGCGACTGCACCGGGGTGCTGATGCTGGCATCGGTGGCGGCGATGCAGGGCCGGATCGCGATGTGGCACGCGCTCGGCGACGCCGTCGCGCCGCTCGACCTCAAGCAGGTCTCGGCCAACGTGTTCACCTCGCCGGAGATCGCCACGGTCGGCTGGTCGCAGCAGGCCGTGGACGAGGGCGGCATCAACGCCGAAGTGGTGACCCTGCCGCTGAGCGGCAACGCCCGGGCGAAGATGCAGGGCGTCCGCGACGGCTTCGTGAAGCTCTTCTGCCGGCCCGGGACGGGCATCGTGGTGGGGGGTGTCGTGGTCGGTCCGCGCGCCAGTGAGCTGATCCACCCCGTGTCGATCGCGGTCGCCGAGTCGTTGACGGCCGACCAGCTCGCGCAGGCGTTCACGGTCTACCCGTCGATGAGCGGGTCGATCGCCGAGGCCGCCCGTCGCCTGCACCACGTCTGAGGTCCGTTACCGGTAACGGTCCAGTAACGATGGGCCGGGGTGCTTTGCGTTTGCAACAAAAGGTTGTCGGATGCCGGAGGTGCGTCACACGCACGATCCACGGGGGATCCACACGTCTCAGGTCCTCCGCTCGACAACTCCTCGGAGGAGATTGATGCAACGCAAGAAGATAGCTGCGCTCGGGACAGCCATCCTGACCAGTGCGGCGTTGATGCAACCGTTCACCGCGGGCTCGGTGAACGCAGCGGCACCCGCTCCCAGCGACGTGCAGGCACCCCAGCAGGCCGCCCCCGACCGAGTCGGCGGTGACCAGCACGGGCACGACCTGTCGATGCCCTGGCAGCGGAAGTACGAGGGCCTGCGCGACAGCGCGGTCCAGAAGCGCCTGCGCACCGGCTCCAAGGCCACGGTGCAGCGGGTCGCCGAGGGTCAGTACGCGCGGTCGGCCGTCACCGGCAAGGACCGGATCTTCGCCGTCATCGTCGAGTACGGCAACACCCGCCACTCGGCCTTCTGCGACGACACCGACTCGAGCGGGTGCAAGTACCCCTCCGACGGGACGCCGCAGAAGTACGACGGGCCGATGCACAACGAGATCCCCAAGCCCAACCGCAAGCTGGACAACAGCACCAACTGGCAGCCCGACTACGACCGGGCGCACTACCAGGACATGTACTTCAACCGGATGCGGAAGTTCTACGAGAACCAGTCGCTGGGGCGGTACACCTTCGACGGGGACGTGACCGAGTGGGTCAAGGTCCCCTTCAACCAGGCGCGCTACGGCCGTGACTACTGCGGCGACAACGTGTGCACCAACACCTGGTGGCTGATCCGTGACGCCCTGGCCTACTGGGTCGAGGGCAAGAAGGAGTCCGGCTGGACCGACGAGCAGATCCGGAGCTACCTGGAGACGTTCGACCAGCAGGACCGCTACGACCACGACGGCGACGGCAACTTCGACGAGCGCGACGGCTACATCGACCACTTCCAGATCGTGCACGCCGGCGGCGACCAGGCCGACGGTGACCCGATCTACGCCTCGGACTCGATCTGGAGCCACCGCTGGTACGCCCAGATCCACGGCTTCGGCACCGACGGCCCCGAGGGCTACGCGCCCTTCGGCGGGGTCGAGATCGGCGAGGGCGGACCGTCCGACGGCGGCGCCGTCATGGTGCCGGACAACAAGACCGGTGTCTGGGTGGGTGACTACACCATCCAGCCGGAGAACGGTGGCCTGGGCGTCTTCGCCCACGAGTACGCCCACGACCTGGGCCTGCCCGACCACTACGACACCTCCGGCGCCGAGAACAGCGTCGGCTGGTGGTCCCTGATGAGCCAGTCGCGCGGGACCCTGCCCGAGGACGGTGGCATCGGCGACCAGGCCATGCCGTTCGGGGCCTACGACAAGTTCTACCTGGGCTGGCTGGACTACCGCACCGTGATGCCGAACCGGTCGGGCCGCTTCAAGATGCGTCCGAGCCAGGCCGCGACCAAGCGGGGCGTCAACGCGGTCATCGCGCTGCTGCCCGACAAGGAGGTCCCGCTCGAGCTGGGGGCCCCCTGTGCCACCTGCGGGGAGCAGTACTACTACAGCGACTCCGGTGACGACCTCAACAACTGGATGGCGAAGGGCGTCGCCGGTGGCGGCGACCTGACGGCCAAGGTCCGCTACGAGATCGAGGACGGGTGGGACTACGCCTTCCTCGAGGCCCGGGTCGACGGCAGCTGGGTCGAGGTCGACAACAGCGAGGCCTACGCCGGCGAGGACCAGAGCGGCTTCAACAGCAGCGGCCACGGCATCTCGGGCACCACCGGTGGTGACTGGGTCGACCTCACCGCGACCGTCCCGGCCGCGGCCGACGCCATCCGCTGGCGCTACCAGACCGACGGCGCCTACGTGCTGCCGGGCTTCCAGGTCGACAACATCACGCTCGACGGGACCCCCATCGGGACCGCCGAAGGTGGTGCGGACGGCTGGACCCTCGACGGGTTCCGCGTGACGACGGGCTCGGAGACCAACGAGTTCCTGCACGCGTACATGGTCGAGAACCGGCAGTACAAGGGCCTGGACAAGCCGTTGAGCCACCTCTACAACTTCGGCGGCACCAAGAAGAAGAGCGGTGACTGGGTGGAGTTCTTCCGGAACCAGCCCGGTGCGCTCATCAACTACTACGACACCTCGCAGAGCGACAACAACGTCGGGGTCCACCCGGGCCAGGGCCTGATCCTCCCGGTGGACGCGAACCCGAGCTTCGTCCACACGCCGAACGGCGCGTTGGCGCGGCCCAGGATCAACGCCTGGAACTCGACGTTCACGCCGCGGCGCATGAAGGGCCAGACCCTGCACTTCCAGGGCGAGGACTTCCGGCTCCCGGGCAACCGGGGTGTCGCCACCTTCGACGACACGAAGGACTGGTGGTTCGACAGCGACGAGCACGGTGACCACGCGGGCGAGCGCTACCGGCCGGGCTGGTACGGCGTCGACGTGCCCAAGACGGGCACGACGATCAAGATCCAGAAGGTGACCAAGAAGGGCTTCATCTGGGTCAAGGTGAGCTGACGCTCACCCAGCAGCACGATCGACCCCGTCGGCCGCCCGGGCACGCCCGGTGCGGCCGGCGGGGTCGTTCCTCGTACGGGTAACTACACGCCGGTAGTTCAGGCGAACCCCTGTCGGGGCCGGGGGGATCGTGATGCCATGTCACGGCAGTAACACCCGTCACTCTCGCCCCGGAGACCCGTCCATGCGCCCCCTCGTGATCGTCACGCTCGCCCTCGCGTCGGTGCTCCTCGGCACGCCCGTCGCCCACGCCCAGGACTGGCGGGTCCCGAAGTCGGCCACCATCACGGTGCGCGGCCACGGGTACGGCCACGGTCACGGCATGTCGCAGTACGGCGCCGAGGGAGCCGCGCGCGCCGGCCTCGACCACCGCGAGATCGCCGAGTTCTACTACCCGGGGACGCGCTGGGGGAAGGCACGCGGCCGGATCGAGGTGCTGCTCACCGCCGACACCACCGACGACCTCGTCGTGCGGAAGACCTCGGGTCTGCGGGTCACCGACCTCGGCACGGGCGAGTCGCTCACCCTGCCCGACAAGAGCACGACCCGGTGGCGCACGACCGTGGCCCGGGACGGCCGCACCCTGGTCTCCTGGCTGAGGGGGACGCGGTGGCGGCCGTGGCGCAAGCTCGCGGGCCACGGCGCCTTCTCCGTCAGCGGCGGCACGGTCACCCTGGTCTCCCCGGCCGGGGAGCGCGCCTACCGCGGACGGCTCGCGGCACTGCCCCCCAGCGCCGGCTCGCGGGACCGGGTCACCGTGAACTCCGTCGGGCTGGAGGCCTACCTGCGCGGGGTCGTCCCCCTGGAGATGCCCGCGCTCTGGCATCCCGAGGCGGTCCGCGCCCAGTCGATTGCGGCTCGCACCTACGCGGCGTACGAGCGGGCACACCCCCGCGGCTCGGCCTTCGACGTCTACGACACCACGGCCAGCCAGGTCTACGGCGGCGTGGCCGCGGAGCACCCCGCCTCGGACGCCGCGATCCGCGCCACCCGACGCCGGATCCTCCGGCACGGCAAGGGGCCGGCGTTCACCCAGTTCAGCTCGAGCAACGGCGGCTGGACCGTCGCCGGCGCGGTGCCCTACCAGGTGGCGAAGGCCGACCCGTACGACGGCTGGTCCGGCAACCCCAACCACGACTGGGCGGTGACGGTGGACGACCGCCGGATCGAGGGCGCCTGGCCGGCCCTGGGCAACCTGCGGCGGATCGAGGTCACGGCACGGGACGGCAACGGCCAGTGGGGCGGACGGGTCAGGTCGTTGCGGCTCGTCGGCAGCAAGCGCACGGTCACCGTCAGCGGCGACACCTTCCGCTGGACGCTCGGGCTGAAGTCGACCTGGTTCACGTTCCGGGTGCGGTGAGCAGTCCCGGAACGTGGGCGGTTTCCCTGCCGTGCCCGGCCCGGTGGGGTTACGGTGAACGGGCCTGAACCCCCAGGAGGCACCATGAACGCCGCCCCCCGTGCGACCCTCGTCGCCGCACCACCCGCGCCCCCGATCACGACGCGCCACCTGCGGGCCGCCCTGCTCGCGCTGCTGCTGTCGGTCGCGGTCGTCGCCGTCGCCCTCGCCCAGACGTCGGGCAGCGCCGCCTGGACCCTCGGCGCCGCGGTCCTGGTCTGCTACGCAGGTCTGGGTGCGCTGCCGTTGTGGCTCGCCGGGAGCACGCTGGCAGCCGCGGTCCGTGAAGACCCCGTGCAGAACCTCCGCGGTCGGTGGACAGCGGGCAGCTAGGCCCCGACCATCGGGAGATGGCCCCGCAGGAGCACCGGTGATCCGGACCGCGGGGCTGACCATGCGGTTCGGTCGCGTGACCGCGCTCGACGACCTCAGCGTGGACGTCGGGCCCGGCATCACCGGCCTGGTGGGCGCCAACGGTGCGGGAAAGTCCACCCTGCTCAAGATCCTCCTCGGCCTGCTCCCCGCCACCACGGGATCCGCCAGCGTGCTCGGACTCGACGTCGCCACCGACGGTGCGGCGATCCGCACCCGGGTCGGCTACATGCCCGAGCACGACTGCCTCCCGCCGGACGTCTCGGCGACCGAGTTCGTCGTCCACCTGGGCCGGATGTCCGGGCTGCCGACCACGGCGGCCCGGGAACGCACCGCTGACACCCTGCGGCACGTCGGCCTCTACGAGGAGCGCTACCGCCCCATGGGTGGCTACTCCACGGGGATGGCCCAGCGGGTGAAGCTCGCCCAGGCACTGGTCCACGACCCCGACCTGGTGCTGCTCGACGAGCCCACCAACGGGCTCGACCCGGCCGGACGCGACGACATGCTCGAGCTGGTCCGGCGGATCGGCACCGAGTTCGGCATCTCGGTCGTGGTCACCTCCCACCTGCTGGGTGAGCTGGAGCGCGTCTGCGACGGCGTCGTCGTCATCGACGGGGGCCGGTTGCTGCGGCACGACACCACGGCCTCGGTGACCGCGGCCACCGCCACGGTCGCGGTGGAGGTCGACGGCGACCCGCAGACGTTGCTGGACCGGCTCACCGGCGCCGGGGTGCGGGCCTCGGTCGACGGGCGGCTCGTCCTCGTCGAGGTGAGCGAGCCGGCGACGTACGACCTGGTGCGGGACGCGGTCGCCGGGCTGGGGATGGGGCTGGTCCGGCTCGAGCGGCAGCGACACCGGATGACGGAGCTGTTCTCGTCGTGAACGAGCAGCCCGCGGGCGCGATCCACGACATCGGCTACCGCCACTACGAGGGGCCGCGCCACGGCGCGTCCTACGTCCGCCGGTCCCTCTTCGTCGACACCTTCCGCGGTGCCTTCGGGCTGGGCCGCTCGGCACGCTCGAAGGTGATGCCGTTCCTGCTGCTGGGGGTGATGGTGCTGCCGGCCGTCATCATCGGCATCGTCACCGGCTACTTCGGCTTCGGGGACCTGCCACTCGGCTACACGGACTACGTCTTCACCCTCCAGGTCGCGGTCATCGTGTTCCTCGGCTCGCAGGCGCCGGCCGCGATGTCCCGCGACCTGCGGTTCCGGGTGGCGCCGCTCTACTTCTCCCGGCCGCTCAGCCGCCAGCAGTACGTGCAGGCCAAGTACGCCGGCATGACGGCTGCGCTGCTGGTCGTCACGGCACTGCCGCTCACGATGCTGCTCGCCGGCGCCCTCCTCGCCGAGCTGCCGCTGCGCGACCAGCTGCCCGACTACCTCCGCTCCCTGGGCGGCGCGGTCGTGCTGTCCCTGGTCCTGGCGGGGATCGGCCTGGTCGTGGCCGCGATGACCCCCCGCCGTGGGCTCGGCGTGGCCGCGGTCGTCGGGGTACTGCTGGTCCTCACGGGGATCCAGGGAACCGTGCGGGCCCTCGTGGAGGAGTTCGGCAGCGACACCGCTGCCGGCTACGTCGGACTGATCTCGCCCTTCACGCTGGTCGACGGCGTGGTCGCGGGGCCGCTGGGCGGGGAGTCGGTGATGGCGACGCCACCCGAGGGAGCCCTGACGGGGGCGGTCTTCTGCCTGGCCGGGGCGGCGCTCGTCGCCGCGGCGTACGGCGCGCTGGTCGCCCGCTACCGCAGGGCCCTGTCGTGAGCACGGTCGACCTGCACCAGGTCTCGCGCTGGTTCGGCAACGTGGTCGCGGTCAACGACGTGACGATGCGCCTCGACGCCGGGGTGACCGGCTTGCTCGGGCCCAACGGGGCGGGCAAGTCGACGCTGATCCACATGATGGCGGGGTTCCTCGCGCCGTCGGCCGGCACCGTCACGCTCGACGGGCGGCCGCTGCTGCGCGATCCCGAGATCTACCGCGACATCGGGCTGGTGCCCGAGCGGGAGGAGATGTACGACGCGGTGAGCGGGTGGGAGTTCGTGCTGGCCAACGCTCGCCTGCACCGGCTGCGCGACCCGGAGGCCGCGGCCGCGCGGGCGATCGCGACGGTCGAGATGACCGAGCCGCAGGAGCGGGACATCCGGACCTACTCCAAGGGCATGAAGCAACGGATCAAGATGGCCACCGCGCTGGTCCACGACCCCGCGGTGCTGCTGCTCGACGAGCCGTTCAACGGGATGGACCCCCGCCAGCGGTTGCACCTGATGGACCTGCTGCACGACCTGGGGGAGCAGGGCCGGACCATCCTGTTCAGCTCGCACATCCTCGAGGAGGTCGAGCAGATCGCGGGGCGGATCGAGGTGATGGTGGCCGGCAGGCACGCAGCCTCCGGTGACTTCCGGGAGATCCGCCGGCTGATGACGCAGCGACCGCATCAGTACACGATCCGCTCCGACGACGACCGCGCGCTGGCCTCGGCCGTGATCGCCGAGCCGAGCACCTCCGGGGTCGAGCTGGTCACCGGGAGGGACGGAGCGACCGCGGTCCACGTGCAGGCGACCGACTTCGCGGCGTTCGTCCGGGCCCTGCCCCGGGTGGCGTCGCGCCAGGGGATCCGGCTGCTCGAGGTCCACCCCGCAGACGAGTCGCTCGAGAGCGTCTTCGCCTACCTGGTGAGCCGCTGATGAACCCCACCGTCGCCCGGCTGACCGCGCGCACCCTGCTCGGTCGCAAGCGGACGCTGCTGCTGACCCTGCTCCCCCTGGCCCTGTTGGCGCTGTGCACCCTGGCGCGGGTGCTGGCGGGGTTCGAGCCCGACCTCGAGGCCGAGCTCGGCACCGTGCTGGCGGCCAACCTCCTGGGCGGGTTCGCCCTGGCGGTCATGATGCCCCTGCTCGGGCTGATCGCCGGGACCGGCGCCATCGGTCCGGAGATCGACGAGGGCTCGATCGTCTACCTGTTGGCGAAGCCGCTCAACCGCTACAGCATCGTGGTGACCAAGCTCGCGGTCGCCGTAGGGGTCATCGCCGCGTTCGGGGTGCTGCCGACCCTGGCGGCCGGGGCGGTGCTCGGTGCATCCGGGACCGTGGTCCTGGCCTTCGGGCTCGGGGTCACCGCGGCTGGCGCCACCTATGCCGCCCTCTTCCTCGCCCTCGCGGTGCTGACGCGCAACGCCGTCGTGGTCGGGCTGATCTACGCCCTGATCTGGGAGACCCTCGTCGGGGGGCTGGTCCCCGGCGCCCAGGCGTTGAGCGTGCAGCAATGGTCGCTGGCGGTCGTGGAACGGGTGCTCGGTGACTCCGCGCCGGCGCTCGGGGTCTCCTCGGCCGTCGACCTGTCGACGGCGGTCGTGCTGCTGCTGGTGGTCGCGGTCGGCGCCACGGCGTACGCCGGCCGGCGGTTGCAGACGCTGCGCCTCGGCGGTGAGACCTGAGCGGTGCCGTCCTGGTCCGGCGGGGGAGGTGCGGGGCAGCGTCGGGGCGCGACCACGGCAAAATCGCGATCCGTGTTGGGTTGTCCTCTACCTAGCCCCTAGGTAGAGTACGAGCCATGGGACTGCGCATGACGATCCCGACCCAGCTCGTGCTGCAGGTGTTGCTCTCCGACCCGGACGCCGAGGTCCACGGTTACGAGATCGGTACCGCGGCGGGGCTGGCCAGCGGCACGGTCCACCCGATCCTGGCGCGCCTGGAGGGCGCTGGCTGGGTGGAGTCGCGCTGGGAGGACGTCGACGGTAGCGAGGCCGGCCGTCCGGCTCGTCGCTACTACCGCGTGACAGCAACCGGCGTCGCGAGCGCCCGTGCCGCACTGGCGCGAGCGCATCGCCCACGCCAGGTCGGGCTCGGGCGCCCCTGGCCGTCGCCGGAGCCGTCGTGAGCGGGCGCGAGTCCCGCATCCCGGGCCGCGGTCGCGGCGCCGGGACGGCACCGAAGGGGGAAGACGATGACGAACAAGGCAATCCGCTGCCGGCTCTCACTGCACCGGTGGCGCGTGGCCAGCAGCGATGACGGGTCCTACCGGTTCCGCCGGTGCGTCCGGTGCCGCAAGGAGCAGGACTACGACGAGCCCCGCTTCGGGTTCGTCGACTTCTGAGGCGCACAGTCAGCCGGCGACGAGGAGTCGTCATGGAACCGGTGGCGGGACGACCTGCCCGGTGGTCGGTGAGGGCCACCGGGGTGGCGTCGTGGCTGCTGCCCCGGGGTCCCGCCCGCGACCGGTGGCGGCGCGAGCTGGTGGCGGAGCTCTACGGGCTCTCGCCGCGTGAACAGGTGCGCCACACCCTCGGCGTGGTCTGGTGCGCGCCCGCGTTGCGGGCCGCGGTCACGGCACGTGACCGGGTCGTCGGGGAACCGTCCGTGCGTAGACCGCTGCGCTGCCGGCTCTCGCTGCACCGGTGGCGGGTGGCCAGCAGCGAGGACGGGTCCTACCGGTTCCGCCGGTGCGCCCGGTGTCGCAAGGAGCAGACCTACGACGAGCCCGGCCACTGGCTGGGGGGCGCCGGCGGCACCTCCGGCTAGCCGCTGGGTCCCGGCCCACGGGCGCGTCCTGCTCAGGGTTGCTCGTCGCCGTCGCGGCGGCCCAGGTCGCGCTGGATCTCGCGCGCTCGGCGCTTCTCGAAGAGCAGGATCAACACCGCGATCGCCAGCATCACGACGATCGTGAGGATCACCCCGAAGAGACCGCTGTTCATGTCCAGGTCGTACCCGGCCAGGCACGTTCTGTCACGCCACCGGGCGTCCTTTCTTCACAACAGGTGTGCGACCATCGCCCCGCCCGCGACCTGTCCGGAGGCGGCCGCAGCGAGGACGGACGCCATGGGCATGGGCATGGCGGCCACGTGCGCCATGTCCCCGGCGGCATGGACACCGGGGAGGCTGGTGCGCCCCATGGCGTCGACCTCCACGCACCCGGAGGGCAGCATCGCGAGCCCCAGCTGCTCGGCGAACGGCGCCGCCTGGACGGTCCGGGTCGCCACGAAGACCCCGCCGAACTCGGGCGTCGTGCCGTCGGCGAGGACGACCCGCGCCCCCACCGCGCTGGGCTCCACGCGCTCGATCGCCACTTCCTCCAGCATCGTGACGGAGGAGGCGACCGGCGCCATGATCGCGCCGATGTGGGCGGCGGCCCCGACCACGGCGACGTCCTGTCCGGCGAGCTCGTGGCCGTGGCAGAACGGACAGTGGGCGATCACGCCGCCCCAGAGCCCCTGCACGCCGGGGATCTCCGGCAGGACGTCGCGCAGGCCGGTGGCGAGCACCACCCCGCGGGCAACGACCGGCCCGTCGTCGAGCTCCACCCGGAAGCCGCCGTCGACGGGCTCGACCACGGCGGCCGCGGTGTCGCGCACCTCCACCGTGTCGTACGCCGTCAGCTCCTTCCGCGCGACCCGGCGGAGCTCCGCCGGCGGGGTGCCGTCCTGGGTCAGGAAGTTGTGGAGGTGGGCCGCCGGGTCGTTGCGGTAGCGGCCCGAGTCCAGCATCAGGACCCGTCGGTGCACCCGGGCGAGAGTGAGGGTCGCCTGGAGGCCGGCGGGTCCACCGCCGATCACCACCGCGTCATGGGTGAGAGGAGACATTGCCATGAACAGGAGGATCTGACTTCATGTCAACATGAAGTCAAGTGCTGGCGAGCCCGAGCTGTCGTCGATCGGCGAGATGGCCGCCCGCTTCGGCCTGGACACCCACGTGCTGCGGCACTGGGAGGACGTCGGCCTGCTGGCGCCGCGCCGTGACGCGGGAGGTCGACGACGCTACGGGCACGATGACCTGGTGCGGATCGCCGTGGTCGTCCGCAGCAAGGCAGCCGGCATGAACCTCGACCAGATCCTGGTGCTGCTCGACTCCGGGGCTGAGGACCGGCACCGGGTGCTGGAGGCACATCTCGTGGACCTGGACCGCCGGATGGCCGACATGGAGCGCTCCCGGGCGATGACCGAGCACGCGATGCGCTGCCGGGCTCACGACATCGCCACCTGCCCGCGGTTCCAGGAGGGCGTCGCCGACCTGGTGGCGGGCCGCGAGCACCGCGACTGGGCGTGAGCGGAATGCGGGTGCGGCGCACGCGGCGGCGGTCCTAGGCTCCGGCTGTGACGCTCCGCCTCACCACCGACCGGCTGGTGCTGCGCCCTGTCCTCGCTGGGGACCTCGACGTGCTGCTGGCCATCCGGAACGCGCCGGCCGTCGTCCCGACCACCGGCACGGGCGAGGCACTGCCACGCGAGCGGATGGCGGAACGGCTTGCGCGGCGGCTGGCGAGCTGGCGAGACCACGGCGTCGGCTCGTGGCTGGTGCTGCACGAGGGTGAGCCGGTCGCCCTCGTGGAGGTGGCGCCCATCGGTGAGGGGAGCGGTGTCGATCCCGACGTCCTCGAGATCGGCGTGGTGGTCCACCCCGACCACTGGGGCAGCGGCTTCGCGGTCGAGGCCGGGCTCGCAGCCGCCCGCGACCTCTTCGGCCGCGGCGGCCACGAGCGGGTGGTCATCGGGGTGGACCCGGACAACACGCGGTCCATGGGAGCGCTGGCGAAGGTGCCCGGCGTACGCCGCCTCGACGCTGATCTGTACGAGCTCACTGCCGCCGCCCTGGCCGACCACCCGGCCTGAGGAAGCCGCGCGAACGGAGGTGCGGCCACGGTCGGCCGCAGGTCGTCGCGGTCAGCCGATCACGAGGATGAGGTCCCCGCCGTCCACCGGCTGCGTGCCGGCGATGGCCAGGCGCTCGACGGTGCCCGCCACGGGTGCCGTGATCGCGGCCTCCATCTTCATCGCCTCGATCGTGGCCACCGTGTCGCCGGCTGCGACCGCGTCGCCCTCGGACACCACGAGCGTCACCGCGCCCTGGAAGGGCGCGGCCACGTGGCCCGGCCGGGAGGCGTCAGCCTTCTCCGCAGCCGCGACCTCCGCGGACACCGAGCGGTCGCGCACCGACACCGGCCGGAGGTGACCGTTGATGGTCGCCATCACGCTGCGGAAGCCCCGTTCGTCCGGGTCGCCGATCGCCTCGAGCCCGAAGAGGACGGTCTTGCCCTCCTCGATGTCGACACGGTGCTCCTCACCGTTGCGCAGCCCGTAGAGGTAGTCGAGCGTCGGGAGCACGGAGGTGTCGCCGTACTGCTCGCGCGACTCCTCGAACTCGCGGGTCGGGCCCGGGAACAGCAGCTGGTTGAGCGTACGTCGGCGGGTGGCCTCGCTCCCGGCCAGCGCCTCCGTCTGCTCGTCGGTGAGCTCCTCGGTCCGCGACTCCCAGCTGCGGCCCTCGAGGGCCCGGCTGCGGAACGGCTCCGGCCAGCCGCCCGGCGGGTCGCCGAGCTCGCCGTTGAGGAAGCCGATGACCGAGTCGGGGATGTCGAACTTCCCCGGCGACTCGGCGAACTCCTGCGGGTCGGCGCCGACCGCGACGAGGTGGAGGGCGAGGTCGCCGACCACCTTCGACGACGGCGTCACCTTGACCACGTTGCCGAGGATGTCGTTGGCGGCGGCGTACATGTCCTCGATCTGCTCGAACTTCTCGCCCAGGCCGAGCGCGATCGCCTGCTGGCGCAGGTTGGAGAGCTGGCCGCCGGGGATCTCGTGGGTGTAGACCCGCCCGGTCGGCGAGGGCAGGCCGGACTCGAAGGGCGCGTAGACGCGGCGCACGGCCTCCCAGTAGGGCTCGAGCTCGCACAGCGCCTCGAGCGAGAGGCCGGTCTCGCGCGCCGCGTGGTCGGTCGCCGACACCAGGGCCGACAGCGAGGGCTGCGAGGTGGTGCCCGCCATGGGGGCGCTGGCGCCGTCGACGGCGTCGACACCTGCGTCGATGGCCGCGAGCAGGGTGGCCAGCTGGCCACCGGGGGTGTCGTGCGTGTGCAGGTGGACCGGCAGGTCGAACCGCTCCCGGAGCGCGGTGACCAGCGTCCGCGCCGCCGGAGCGCGCAGCAGACCCGCCATGTCCTTGATGGCGATCACGTGGGCACCGGCGTCGACGATCCGCTCGGCGAGGGCGAGGTAGTAGTCGAGGGTGTAGAGCGACTCCGCGGGGTCGGAGAGGTCGCCGGTGTAGCACAGGGCCACCTCCGCGACCGTGGTGCCGGTCTCGCGCACCGCCTCGATCGCCGGGCGCATCTGCTCGACGTCGTTGAGGGCGTCGAAGATCCGGAACACGTCGATCCCGGTGGCGGCGGCCTCCTCCACGAAGGCGCGTGTGACCGCCGTGGGGTAGGGCGTGTAGCCGACCGTGTTGCGGCCCCGCAGCAGCATCTGCAGGCAGAGGTTGGGCGCGGCCTGGCGCATCGCCGCCAGCCGCTCCCACGGGTCCTCGGCGAGGAACCGCAGCGCCACGTCGTACGTCGCCCCGCCCCACGTCTCGAGCGACCAGAGCTGCGGGGTCATCCGGGCCACGTGGCCGGCGACGGCGACGAGGTCGCGGGTCCTGACCCGCGTCGCGAGCAGTGACTGGTGGGCGTCACGGAACGTGGTGTCGGTGACCGCCACCTGCTCCTGGGCGCGCAACCGGCGGGCGAACTCCTCCGGCCCGACGTCGAGCAGCAGCTGGCGTGAGCCGTCCGGGGCGGGCACGCGGAGGTCGAGCGGCGGCAGCTTCGTGGCGGGGTCGAGGTCGACCGTCGCGGCGCCGTGCGGCTGGTTGACGGTCACGTCGGCGAGGTAGCGCAGCAGCTTGGTGCCGCGGTCGCCGACCCCGCGGGCGGTGAGCAGCTGCGGGTGGGTCTCGATGAAGGCCGTGGTCACCCGGCCGGCCCGGAAGTCGGGGTCGTCGAGCACCGCCTGCAGGAAGGGGATGTTGGTGGACACCCCGCGGATCCGGAACTCGGCGACCGCTCGGCGCGCCCGGTCGACCGCCATCGTGAAGTCCCGGCCGCGGCAGGTGAGCTTGGCCAGCATCGAGTCGAAGTGGGCGGAGACCTCGGCGCCGGTGTAGGTGGTGCCGCCGTCGAGCCGGATCCCGGCGCCGCCGGGGGAGCGGTAGGTCGTGATCCTGCCCGTGTCGGGCCGGAAGTTGTTGGACGGGTCCTCCGTGGTGATGCGGCACTGCAGCGCGGCGCCGCGTAGTCGCACGGTGTCCTGCGACAGCCCGAGGTCGGCGAGGGTCTCGCCGGAGGCGATCCGCAGCTGTGACTGGACCAGGTCGACGTCGGTGACCTCCTCGGTCACCGTGTGCTCGACCTGGATCCGCGGGTTCATCTCGATGAAGACGTAGTTGCCCTCGGGGTCGAGCAGGAACTCGACCGTGCCGGCGTTGCGGTAGCCGATCTCCCGGGCGAAGCTGACGGCGTCCGCGCAGATCCGGTCGCGGAGCCCCGGGTCGAGGTTGGGCGCGGGTGCCAGCTCGATCACCTTCTGGTGGCGTCGCTGCACCGAGCAGTCGCGCTCGAAGAGGTGGATCACCTCACCGTGACCGTCGGCGAGGATCTGGACCTCGATGTGTCGGGGGTCGACGACAGCCTGCTCGATGAAGACGGTGGGATCGCCGAAGGCGCCCTCCGCCTCGCGCATGCAGGTCTCGACCGCCTCGCGCAGCTGGTCCCGCTCGTCGACGCGGCGCATGCCGCGCCCGCCGCCACCGGCGACCGCCTTGACGAAGAGCGGGGTCGGGATGTCCTCGGCCGCCGCCACCAGCGTGTCGACGTCGGTGCCGGGAGCCACCGACCGGAGGGTCGGTACGCCGGCCGCCTTGGCGGCCTCGATGGCACGGGCCTTGTTGCCGGTGAGCGTGAGCACGTCGGCGTGGGGGCCCACGAACGTGATGCCGGCGTCGGCGCAGGCCTCGGCCAGCGCCGGGTTCTCCGACAGGAAGCCGTAGCCGGGGTAGACGGCGTCGGCTCCACAGCGCACCGCCACGTCGACGATGGCCGCGGGGTCGAGGTAGGCCCGGACCGGGTGCCCGCGCTCGCCGATCTCGTAGGCCTCGTCGGCCTTGAGCCGGTGCTCCGACCCGCGGTCCTCGTAGGGGAAGACCGCCACCGTCCGCGCGCCGAGCTCGTAGGCCGCCCGGAAGGCGCGGATCGCGATCTCGCCGCGGTTGGCGACGAGCACCTTGGAGAACATGGGCTCACGCTATCGAGCCGCGTCGCCGCCCACGCCCACGCGTCCGCTGGCCGGGCGCGGGGCGGGCGAGGGGTCAGGCGGGAGGCATCGAGCCGCTCAGCCGCTGGTGGCGCTCGGCGCTGTGGGTGGTGAGCCCGACGATCTCTGCCCGCTTGCCGCGCCGCGCGTACGCCGTGGTGATGGCGTCGAGGGCCGCCACGGTCGAGGCGTCCCAGACGTGGGAGCGGGAGAGGTCGATGACCACGCGCTCCGGGTCACCCGCGTAGTCGAAGTGACCGTCGAGCTCGCTGCTGGAGGCGAAGAACAGGTCGCCGGTGACCGTGTAGCGGGCGGACGCGCCGCCCCGGGTGTCCTCGACCAGCTCGCGGCGGACGCGGGTCACGTGGGCGACCCGGCGGGCGAACAGCGTCATCGCCACCATCACGCCGGCGACGACGCCGACGGCGAGGTTGTGGGTGAGGACGACGACGACCACGGTCGTCACCATGACGAGGGTCTCCGAGCGGGGCATCCGTCGCAGGGTTGAGAGGCGGATGCTGTGCCAGTCGAAGGTGCCGACCGACACCATGATCATGACGGCGACCAGGGCCGCCATCGGGATCTGTGCCACGAGGTCGCCGGCGCCGACGACGAGCAGCAGCAGGAACATGCCGGCGAGGAAGGTGGAGAGCCGGGTGCGGGCCCCCGACGTCTTCACGTTGATCATCGTCTGGCCGATCATGGCGCAGCCGCCCATGCCGCCGAAGAAGCCGGTGATGACGTTGGCCGCCCCCTGGCCCCAGGCCTCGCGCCTCTTGTCGGACCGCGTGTCGGTGACGTCGTCGACGAGCCGAGCGGTGAGCAGCGACTCGAGGAGCCCCACGAGCGCCATGGCCAGGGCGTACGGCGCGATGATCCGCAGCGTCTCCAGGGTCCACGGGACGTCCGGGACCACCAGCGCGGGGAGGCTCTCGGGCAGCTCGCCCTCGTCACCGACGTCGGGCACGGCGACCGCGCCGACGAGGGTGAACGCGGTGAGCGCCACGATGGCCACCAACGGGGAGGGGATCACCCGCGTGACCCGTGGCAGCAGCACGATCGTCGCGATCCCGACCGCCACCATCGGGTAGACCAGCAGCGGCACGTCGACGAGGTGCGGCACCTGGGCGAGGAAGATCAGGATCGCGAGAGCGTTGACGAAGCCGACCATGACCGACCGCGGCACGAAGCGCATCAGCCGGGCCACCCCGGCGAGTCCGAGGACGACCTGGAGCACGCCGGCGAGCAGCACCGTGGCGATCAGGTAGTCCAGCCCGTAGGTGCGGGCGACAGGCGCGATCACCAGGGCGATCGCGCCCGTCGCGGCGGAGATCATCGCCGGCCGGCCGCCGAGGAAGGCGATCGAGACGGCCATGGTGAAGGAGGCGAACAGGCCCACCCGGGGGTCGACGCCCGCGATGATCGAGAAGGAGATGGCCTCGGGGATCAGCGCCAGCGCGACGACGAGGCCGGCGAGGACCTCGGTGCGCAGCAGCCCGGGGGAGCGCAGGGCAGCACGGACGGTCGGGTGGTCAGGGGCGGTGGCGGGCACGGTCGTGCTCACGGCAGGGCTCCGTTCGGCGTACGTCGGCCGCGGTGTCACTGCGTGAGGACGGTCCGGCCGGAGATGGTCGGGGGAGGGGCCCGTCGAGGCGGGCGACGCCGGTGCTCAGCCCGGCGTGAAGTCTGCCCTCACCGTACCGGCGCCGTTCCCCCGGCTGGTAATCCCCGATCCGTCGCCAGGAACTGGTCGACCAGCCCCGGGACCGCGTTCACTGCCACCTCGACGGCGACCGGCTCGGGCACGTCGGGGATCGCGACCCACTGGCGGCCACCGGCCGTGGTGGCTACCAGGGTGACCAGACCGGCACGCCGCTGGAACCAGGTCGAGCGCAGGTTCCAGCCGATGACCGCCTCGGTCGCGAGGAGGTCGCGACGCCGGGTCAGGCTGCCCGAGCGGGCCACCAGCCAGCCGTCGACGAGCGCGTGTCCGAGCGACCGGGCCCGGTCGTGACCGAGACCCAGGGCCGCCAGCACCACGACCGCGGCGAGGACCGCGGGCCACACCAGCCCGTCGACGGCGGCCGCCGTGACGAGCACCGCCGCCACCGCCACCGCCGGGACCATCGCCCGGACGTAGCGCCGGGCCCGGGCCCGGGGCCCGTGGTCGACCAATCGGGCGTGCACCGGCTCGGCCGTGCCCACCACCTCGGCGGCCACCCGCTGCACCAGAGCCCGCGGTGTCGGTGGCAGCAGCGCCGAGCTGCCGGACTCGCTCCGGTCGAGGCCGGTGACGATGGCGCTCAGCCGTCCGCCACGGACCAGTCGCAGGCCGAGCGGCTCCCCGAGGGACACCCCGCGCAGGCGGTCGTCGTCGAGGCTGGTCTCCCGCGTCGTCAGCACCCCCCGCCGCACGTGCCACGACCCGTCGGGCAGCGTGTGGCTGACCGCGAAGTTGCCGTTGGTGAGCAGGTAGCCCAGCACCGCGAAAGCCGCCACCAGCACCCCCAGGCCGAGCACGACCACCGGGACCGCGACCACGCCCACGCGGGCCCACAGCCCCTCCCACGCGGCCTCGTCGACGTCCTCGAAGAACCCGACCTGGTCCAGCACCTGGCTGCCGACGCCGATCAGGCCGGCCGCGATCACGAAGCCCGCGGAGGTGAAGGGCGCGAAGCGCAGCCAGCCGGGCTCGAAGCGGGCCACGAGCCGCTCGCCTCCGGTGCCCTCCGGGTCCGCGGCAGGCGTGGCGATCGAGGTGAGGAGCTGCTGGCGCAGCGCCCGGGCCCGCGGGGTGGGGAGGCCGTCGAGGTCGAGCCCGCCGTCGTCGAGCCGGGCCGCGGTGCCGGTCCCGATTCGGACCGTCGACAGCCCGAGGACCCGCTGGATGGGCGAGGCGGTGAGATCCACCGTCCGCACCCGGTCCAGGGGCGTGGCCAGCGTGCTGGTCGACAGCAGCCCTCGACGCAGCTCCACCCGGTCGGCGTGGATCCGGTAGGAGGTGGTCCAGTAGCGCACGAGGCCGAGCGCCACCGGCACCAGGATCCCGAGCAGCTGCAGGCGGCCGGTGCCGTCACGGGTGGCTGCCCCGGCGACGAACAGCCCGATGATCACGGGCAGGAAGCGGAGGACCTCGCGGACCGGGTGCACCAGCAGCATCCGGGGGTCCAGACGGAGCCACTCGGTCTCGGTCTCGGGTGGCGGCGGTGCAGGGACGGGCGCTTGAGCCTGCTCGCCCTCCGTCACGTGGCGTCCCCCGCCACGGCGTCGGCCCGGACCGTCAGCTGGTCGACCAGCCGACGGGCCAGGTGCTTGTCGAGGCCCTCGATGGCGATCGCCCCGGCGGCCGAGGCCGTGGTGACGGTGACCGCAGCCAGCCCGAAGAGACGGGCGAAAGCGCCTTCCTCGTAGTCGACGGTCTGGATCCGCGACATCGGCGCGATCCGCCGCTCGATGCTCCACCAGCCGACCTGGGTGTGGACTGCCGTGTCGGTGACCTCCCAACGGTGCACGGCGTAGCGCCACCGCGGCATCAGGACGCTGTAGACGGCGAAGGCCAGCGCGACCAGCACCGCCGCCCACCACCGGAACGGCACGGCGTCCCAGACCAGGGCCACGACGAGCAGCACGACGTAGGTGAACACGCTGTTGCCGAGCGCGCCCAGGGTCCACATCAGGACGGCGCGCCGGTCGACGCGCTCGGAGGGCTCTCGCAGGGTGGTCACGCTCCCGAGCCTAGGCGGTGAGGGGTCAGTGGAGGGCCAGCGCCGAGACCGAGACCACGACGCTGACCGCCAGCACCGCGATCACCGGCAACCGGTCGTCGCCCTCGAGCGGTCGGGGCGCGGCGGCCGCGCTCACCACGTGACCGGCCGTCACCAGTCCCAGCTGCAACCAGACGACCCCGGCCGCTCCCAACGGGTCCGGGTTCAACGTCATGCCGGAGAGGCCGAGGACCTCCCACCCGCGCCCCAGCGGGTCACCGAGAAGCTGCGGCAGCAGCTGCACGCTCGTGAAGAACCGGTTGCGCTCCAGCGCCACGGCCAGGACGACCGCCGCCGCCACCGGCACCAGCGCCCGCACGACTGCCGCGCGTTGCTCCGCCGACCGCGACACCCGACCGCTCAGCACGACCACCCCGGCGGCCAGCCCGCAGCTGGCCAGCAGCCCGACGGTGCCCGACCAGACGGGCCAGGTGTCAGGCGCGATCGTGGTCCAGAGCTCGGTACGGCTGAAGACGCCGAAGAGCGTTGCGGCGGTCACCACCGCGAGCAGCACGCCGGCCCCGGCGGGCGGGTGCCACTGCCGGAGCCGGCGACGGGGCAGCAGGCCGACCCAGGAGAGCACCAGCCCGACCGGCTCGCCCGAGCTGAGCCAGCGTGCCCGGCCCAGGGCCAGGCAGCCCGCCAGCGTCAGGACCGTGTAGCCAGCCAGGACCAGACCCACGGCGCGCGGGTCGAGGGGACGCGGGTAGACCGAGAGGAACCAGAGGAGCCCCACCGCCACCCCGACCGCCGGCCACACGTGCTCGGCGGGCTGGGACCGCTCACCTCGGGTCAGCAGGCGCGCCAGGCTGTCCCAGGGGTCCAGCCACCGCCACAGCCGGCCCACCACGAGACACCCCAGCACGAGCAGCGGCCAGCCCGCGCCGACCACCAGGGACGACGCGAGGTTGTCGAGCTCCTCGGGGCTCCCGAACCGGCCCGCCACGACCGCGGCCACCAGCGCGGTGACGCCGAGGACCCGGCCGGGCAGCTCGCGGCCGCGCACCGGGTCCTGCCACGACCAGGCGACCGGGTCGTCCCCGGTCGCGACCGGACCGAACCGGACCAGCGTCGCCAGCAGCAGCACGACCACCGCGACACCGACCACGACGACGAGCAGCGGCACCTCGACGTGGGGGTGGGCCTGGACGGGATGCGCGCTGGGCACCGCCTCGGTGAGGTCGTACGTGGCGCGGAGCACCGGCACACCCTAGGCCCCGGCGTGACCCATGGCACAGTCGCTCGTTGAGCCGGGACCGGATGACCGCGACGAGCCGCGGCCACCCCTCGCCCCGAAGGAGAGCCTCATGCGGGCTGCCACCACCGCAGCGTCCGTCCTCGTCGTGCTCGGCCTCACGGCCGTGAGCGCCCCGGCTGTGGCCGACCACACCGATCCCCAAACTCCGCTGGCGCCCACCGAGGGCGTCGTCGTCTCCGGGATCGAGCGCGGTGAGGGCACCTGGGAGCACCTGGCCAACTTCCCCGGCGTGGCCAACCCCGCGCTGACCGGCGGCGGCACCGACCTGGAGTTCTTCACCCCCGCCGGCAGCTCCGACATCTGGGGCGCCTTCGGGACCCTGGGGCAGGACGTGGCCGGGTCCGTGGGCCAGCGCTTCATCCAGCTCACCGACGGCGGCAAGGTCGAGCCGACCTGGCGGGCCGACCACGGCAGCGCCCACTGCGCCCCCGCCAGCACCAGCGTCACGGGACTCCAGCACGACACCCAGATCGCCGAGCGGGGCAAGGTCACCCTCGTCACCGACACCACTGACGCCACCGGCCGCTGCCACGACCCGAAGGGCGGTGGCATCGAGATCATCGACGCCTCGGATCCCGAGAAGCCCCGCGAGGTGCACCTGGTGCGCTTCCCCGGCTACTCGCACACCAACACCCTCGACCAGCGCCGCCCCTGGATCGTCTACAGCAGCGCCTCGGACTTCTCCGGGCGCAACTGGATCGACGTCATGGACATGCGCTCCTGCTTCGGCAAGGCGAAGTGGAGCACCGACAAGCGACGCTCCGAGTGCCGGCCGCGCATCTCCCGGATCCAGCTCGAGGACCACTGGACCCAGCAGCGCGACCAGGACACCGGCAAGCTCGAGCCGGGCTCGGCGACGTGCCACGACATCACCTACGCCCGCAAGCGGCTCTACTGCGCCGCCCTCAACGCGACGGTCATCCTCGACGTGTCCGGCCTGACCGACCGCAAGGGCCGGGTCCGTGGACAGGCGTTGGACTGCGAGGTCGTCGAGGGGACCGGTACCGGGGCGCAGGTCACCGACTGCAGCGGCAAGGGCCTGGAGTCGACCGAGCATGCCTCCGGCTGGAAGATGCTCGGCTTCTACCAGCACCCCGGCCGCGACTGCGCTCCCGGCAGCGACACCCGCACCTGCAACACCAACATCTTCGCCCACTCCGACGACGCGGTCGCCGTCTCCCACGAGGCCGACCCCACGCCGGACGAGCGATTCATGTTCGTCACCGACGAGCGCGGCGGCGGCATCGTGCCTCCGGGCGCGTCGTGCTCACCCGGGATCGACAACCCCTTCGGCAACGGCGGCGCGCACGCCTTAGACATCTCCGACCCGCGCAACATCGACTACGCGACCACCCCGACGGGGGACAAGGCGGTCTACATCAGCGATGCCGTGGTGCCCGCGGAGACGTTCTGCGACATCCACGTCATCGAGCAGGTGCCCGGCGAGCAGCGCCTCATCGCCGCCTACTACAGCCAGGGCATCAAGATCGTCGACTACTACGTCGACCGGGAGGGCAACCTCCAGTTCGAGGAGCGGGCCTCCTTCACCCTGCCCAACACGAACACCTGGGCCGCGGAGGACTTCAAGATCACCAGGAACCCCGACGGCACCCGCACCTACTACCTGGCCACCAACGACATCCACCGCGGGATCGACGTGGTCAGCTGGACGGGCAAGCCCAACCCGATGGGGAGCAAGGCGCCCAAGAGCAGCGACCGCGTGACCAACGCCGGCCTGGCCGGCGTGTCCGCGCTGACGCTCGCCGCGGCCGCGCTCTACCGACGCCGTCGGGCCGGCCAGAGCTGAACGGCCAGAGCTGAAGGGCCGGGCTCAGCGGGGCGGCGTCACCGGTCCCGCTGGGCCAGGCCGTCCAGCCGCAGCACGGCGGACTCGTCGCGGTGGGAGCCGCTGCTCCCGACGTGCTTGTCGCTGATCTGCGGGCCGTTCCTGACGACGTGGGCCAGTGCCATGGCGTGCCCACGTCCGAGCCCGTAGGCCTCGGCCAGCCAGCCGACGATCTCACCGGCCCTGGTGTCGCTCCCGTAGCCGCGGGCGTGGGCCTCGTCGACCAGCTCCTGCGGGATCTTGCCGGTCTTCTGCTGGATCGTGTCGAGGTAGGCCTGGAAGGACACGGGCGTGCTCCTGTTCGTCGGATGGCGGAGGGACAGACCGCCGCCGCTCCTCCGAATCATCGCCCCGGGCGTCAGTCCTTGAGCTCGCAGATGACGGCGCCGCTGGTGACCGTGGCGCCGACCTCGGCCTGCAGCCCGGTGACCGTGCCGGACTTGTGGGCCTTCAGCGGCTGCTCCATCTTCATCGCCTCGAGCACGACGACGGTGTCGCCCTCGGCCACGTCCTGGCCCTCCTCGACGACGACCTTGACGATCGTGCCCTGCATGGGGCTGGTGACCGAGTCGCCGGAGGCTGCGGCACCGGCCTTCTTGCCGGCCGCCCGCTTGGGCTTCTTCGCCCCGCCACCACCGCCTGCCGCCAGACCGCCGAGGCCCCCGGGGATCACCACGTCGATGCGACGACCGCCCACCTCGACGGTGACGCGCTGGCGATCCTCGGCCTCCGGGCCCTCGGCCGCGTCGCCGGCGTAGGGCGGGATCTGGTTGTCGAAGTCGGTCTCGATCCAGGTCGTGTAGACCTCGAAGTCGCCGTCGGGGGCGGCGTAGGCGGGGTCGTCGACGACCGCGCGGTGGAACGGGATGACCGTGGGCATCCCCTCGACGACGAACTCGTCGAGCGCGCGGCGCGAGCGCTCCAGGGCCTGGGTGCGGTCGCGGCCGGTGACGATCAGCTTCGCGATCAGCGAGTCGAAGGACCCCGGAACCGTCTCGCCCTGGTCGTAGCCCCCGTCGAGCCGGATGCCGGGGCCCGAGGGCGCGTGCCAGCGCGTCAGGGTGCCGGGGGCGGGCATGAAGTTGCTGCCGGCGTCCTCGGCGTTGATGCGGAACTCGATCGAGTGGCCCGAGACCGGCGGGTCGTCGTAGCCGAGCTCCTCACCGGCGGCGATGCGGAACATCTCGCGCACCAGGTCGATGCCGGTGACCTCCTCGGAGACGCAGTGCTCGACCTGGAGGCGGGTGTTGACCTCGAGGAAGGAGATGGTGCCGTCGCGGGCGACCAGGAACTCGCACGTGCCCGCGCCGACGTAGCCGGCCTCACGCAGGATCGCCTTGGAGGACTCGTAGAGACGAGAGACCTGGTCGTCGGTGAGGAACGGGGCGGGCGCCTCCTCGACGAGCTTCTGGTGGCGACGCTGCAACGAGCAGTCGCGGGTCGAGACCACCACGACGTTGCCGTGCTGGTCGGCCAGGCACTGGGTCTCGACGTGCCGTGGCCGGTCGAGGAACTTCTCGACGAAGCACTCCCCGCGGCCGAAGGCGGTGACGGCCTCGCGGACCGCGGAGTCGAAGGCATCGGCGACGTCCTTCATCTCGCGGGCGACCTTGAGCCCGCGGCCACCGCCGCCGAAGGCTGCCTTGATGGCGATCGGGAGGCCGTGCTCCTCCGCGAAGGCGACGGCCTCGTCGGCGTCGGCGAGCGGGTCCTTGGTGCCGGGCGCCAGCGGTGCCCCGACCTTCTCGGCGATGTGACGCGCCCGCACCTTGTCGCCGAGGTTCTCGATCGCGCTGGGCGGCGGGCCGATCCACACCAGACCCGCGTCGAGGACCGCCTGGGCGAAGTCGGCGTTCTCGGCGAGGAACCCGTAGCCCGGGTGCACCGAGTCGGCCCCCGACTTCTCCGCGACCGCGACGATCTTCGCGATGTCGAGGTAGGAGTCGGCCGGCGTTGCTCCCTCGAGGCTGTAGGCCTCGTCGGCGATGCGCACGAACAGGGCGTCACGGTCGGGTTCGGCATAGACCGCCACGGACCCGATACCGGCGTCCTTGCAGGCTCGGATCACGCGAACTGCGATCTCGCCGCGGTTGGCGATGAGGACCTTGGTCAGCGGCTTCGAGTCAGGCACCCGGGCAGACTATCGCCCTCCCCGCGGTGGCGGCGGAGGGGCGCTCGTGACGCTCGCGCCGGGGTAACCCGGTCGGGCCGAACTCGTTGGACAGGGCACCACCCCCCACCGAAAGGCAGTCTCGTGCGCTCCCTCGCCCGCACCGCCACCCGTCTCCTCGCCGCCGCCGTGCTCCTCGCCGGCGGGTCCCTCGCGGCGTCCCCCGCCACCGCCATCGTCGGCGGCTCCCACGCCGAGGAGGGGGAGTTCCCGTTCATGGCCTCGATCCAGGACAAGGGCCGCGACGGCACCGACGGCCACTTCTGCGGCGGCTCGGTCATCGGCTCGCGGTGGGTCCTGACCGCTGCCCACTGCCTGGTCGACACCAAGCCCCACCAGATCCAGGTCGGCGTCGGACGGGCCGACATCGACGACCTCTCCGCCGGCCAGACGCTCAGCGTGGACCGGATCATCGTGCACCCCGACTACGAGACGACCGACACCTACGACGCCGCACTGGTGCGCGTCACCCAGGACATCGCCTCGCCCAGCATCGCGCTGACCGACGTCGGGGAGGACAGCCTCGAGGCTCACGGCGCGCGACTCACCGTGGCCGGCTGGGGCACCGAGTTCTTCGGCTCCCCGTTCATCCCCGCCCGCCTCAAGTCCGTGGACGTCGAGGCGGTGGCCGACCAGCAGTGCCGCACCAACGCCGCGATGGGCTTCCGGCCCGAGTCGGAGATCTGCGCCGAGACGCTCGGCGGTGACTCGTGCCAGGGCGACTCCGGGGGCCCGCTGTTCGGCACCGTCGCCGGTCGCGTCACGCAGGTCGGCATCGTGAGCTACGGGCTCGGCTGCGCGACGCCGCAGTTCCCCGGCGTCTACGGCGAGGTCAACAACCCCTCGATCCGGGGCTTCATCACCCAGCACACCGGCATCTGACGCCGGGCGCGGTCCTGCGGCGGGCTCAGCCGTGCAGCATGCGCCCGAGCCGCCGCAGGGCAGGCCGTGCCGCCCACCAGTAGCCGATCCCGACGGCGAAGGACGCGAGCGTCGCGCCCAGCGGGAACACGTCCTCCAGGTGCGGGTAGACCTGCCAGTGGGTCAGGTAGACGAAGAGCGAGGAGGATGCGAGCACCGAGAGCGGCGCCACCCACCGGCGGGGGACCCGCAGGGCGGGCACGTGGACGAGCAGCGCGATGCCGGCCACGACCAGGAGCTCACGCGTCAGGTCGTCGAAGAAGCCGATCGTGCCGATGGCGACCAGCAGCGTGACCGTCACCCGGCGGGCCGTGGTGTCGGCCCGGGCGGCCGCCCAGCCGAGCAGGAACCACCACGCGACGACGCCCGTCGTGTAGCGCTCGGTCGCCCCCGCCTCCAGGCCCACCCAGGCGAACCGGACGGCGAGCCCGGCGAGCACGAGCCCGATCGCGACGGCGTACGGCGCCCGGCGCTCGAGCCGGTCGACGCCCGGCAGCGCGAGCACGGCGAGGGTCCCGGCCGTCATCCAGACCAGCGCCTCGAGGAACCAGAACTGCCACTGGACCGTCCACGTGTCGCTGCCGAGCAGGCCGTTGAGGAAGACGGCGGTGGCGGGCTCGTAGAAGCCGGTGAGGAGCGCGACCCCGCCGATCCAGAGGCTCGCCGGCACGACGAGCTGCGCCAGCGAGGCCAACCCGTTGCGCAGCCGGTCGCGGCGCGTGGGGGCGGCCAGCTGGAAGCGCGCGAAGTTCCAGCCCGCCACCGCCAGCAGGAGGTGTGCCCCGCCGACCACCGTGAGCAGGTTGGCGTGGGTGCCGACGATCGCGAGGATCGCGACGGCGCGCAGCACGATGCTGGTGTCGACCCGGCTCCCCGCCCGCTCCGGCTCGGGCCGGGCGAGGTCGGTGATGGTGCGGGTGTGCCAGTCCGGCGGCAGCTGGCCGACCCGGTCACCCAGGCGCGTCGCCAGCTCGACGTAGGAGAGGGAGTCGCCACCGAGCCCGACGAAGGTGTCGCCGACCGTCGCGTCGGGCCGGCCGAGCACGAGGGCGTAGTCGTCGCGGAGCTCGGCCGGCGTGGCCCCCGGGCGGTGGTCCGTGGAGTCGCGTCGCACGAGGCGGGCCTGCTCGGCGAGGGCGGCCAGGTCGGGCTTGCCGGTACGGGTCCGGGGGAGGGCCGCCAACACCGTGACCAGCACCGCGCTCGTCGGCAGTCCGCTGGCCTCGGCCACGGCCGCGCGCAGGCGGTCGCTGCTGCGCGGTGTGGTCGTGAAGGCGTGCAGGGTGTCGTCGACGACCACGCAGCGGACCTCGGCGTCGGCCGTGGAGACCACGCTCTCGAGGTGGTCGAGGTCGACCCGGAGCCCGAACAGCTTGACCTGGCGGCCCCGCCGGCCGACCACCTCGTAGACGCCGTCGGCGAACCGGGCCAGGTCGCCGGTGCGCAGCTCCGCGAGGGTGGCGCCGGCGGCGAGGTCGGCGGGACGCTCGGCGTACCCGAGCATCACGTTGGGCCCGGTGTAGACGAGCTCGCCCACGTCGGGCTCCTCGATCCCGGGCACCGGCTCGAGACGGAAGGAGCCGCCGGGGACGGGGACGCCGATCGCCCCCGGGTGGCGGGGAGCCTGGTCGGGCGGCAGCCACGCCATCCGCGCGGTGGCCTCGGTCTGGCCGTACATGACGACGAGGTCCCAGCCGGCCCGCCGGCCGCGCTCGTGCCAGGAGAGGACGCGCTCGGCCCCGAGCCGACCCCCGGCCTGGGTCACGTAGCGCAGCGACGGGAGCTCCCGCTCACTGAACCCGGAGCGCTCGAGCAGGTCGAAGGTGTAGGGGACCCCCGCGAACGACGTCACGCCGGCGTCCGCGGCCAGGTCCCAGAAGCAGCCGTCGACGACCGACAGGTCGGTCAGCACCAGCTGGGCGCCCACCAGCAGGTGGCTGTGCACCACGGAGAGGCCGTAGCAGTAGTGGAGCGGCAGGGACGTGATCGCCCGGTCGTCCCCGGTCAGTCGCAGGTAGTCGGCGATGGCCGCCGCGTTGCTCCGGAGGTTGTCGTGGGAGAGCCGCACCAGGCGCGGTGACCCGGTCGACCCGGAGGTGCTGAGCAGCAGCGCGAGGTCGGGGTGCAGGTCGTGGCCGGTGCCCTCCCGGCGTACGTCGAGGGTGTCGCCGGCAGCGACGACGTCGGGGTCCCACGCCTCGGCGAGCGCGCGGGCCGGTCGCCCCGGAGGGGCCAGCAGCACCACGTGGCCGCGGGTGAGTGCGGCCAGGTAGGTGGTCAGCGAGGCCAGCGTGTTGGCGCCCTCGACGAGCACCAGCCGCCGGGTGGGCCCGAGGGCGTCGCCCACTGCTCCCACCCGGTCGCCGAGGTCGGCGTAGGTGACCACCTCGTCCCGGGTGCGGACGGCGACCGCGTCGCCGTGCCGCGCCAGGTCGAGCACGGCCGGCGCGGCGAGCTCGGGACGGGTGAGGAGGCTGGTCACCCGCCGCAGTTTATGAGGTAAGCCTTACCTGCGTAAATCCGGGTGTCCATGGGCGGGGAAGGCCACCACCGGGCCGGTGACCGCGACCCCGACCTCGGACCCGGGCTCGGGCGCCTCGAGCCCGGACACCCGCGCCACCAGGGCCGGTCCGTCGGGGAGCAGCAGCACCCGCACCGAGGCGTCGTGGCCGTAGAAGTGCACCTGCTCGACGCGCGCCCCGACCGCGCCGTGCGTCAGCAGGATCTGCTCGGGGCGCAGCAGCACCCGGGCCTCGCCGTCGGGGGCGTGGGCCGCGAGCGGCGCGGACCCGAAGGAGAACGTGGCCCGGCCGTCGCGCACCCGGGCCGGGACCACGGTCGCGCCCCCCACGAAGGCACCGACGTCGGGGTCGACGGGAGCCCGGTAGAGCTCGCGCGGTGCGTCGGTCTGGATCACCCGGCCGTGGCGCATCACCGCCACCTGGTCGGCCAGCGACAGTGCCTCGTCCTGGTCGTGGGTGACCAGCAGCGCGGTGGTGCCGGTGGCCTGCAGGGCGTGGGCCACCGCGCGGCCGGTGCTCACGCGCAGCGACGCGTCGAGGGAGGAGAAGGGCTCGTCGAGCAGCACGATCGAGGGTCCCGGCGCCAGCGCCCGGGCCAGCGCCACCCGCTGCTGCTGCCCGCCCGAGAGCTCGTGGGGCCACCGGGTCGCGAACGAAGCCGGGAGCTCGACGAGGTCGAGCATCTCGGCCACCCGCTCCGAGCGGCGCTCGGCCCGGGGCAGGCCGAAGCCGATGTTGGCAGCGACGTCGAGGTGGGGGAAGAGCGCGCCCTCCTGGGGGACGTAGCCGACACGACGCCGCTGGGGGGCCACGAACGTGCCGGGCCCGGCGACGACCTGGTCGTCGAACCGGACGGTGCCGGCCTGGGGGGCGAGGAACCCGGCGACCACCCGCAGCAACGTGGTCTTGCCGCAGCCCGACGACCCGAGGACGGCGGTCAGGGAGCCCTGCGGGACGGTCAGCTCGACCCCGTCGACGGCCCGCACCTCCCCGAAGGCGTAGGCGACGCCCTCCAGCTCGACCCGGCTCACGAGGCGATCCTCTCCCGGCGCATCAGCAGCACCGTCGCCGGCACCGAGATCAGCACCAGCAGCAGCGCGTAGGGCGCGGCTGCGCCGTAGCGGAGGTCGGAGGAGGCCGACCAGAAGCTCGTGGCCAGGGTGTCGGTGCCGATGGGCGACAGCATCAGGGTCGCCGTCAGCTCGGTGGCGATGGCGAGGAACACCAGGGCCGCGCCCGCCCCGAGGCTGGGCGCGATCATCGGCAGGGTGACCCTCCGGGCGGTCGCGAGCGGACCGGTCCCGAGGCTGCGCGCCACGTCGTCGAGCACCAGCGGCGCCTGCTCCAGGCCGGCGCGGACGGAGACCACCGCGCGGGGCAGGAAGAGGACGGCGTACGCCGCCAGCAGGAGCAGGGTCGTCTGGTAGACGATCGGCACGACCTGGAGGCTGACCGTGACGAACGCGAGGGCGACGACGATGCCGGGCAGCGCGTGGGCCACGTAGGTGCTGCGCTCGATGAGGGTGGTGAGGCGGCCGCGGTGGCGCACCGCCAGCCACGCCACGGGCAGCGCGAGCAGGGTGGTGAGCACGGCGCCGCCGGCGGCGAGCCCGACCGTCGAGCCCGCCGCCGCCAGGAGCTCGCCGACCGGGAACTCCGTGGACGACCCGACCCGCAGCCAGTGGAGGAGGGCGACCAGCGGCACGCCGAGCGCGAGCGCCACGAGGCCGGCCAGCAGGCCGGTCACCGGCACCCGGGCTCGGCCCAGCCGCACGGGCTCGGGGGTCCTCGCCGCGCCCTGGCCCACGCGCGCCAGGCGCTGGTGGCCGCGCAGCCGCAGCTCGCCCAGCAGCAGCAGCAGGCAGCAGAGCACGAGGACGCCCGCGATCATGTTGGCCGCAGCGCCGTTGAACGTGGAGCCGTAGAGGTCGTAGATGGCGGTCGTGAAGGTGGGGTAACGCAGCAGCTGGAGGGCGCCGAACTCGGCCAGCAGGTGCAGCCCCACGAGGAGCACGCCGCCGAGCAGGGCCGGTCGCAGCTGCGGCAGCAGCACGGTGAGGAAGGTGCGGCGCCGGGAGTGCCCCAGGGACCACGCGGCCTCCTCCAGCGCGGGGTCGAGGCCCCGCAGCGACGCGACGACCGGGAGGTAGACCAGCGGGAAGTAGGAGAGGGAGACCACGAGCAGGACCCCGTCGTACCCCGTCCACGAGCGGTCGAGGGAGACCCAGGCGTAGCTGTTGACGAAGGCCGGCACCGCCAGCGGGGCCACGAGGAGGCCGTGCCACAGGCCCTTGGCCGGGACGTCGGTGCGCTCGACGAGGAACGCGAGCCCGACCCCCAGCACGGCGCACAGCACCATGCAGCCGACGGCGGCGCGCACCGTGTTCCAGAACAGCATGCCCACCCGCGGCCGGGCGACGAGGTCCCAGGCCTCGGCCGGCCCGATGGCCACGGCGTACGTCGCCACGAAGCCGAGCGGCACCAGCGCCAGCACGGCCACCGCCGCTCCCAGGACCAGCAGCAGCCGGGGGGCGGGCGTCGCCCGCCCGGCGCGAGGACGCTGCAGCCGGGCGGGATCGGGCGTGGTGAGGACCGTCAGAGCAGGCCAGCCTCGGTCATGAGCTCGGTGACCTTGGGGCCGTTGAGCGTGGCGGGGTCGATGGCCGGGGGCTCGAGCTCGTCGAACGGCTTGACGCCGGTGTCCCCGGAGATGCTCGCCTCCGGGTTGAGGGGGTACTCCAGCGCGTAGGAGTCGGCCATCGCCTGCTGCGCCTCGGCGGCGGTGAGGTACTCGACGAAGCGCTGGGCGTTCTCCTGCTGGTCGCTGGCTGCGAGGACACCGGCACCGGAGATGCTGATGAAGGCGCCGGGGTCCTGCCCGTCGAAGAAGTGCAGCTGCACGTTGTCGGAGTTGTCGCCGGCCTCCTGCTGGTCGCGGTACCAGTAGTAGTGGTAGGCGATGCCTGCCTCGACCTCTCCCTCGTTGACGGCCTGCATCACGACCAGGTTGTTGTCGAGCACGGTCCCGTTGGCGGCCAGACCCTCGAGCCAGTCGCGGGTCGCCTCCTCGCCCTCGGCCTCGAGCACCGCGCTGACGATCGCCTGGAAGTCGTGGCCGGTCGGGGAGAAGCCCACGCGCCCCTCCCACTCGGGGTCGGCGAAGTCGAGGATCGACTCCGGCATCTCCGCGGCCGAGGAGCTGCCCGTGTTGTACATGACGACGGTGGAGCGGGCGAGGATGCCGGTCCAGTTCTGGGAGCTCGGCACGTAGTCGTCCGGGATGTTGGCCAGCGCGTCCTCGGAGACGGCGGTGAAGAGGCCGGCGTTGTCGACGATGCTCATCGCGGGGGAGTTCTCGGTGAGGAAGACGTCCGCGGGGGACTGGTCGCCCTCGGCCACGAGCTGGTTGGCCAGCTCGAGGTCCTTGCCGTTGCGCAGCTCGACCTCGAGGCCGGTCTCCTCCTCGAAGAGCGGCACGATCTCGGTCATCAGCTCCTCGTGCTGGGCGTTGTAGACCACGAGGTCGGGCCCGCCGAGCAGGCCGCAGGAGCTGAGGACAGGGGCCAGCGCGACGAGGGCGGTCGCGATCACGCGCTTGCTCACGGCGTTCCTCCGGGGACGGGATTAGGATCGCCTTACCTTATCGCTGGCCCTCCGGGCTCACACATCCGGGACGCGGCTGGTTAACAAGCGCTAACCGGCGGCGGTAGCATCGGCGACATGAGCTTCGAGTTGTCTCCCGAGCACGAGCAGTTCCGGCGCACGGTCCGCGACTTCGCCGAGAAGGAGATCGCCCCGCACGCCGCACAGTGGGACCGCGACCACCACTTCCCCACCGACGTCGTGCAGAAGATGGGGCAGCTCGGCCTGATGGGACTCACGGCGCCCGAGGAGTACGGCGGCGCCGGGCTCGCCGGCGACGACGGTGGCTTCACGAGCCTCTGCCTGGCGATCGAGGAGATCGGCCGGGTCGACCAGTCCATGGGCATCACCCTCGAGGCGGCGGTCGGCCTCGGCATCAACCCGATCCTCACCTTCGGCACCGACGAGCAGAAGCAGTCCTGGCTCCCCGACCTCGTGAGCGGCGACAGGCTCGCCGGTTTCGGCCTGACCGAGCCGGGCGCCGGGTCCGACGCCGGCGCCACCCGCACCAAGGCCGTCCTCGAGAACGGCGAGTGGGTGGTCAACGGTGCCAAGCAGTTCATCACCAACTCCGGCTCCGACATCACCTCCTGCGTCACCGTCACCGCGCGGACCGGGGAGCGCGAGGACGGCCGCGCCGAGATCTCGGCGATCATCGTGCCCTCCGGCACCGAGGGCTTCACGGCCGAGAAGGCCTACGACAAGCTCGGCTGGCATGCCTCCGACACCCACCCGCTGACCTTCACCGACTGCCGGGTGCCCGAGGCCAACCTGCTCGGCGAGCGCGGACGCGGCTACGCGCAGTTCCTCGCCACGCTCGACGACGGCCGGGTCGCCATCGCCGCCCTCGCGGTCGGCTGCATCCAGGCCTGCCTCGACCACTCGCTCCAGTACGCCGGTGAGCGGCAGACCTTCGGCGTCCCGATCGGGCGCAAGCAGGGGCTCGCCTTCCAGGTGTCCGACCTGCAGGTGATGCTCGACGCGTCGCGGCTGCTGGTCTACAAGGCCGCGGCGATGAAGGACGCCATGGACGCGGGTCGCTCGGTGTCGATGCAGGAGTTCAAGCAGGCCGCGGCCGTGGCCAAGCTCTACGCGACCGAGTCGGCGGTCACCGCCACCCGGATCGCCACCCAGGTGTTCGGCGGGTACGGCTTCATGGAGGAGTACCCCGTGGTCCGCTTCTACCGCGACGCCAAGGTGCTCGAGATCGGCGAGGGCACCAGCGAGGTGCAGCGGATGCTCATCGCGCGCGGCCTCGGCCTGCCCGTCGAGTGACCCGGACAGCCGACGACGGAGGGACTGAGGGCGCCGGCGGGTTCCTGCGCCTCGATACGCTTCCTGTCATGGGAGAGAGGTCGCAGCGGCTCGCGGGGGAGTTCGGCCGTTCCGCCGTGGCCGGGACGATCGCGTCCATCGTCGCCTTCGTCCTCTTCAACCTGCTGGTCCACTGGGACCCGGGCTACGACAACGCGGTGCTCAACGACCACGCGATCACGGGCTTCGTGATCGCCAACGTGCTGTCGACGCTGCTGACCTACCAGCTGAGCCGGTCCTGGGCCTTCCGCCACCGCGAGCCGGTCGGGTTCGCGGGAGGCGTCGTCCCGTTCTTCCTCATCAGCGGGCTCAGCCTGCTCATCCCGGTCACCTGCCTGTGGGTGAGTCGCAACCTGCTGGGCTACGACAGCGCCCTCGCCGACAACATCGCGGCCAACGTCGTCGGCCTGTTCCTGGGCTTCGTGTCCCGCTTCGCGCTGTTCCGGATCTTCGTGTTCCGGCGCCGGGCCCGGACCTCACCCGAGCAGGAGCCAGCTCCACGCGGCAAGCTCGAGCACCAGCCAGAAGCGTAGGAAGCGGCCGACCAGGCCGGTCAGCACGAACAGGCGGACCCCGATGCCCAGCGGCCCGGCCACCGCCGCCACGGCGAGGTACGGCGGCAGGCCGACGAACGCGGCGACGAAGAGCAGCCCGCCGGCGACCCAGGGTCGCTCGTGGGTCCGTGCCTGCCAGCGCGCCAGCGTCCTCTCGCCCCCGCTCTTCGCCAGCTTGCGGTGCACCCAGCCCGACTGGACGGTCCGCAGCCCCGCGACGTACCAGACCAGCTTCCCCGAGACCTGGCCGACCGCCGCCACCAGGGCCGCGCCCACGAGGGTGCCGCGCTCCTGGGTCGCGACCCACGTGAGGAAGGCCTCGGTGTTGATCAGGGGGACGAGCGCGCCGGCGAAGGAGACGGCCAGGACCGCCAGCAGCACCCTCACCGGCTGGTGAGCGGGTCGGCCCCGCCCGGTACGGGAGCGTCCGGGACCGGGAGCCCGAGCTGCCCGAGCCACCGCAGGGACACCAGCTTGAGGCCCAGCAGCGCCACGGCGGTGACCATCGCCACCCACCACAGCTGGTCGACCAGCAGCAGCACCGCGAAGAGGGAGGAGTTGACGGCCTTGGCCGGCTTCGACCAGTTCCAGCGCCAGATCCGCTCGTCGACGGCGTAGAAGTAGTTGGGACTCCGGATGGGCCAGGCGAGGAAGGCCAGCGACAGGAACGAGTCGACCACCATGAAGCTGGTGAGGTAGACGCCGACCGGCACCACGACGCCCGGGTCCAACCAGCACAGGCCGAGGTAGAAGGCCGCGCAGTTGAGCCGGTCGGACATGATGTCGAGGACCGCGCCGATCCGGGTCTCGCAGCCACGCCACCGGGCCACGGCGCCGTCGAGGATGTCGCCGACCCAGTAGACCGCGAGGCCGGCGACCAGCAGCACGAGGCTCTGCTCCGTCGCGGCCGCGAGGCACAGGGCCAGGGAGGCCACGGTCCGCACCCCGGTGATGACGGTTGCCGAGGTCAACAGACGTTCGTCGTGGACACCGACGTCGGCGGGACGCGTCACCGGCTCGGTCCGGGTCTGGTCACGGCGGAGCCCGGGGTCGACTCGGGCTGCGCGGACGTCCCCGTCACGACGGGTCCCGCCAGAGCGAGGTCCACCGGTGCCCGAGCTCGGTCACCAGCTCGCGCAGCAGCGGCAGGCTGAGGCCGACCACGTTGTGGTGGTCGCCCTCGATCCCCGTGACGAACGCCCCGCCGAGACCGTCGACCGTGAAGGCGCCCGCGACGTGGAGCGGCTCGCCGGTCGCGACGTAGGCAGCGATCTCGTCGTCGTCCACCTCGGCGAAGTGGACCGTCGTCGAGGCGGTGGCGGCAGCCACCCGCGCGGAGGCGGTGTCGTGGAGCGCGTGGCCGGTGTGGAGCACCCCGCTGCGTCCACGCATCGCCTGCCACCGGCGTACGGCCTCGTCGGCGTCGGCGGGCTTGCCGAGTGCGTCGCCGTCCAGCTCGAGCACCGAGTCGCACCCGAGCACCAGCGCACCAGTCGGGACCTCGTTGCGGCCGGCCACGGCCGCCGCCTTGAGCTCGGCCAGCTGCAGGGCGAGCTCGGCGGGCGCGATGCCGTCGACCTGGGACTCGTCGACCCCCGAGACGATCACTGTCGGCTCGACGCCCGCGTTGCGCAGGACCTGCAGCCGGGCCGGCGACTGCGAGGCCAGGACGAGCGGCGTCACAGCCGGGCCAGCGCCCGCTGCAGCGGGTCGAGTCCGAGGGCTCCCAGGTCGAGCGCCTGCCGGTGGAAGGTCTTGAGGTCGAAGGCGTCGCCGGCCCGCGCCTGCGCCTGGGCGCGCGCGTCGAGCCAGATCCGCTCGCCGACCTTGTAGGACGGCGCCTGCCCCGGCCAGCCGAGGTAGCGGCTCACCTCGAAGCGCAGGAAGGCGTCCTCCATGGCGCAGTGGTCGCGCAGGAACGCGAGGGCGAGGTCGGGGTCCCAGGTCTCGCCGGGGTGGAAGCCGAAGGGGTTGTCGCGGGGGATCTCCAGCTCCAGGTGCATCCCGATGTCGACGATGACACGTGCCGCGCGGAAGCTCTGGGCGTCGAGCATCCCGAGCCGGTCGGCCGGGTCGTCGAGGTAGCCGAGCTCGTCCATGAGCCGCTCGGCGTAGAGCGCCCAGCCCTCGCCGTGTCCGCTGACCCAGCACATCAGGCGCTGCCAGCGGTTGAGCAGCTCGCTGCGGTAGGACGTCTGCGCCACCTGCAGGTGGTGGCCGGGGACGCCCTCGTGGAAGACGGTCGTGACCTCGCGCCAGGGGTGGAACTCGTCGATGCCGTCGGGCACCGACCACCACATCCGGCCCGGCCGGGTGAAGTCCTCCGACGGACCCGTGTAGTAGATCCCGCCGTCGTTGGTGGGCGCGATCATGCACTCGATCCGGCGGACCTCCTCCGGGATGTCGAAGTGGACGCCGGCGAGCTCGGCGACGGTGCGGTCGGCCAGCTGCTGCATCCAGTCGCGGAAGGCCTCGCGGCCGGTGACGCGCCGGCTGGCGTCGCCCTCGAGGTGGGCCACGGCCTCGGCGTACGTCGCCCCCGGCTTCACGCGCTCGGCGGTCGCGGCCATGTCGTCGGCCAGCCGCTTGAGCTCCCGCCAGCCCCACGCGTAGGTCTCCTCGAGGTCGATCTCGGCGCCGAGGAAGTAGCGCGACGCCAGGGCGTAGCGCTCGCGGCCGACCGCGTCCTTCTCGCGACCCCGGGGGAGCATCTCCTCCTCCAGGAACCTGCCCGTCTCCGCCATCGCCTCGGTGGCGGCCGCGGCGTGGCGGTCGAGGTCGGTGCGAAGCGCGTCGACCTGGCAGCCGGCGACCAGGTCGCCGAACACGGTGCGCCCGTGCGTGGACTGACCGGTCCAGCCCCGGATCTGACCCACCACCTCGCGGTACTGGCGCTGCGCGCTGACCCGGCCACGGCCCGCCTCCTCGAGCAGGGTGGCCCGGAACCCCGCCAGGGTGTCGGGCACGGCGGCGAGCCGGGCGTCGATGGCGGCCCACGCCTGCTCGCCCTCGGTGGGCATCAGGTCGAACACCTGACGCACCGCGTGGATCGCGCTGGCGAGCACGGAGACCTGGTGGCGGCTCTCGCCGGCGTCCATGAGCTCCACCTCGAGGCCGAGCCGTTCGAGGAACGCCTCGCGCGCCACCCGCTCGCGCTCGTCGACGGGGGCCGTGTCGCGCGCGTCCGCCAGGGCCTTGCGGGTGAGTCCCTCGATCGCTGCGAACCCGTCCGGCGAGAGGTCGGTGAGGCGGTGCTCGTGGCCGGGAATGCCCACGTAGGTGGCGGTGATGGGGTCGAGGGCGGCGTACTCCTCGACATAGGTGTCGGCGATGGCGTCCACGCGGCGTTCGGTCACCCGACGACCCTAGGGCAGCGCCGAGGGGAAGGCGTCGCGGAACCCCCGCATCCCGCCCGCGGACTCCGCCGCGAGCACCGCCCGGGCGATGCTCCGGGTGACGGCGTCGCCGGCGGCCACCAGCAGCGCGTGGAACACCGGGGGATCGGGCACCTCCCGCTCACCCGTGGCGAGGGTGAAGACGGTGTCGCCGTCGAGCATGGTGTGGACCGGGTTGAGCGCCCGGGCCATGCCGTCGTGGCCGATGCCGCTGACCTTCTGGCACTGCGCCTTGGTGAGCGTCGCGTCGGTCGCGACGACGGCGAGGGTGGTGGCCAGCGGTGGTCGCGGCTCCGGGAGCTCCCGGGCCCGTTGCCACGCGGCCTCGAGGTCCTCGGGGTCGGGCCGCCGCAGGTCGGGGAGGTCGCCCACGACACAGTGGCGGGCGGCGTAGAGCTCCCCCGTCTCCGGGTCGACGGCGGACCCGACCGCGTTGACCACCACGAGGGCGCCGACCGTCGTGCCGTCCGCGAGCCGGGTGGCGGCGGTCCCGACGCCACCCTTGAGCCCGCCCACCCGGGCGCCGGTGCCGGCGCCGACGGAACCCTCCGCGACGTCGGCGGACGCCGCCGCCAGCGCGTCGCGGCCGAGGTCGGCGTCCGGGACGTTGCCGAACTCCCCGCCGCGCCCGAGGTCGAAGACCACCGCGGCCGGGACGATCGGGACGACGTGCCCGGGTTCGCTGTCGACCGGGAAGCCGATGCCCCGCTCCAGCAGGCCGCGGGTGACGCCGTCGGCCGCGGCGAGCCCCAACGCCGAGCCCCCGGTCAGCACGACCGCGTGCACGCGGTCGACCAGGTTGCGGGGGTCGAGCAGGTCGGTCTCGCGGGTGCCGGGCCCCCCGCCGCGGACGTCCACCCCACCGACCGCACCGGCGTCGGGCGCCACCACCACCGTGGTGCCGGTCAGCCAGCCGCCGCCGGTCCGCTGGGCGTGGCCCACCCGGATGCCCGGTACGTCGGTGATCGCGTTCCGCATGTCAGAGCCAGCGCCGGACGCGGCCGGAGTACGCCGTCCACTCCGGCCCGAAGATCCCGGCCAGCGCGGCCTCCTCCCGCCGGATCTGCGGCGTCAGCGTCGTCACCAACCCGGCCGCGGCCAGGCAGGTCGCGGGTCGCCCGGTCAGCAGCCCGTTCCCGACCAGCACCAGCGTCAGGCCGAGGTACATCGGGTTCCGGGTGAAGGCGTTCGGGCCGTCGGTCACCAGCACGCTGGCCCGCTCCGGCTCCCAGGGCTCGTAGGTGGTGCCGGCCCCCGTGAAGCGCCGCACCGCGGTGGCCGCCGTGGCCGCCCCCACGCCGATGCAGGTGACCGCGGCCGCGGCCGACAGCCGGCCCGGACGCCGCCGACCGCCCAGTGCCCGGGCCGCGACCTGCTGGCCGACCGCCCAGAGGGCGGTCTGCACCGGCGGCACCAGGACCGGCATCAGTTGCCGCGCCCCCGGTGCTTGGGCAGGCCGGAGGAGCGCCAGCCTCCGGGGCCGTGGGAGTAGAAGGGCCGCACCTGCCGGTAGGGGCTGTTCCACTCCGAGGCCGGCTTCGGCTTTGCGGTCTCCCCGGACCCGAGCGCGGAGAGGACGGCCACGATCGCGGCCACCTCCTCGGGGGTGGTGTCGGGGGTGATGATCCGCAGCAGCGGGGTCGCGGCAGGCTCGGCCGAGGTGGCCGCGTCCTTCTCCTCGCCGGACATCAGAGCGGGATGTTCCCGTGCTTCTTGGCCGGCAGCACCTCGCGCTTGGAACGCAGCAGCCGCAGCGCCTTGACGATCTCGAGCCGGGTCTCGTGGGGGGCGATCACCGCGTCGACGTAGCCCCGTTCGGCGGCGATGTAGGGGTTGGCGAGGGTGTCCTCGTACTCCTCGATCAGCTCGGCCCGCTTCGCCTCCACGTCGTCGCCGGCGTCCTGGGCCGCCGCCAGCGTCTTGCGGTGGAGGATGTTGACCGCTCCCTGTGCGCCCATCACCGCGATCTGTGCCGTCGGCCACGCCACGTTCATGTCGGCGCCGAGGTGCTTGGAGCCCATGACGTCGTAGGCGCCGCCGTAGGCCTTGCGGGTGATGACGGTGACCAGCGGCACCGTGGCCTCGGCGTAGGCGTAGATCAGCTTCGCGCCGCGGCGGATGATGCCGTCCCACTCCTGGTCGGTGCCGGGCAGGAAGCCGGGGACGTCGACGAAGGTCAGCACCGGGATGTTGAACGCGTCGCAGAACCTCACGAAGCGCGCAGCCTTCTCCGAGGCGTCGATGTCGAGGGTGCCGGCGAACTGCAGCGGCTGGTTGGCGACCACCCCCACCGAGTGGCCCTCGACGCGGCCGAAGCCGACGATGATGTTCGGCGCGAACATCGCCTGCACCTCGAGGAACTCCTCGTCGTCGAGGACCGCCGTGATCGCGTCGTGCATGTCGTAGGGCTGGTTGGCGCCGTCGGGGATCAGGCTGTCCAGGCTGCGGTCGAGGTCGGTGAACTCGGGATCGGGGACCTCGTCGTAGGCAGGCGCCGGGTCGAGGTTGTTCTGCGGCAGGAACGACAGCAGCGCCTTGACGTACTCGATGGCGTCGTCCTCGTCGTGGCCCATGTAGTGGGCGTTGCCGGACTTGGTGTTGTGGGTCCGGGCGCCGCCGAGCTCCTCCATCGTGACGTCCTCGCCGGTGACGGTCTTGATGACGTCGGGGCCGGTGATGAACATCGCCGAGGTCTGGTCGACCATCACGGTGAAGTCGGTGACGGCGGGGGAGTAGACGTGGCCGCCGGCGCAGTTGCCCATGATCATGCTGATCTGCGGGATGACACCCGAGGCGTGGACGTTGCGGCGGAAGATCTCGCCGTAGAGCCCGAGGGAGACCACGCCCTCCTGGATCCGCGCACCCGCACCCTCGTTGATGCCGATGATCGGGCAGCCGGTCTTGATCGCGAGGTCCATGACCTTGGTGATCTTCTCGCCGTAGACCTCGCCCAGCGAGCCGCCGAAGACGGTGAAGTCCTGGGAGAACACGCACACCTGGCGGCCGTCGATGGTGCCGTAGCCGGTCACCACGCCGTCTCCGTAGGGCCGGTTCTTCTCCAGCCCGAACGCCGTCGACCGGTGGCGCGCCAGCTCGTCGAGCTCCACGAAGCTGCCCTCGTCGAAGAGCAGCTCGATCCGCTCCCGCGCGGTCTTGCGGCCCTTGGCGTGCTGCTTCTCCACCGCCTTCGCCGACCCCGCGTGCACCGCCTCGTCGAGCCGACGGTCGAGGTCCTGGAGCTTGCCCGCTGTCGTGTGGATGTCGATGTCGGTGGGGACGTCGGTGCCCTCGCCGGGGTGTGCACTCACGTGATCTGGCCTCCTCGCGGTTCAGTCGGCCAATCTAGTGCCCGTGCCGCCTGCTGCCGACCCTCGCCCACCACTCGACGCCGCGCGACTCGCCCCGCTCGGGGTGGAGGTGCTGCCACGGGCGGGATCGACCAACGCCCTGGTGGCCGACCGTGCCCGTGCCGGGGAGCCGGAGGGCCTGGTGCTGGTGACCGAGCACCAGACAGCCGGCCGCGGTCGCCTCGACCGGACGTGGGAGACACCCGACCGGGCGGCACTGACGTTCTCGCTGCTGCTGCGGCCCACCCGCCCGGCAGAGGAGTGGCCCTGGCTGCCGCTGCTGGCCGGTGTTGCGGTCGCCGCCGCGCTGCGCGACCACGGCGTGCCGGCGGAGCTGAAGTGGCCCAACGACGTGCTCCTCGACGGCGACAAGACCGCCGGCATCCTGGCCGAGCGCCTCGAGACCGGGGCCGGCCCGGCGGCGGTGCTGGGCATCGGGCTCAACGTCACCACCACCCGGGAGGAGCTGCCCACCGCGGCCGCCACCTCGGTGCTGCTCGCCACGGGCGGGGCACCGGACCGCACCGAGCTGCTCGCCACGATCCTGACCCGGCTCCGGGGGGCGTACGACGCGTGGTCGGCCGGTGGCTCCGCGACGCTGCGCGCGGCGTACCGGGAGGCCTGCACGACCGTGGGCCGCGAGGTACGGGTGCAGATGCCGGGGGGCGACGACCTCACCGGGCGGGTGACCGACGTCGACGGAGCGGGTCGGCTGGTCGTCGCGGGCACCCCCGTGGCGGCCGGCGACGTGGTGCACGTGCGCCCGGCCGGGTGAGATGATCGGCGGCGTGGCGTTCCCCGAGAAGCTCCTCAACGACGGCGAGCGCGTCGTCCTCTCCACGCGCACCCATCCGAAGGCGCTGCTGCTGCCGCTGCTGGCCCTCGTGCTGCTGCTGGCCCTCGCCGTGGTGCTCCAGACGGTGGTGAGCGGCGCCCTCGGGGGGATCGTCACGATCGTGGTCTGGGTGGTCGTCGTGGTCGCGATCGTCTGGTTCGCGCTGCGGCCCTTCCTCGCGTGGTGGACCACGACCTACACCTTCACCGACCGCCGGTTCGTCAAGCGGTCCGGCTTCATCGCCAAGGAGGGGCGCACCATCCCGCTCAACCGGATCTCGGGGGTCGACTTCGAGATCGGCGTGGTCGACCGTGTCTTCGGGTGCGGGACGCTGGTCGTCACCGACGCGAGCGAGCACGGACAGGTGCTGCTCCACGACATCCCGCACGTCGAGGAGGTCCAGAAGCAGGTCGCAGCCGAGCTGGACCGCAACGCCCGCGGACGGGGTCACGACGACGGTGCCTGAGCCCCTCGAACCGCCGTCGGAGGCCCTCACCCACAGTCCTCTCGAACGGGCCATCCTCGGCCACGACCCGGTCTACACCGCCGTCGAGGTCGCCGCCGAGACCGGTCTGACGATCGAGGAGCTGCGTCGGCTGTGGCGCGCCCTCGGCTTCCCCGAGCACGGCTCCGAGGTCGCGTTCACCGCGGCCGACGTGGAGGCCGTCACCGTCCTCAAGGCCATCGTCGACACTGGCGCGATCGACCTCGACATGGGCGTCATGCTCACGCGGGCGGTCGGCCAGCAGATGGCGCGGCTGGCCGACTGGGAGGTCGCCACCCTCCTGCAGCGCGTGGAGGAGATGGAGCAGGGCGAACAGGCCACGGGCTCGCGGGCGGGCTCGGCGCTGCGGCTGGTCGACGAGGTCAACCCACGCTTCGAGCAGATGCTGATCTACGCCTGGCGGCGCCACCTCGCCGCCGCCGTGGCGCGGCTGGAGGCGCTGGGGGCGCGGGAGGAGGACCTGCACACCACCCAGGTCACGGTGGGCTTCGCCGACATCGTCGGCTTCACCGCGCTCACCAACGAGCTGTCGCGCGACCGGATCGGTGACCTCGTCGAGATCTTCGAGTCCCGCTGCGCCGACGTCGTGGCCAGCAACCGGGGCCGGGTGATCAAGAGCCTCGGTGACTCGGTGCTCTTCGTGACCGGTGACGCCATCGCGGCCTACGACACCGCCGAGGGGATCATCCGCGTCGTCGGGCGCGACCCGCGGATGCCGGAGGTGCGGGTCGGCCTGGCCAGCGGCGCCGTGGTGATGCGGCTCGGCGACGTCTTCGGACCGCCGGTCAACATGGCGGCCCGGTTGACGGCGGTGGCGCGGCGCAACCGGATCATCATCGACCAGGAGACCGCCGACCTGCTCCCGGACGACCAGTTCGAGACCCGTCGGCTGCCCGCCCGCCCGGTCCGGGGGTTCGGCATGGTGGAACCTCTGACCGTGCGTCGTCACTGACCGAACGGATGATTTTGTCCGATTCCGCCCCGCGGAGCCGCAGGTCTTCCTACCGTGTGGCCCGTGCTGACCGTGCAGGACGTTCGCCTCGACCCGGAGAACCGCCGGGTCTGGCGTGGCGACCGCGAGATCGAGTTCTCGCGGATGGAGTTCGACCTGCTGCACGCCCTCATGGCCCGGGCCGGTGAGCTGGTGACCCGCGAGGAGCTGATGCGTGACGTCTGGGAGACGACGTTCTGGACGTCGTCGAAGACCATCGACGTCCACCTCGGCTGGGTACGCCGCAAGCTCGGGGACGACAGCCGGCAGCCGAGCCTGATCACCACGGTGCGCGGCCGCGGCCTGCGTTTCGAGGCCTGCGCCGTCTCGGGCGCGAACCAGCGCTGACCGGTCATGGCCTAGCCTTCCCTGCGTGCCAGTTCCCGCCGGTTCCGCACCAGTCCTCGCCGTGGTCGGAGGCGGCCAGCTCGCCCGGATGATGGCTGAGCCCGCAGCCGCCATGGGCCTGCCGCTGCGCCTCCTCGCCGAGGCCGAGGGGGTGTCCGCCGCCCAGGTGATCCCCGACCACCTCGTCGGCGACTACCGCGACCTCGACACGCTCCGCACGGTGACGGGCGGCTGCTCCGTGGTCACCTTCGACCACGAGCACGTCCCGACCGAGCACCTCCATGCCCTGGCCGGCGACGGGGTGGCCGTGCGACCCGGTCCTGAGGCCCTGGTCCACGCCCAGGACAAGGCGGTCATGCGCCGCCGGCTCGCCGAGCTCGGCGTCCCGTGCCCGCGCAACGCGGTCGTTGACAGCGTGGCGGACGTCGAGGCGTTCGGCTTCCCCTGCGTCCTCAAGACCACCCGGGGTGGCTACGACGGCAAGGGCGTGTGGTTCGTGTCCACGGCGGAGGAGTGCGAGGCCCCGTTCGCCGCGGCTGCGGCGTCCGGGGTGGCGTTGCTCGCCGAGGAGCAGGTCGACTTCCGGCGCGAGCTGTCGGCGCTGGTCGCCCGGTCGCCGAGCGGGCAGGCGGCGGCGTACCCCGTCGTCGCGTCGACCCAGCGGGACGGCATCTGCCACGAGGTGGTCGCACCCGCCCCGGACCTCGACGAGGCGCTGGCGACGGAGGCCCAGCGCATCGCGCTGACGGTGGCCAAGGAGCTCGACGTCACCGGCGTGCTCGCCGTCGAGCTCTTCGAGACCACCGACGGCAGGGTGCTGGTCAACGAGCTCGCGATGCGACCCCACAACACCGGTCACTGGAGCCAGGACGGTGCGGTGACCTCCCAGTTCGAGAACCACCTGCGGGCGGTGCTGGACCTGCCCCTCGGCTCCCCGGCTCCACGCGCCCCCTGGACCGTGATGGTCAACATCCTCGGGGGTGAGGAGGGGGTCGGCCGGCTCTACGACGGCTACCCGCACGCGCTGGCGCGCGACCCGCGGCTGAGGGTGCACCTCTACGGCAAGGAGCTGCGGCCGGGCCGCAAGGTCGGCCACGTCAACGCCTACGGTGACGACCTCGACGACTGCCTCGAGCGGGCGCGCCACGCGGCGGCCTGGTTCCGGGGCGACCTGGGCAACGAGAGCGAGTGAGGACGATGACCGACCAGACCACGCCCCGGGTGGGGATCGTCATGGGCTCCGACTCCGACTGGCCGGTGATGCAGGCCGCGGCGGAGGCCCTGGCCGAGTTCGACGTCCCCCACGAGGCCGACGTGGTCTCGGCGCACCGGATGCCGGAGGAGATGCTGGCCTGGGGCAAGGAGGCCGCCGACCGGGGGCTGCAGGTCGTCGTGGCCGGCGCCGGGGGAGCGGCCCACCTGCCGGGCATGCTCGCCGCGGTCACGCCGCTGCCGGTGATCGGCGTCCCCGTGCCGCTCGCCAACCTCGACGGCCTCGACTCGCTGCTGTCGATCGTGCAGATGCCGGCCGGGGTACCCGTGGCGACCGTCGCGGTCGGCAACGCCCGCAACGCGGGGCTGCTGGCCGTCCGGATCCTCGCGGCGACCGACCCGGAGCTGCGGCAGCGCATGGTCGCGTTCCAGCAGACGCTCAAGGAGCAGGCGCAGGCCAAGGGTGAGGCCGTACGCCGCGGCGCGGGCCCCCGACGTACCGGGTTCTGAGCCCCGTGGCCGCGACGTCCCGCCGGCTCGTCGGCCTGGACGTCGCGCGAGCCCTCGCGCTACTGGGGATGGTGGCCACCCATGTGCTCGCACCCCGGACCCCTGCGGGCGACCTCGCCTGGCCGCAGGCCGTCGCCGGGGGCCGTGCCGCCGCCCTGTTCGCCGTGCTGGCGGGTGTCTCGCTCGCCCTGGCGAGCGGGCGGACCCGGCCGGTGCGTGGAAGGGAGCGCTGGGCAGCGACGACCGGCCTCGCTGTGCGAGCCGTCCTCATCGCGGTGCTGGGGCTCGCGCTCGGTGGGCTCGAGAGCGGGATCGCGATCATCCTCACCTACTACGGGGTGCTGTTCCTTCTCGGCCTGCCCTTCCTCGGGCTCGGGGCACGGGGGCTGGCCGTGCTCGCCGCTGCCTGGCTGGTCGCGGCGCCGGTGGTGTCCCACTGGGTGCGGCCGGAGCTGCCCGAACGCCGGTTCGGTAGCCCGAGCCTGGAGCAGCTCGAGCAGCCGACGCTGCTCGTCTCGGAGCTGCTGCTCACCGGCTACTACCCCGTGCTGCCGTGGCTGGCCTACCTGTTCGCGGGGATGGCCCTGGGGCGCAGCGACCTCGGTCGACGGAAGGTGCAGGCCGCGGTGGCGGGCGGCGGGCTGCTGCTCGCCGTCACGTCGAGCTGGCTCTCCGGAGTCCTGGTCGAGGGACGGCTCGGTGAGGAGACACTGGAGCGCGCGGCGTTCGGGCTCTTCGGGAACACCCCGGCGGGAGAGGGCTGGGAGTGGCTGCTGGTCGTCTCGCCGCACAGCTCGACCCCGTTCGACCTCGCCCACACCATCGGGACGTCGCTGCTCGTCATCGCCGTGGCTCTCCTGCTCGTCGGCGTGCTCCCGGTGGGCTGGCGCCGCCCGGTTGCCGTCTGGTTCGGTGCCGGGACGATGACCCTGACCCTCTACTCGCTCCACGTCGTGATGAAGACGGATGCGGTCTGGCCGCCCGAGGAACCAGGGAGCATGGGCTACCACGTGCTCGTGCTGGGGCTGGTGGGGGCGGTCTTCACCTTCTTCGGGTGGCGCGGGCCCCTGGAGTGGCTGGTCGGGCTGCCGACCCGGCTGCTGCGGCGGCTCGCCGGGAACCGACCGACGACCGCCACCGTCGCATGACCATGAAGCCCTTGCTGCTGCTGCTCCTGCTACCCCTTGTCG